>NZ_JBEZEX010000002.1:257715-366439 GCF_040649115.1 Micromonospora sp. NPDC049049 | reverse complement strand
ACGGCATCATCCAGGTCTCCACCGGTGGCGCCGAATACCTCTCCGGTCCCTCGATCAAGGACATGGTCACCGGCGCGGTGGCGTTCGCCGCGTACTGACCGCCCCGCCCGTCACTGTTCGCGTTCGGGCAACCGCAGCAGCGGGGACCGGCCCGGTGGCTGCTCGGGCGGCGGGCCGGACGGCTCGGCCGGCGGCACCGGTACCGTCACCGGCTCGTCGCAGGTCACCCGCAGCACCTGGTCGTGGTGGCGCAGCTCCACCACGTCGTCCGGGCCGCCGTGTCGCAGCGAGTACGTCGTCTGGTGCGGCCGGACATCCACCCGCAGCGACAGCCCCCGCCACTGGAGCGAGAACTCCAACCGGCTGAGTCGGCTGGAGAGCCGGGGGGCGAAGGACAGCTCGCCGTCGTGGTCGCGTAGACCGCCGAACCCGCTGACCAGGGCAAGCCACGCGCCGGCCAACGACGCCATGTGAACGCCGTCGCGGGTGTTCTCGTTGAGGTCGTGCAGGTCCATCAACGCGGCCTCACGCAGGTAGGTGTGCGCGAGTTCGGGGTGGCCCACCTCGGCGGCGAGCACCGACTGGGTGCACGCCGACAACGACGAGTCGCGTACGGTGCGGCGCTCGTAGTAGAGGAAGTTGCGCACCTTCTCCTCGGGTGTGAAGGCGTCTCCCCGCCAGTGCATGGCGAGGACCAGGTCTGCCTGCTTCACCACCTGCTTGCGGTACAGCTCGAAGTACGGGTAGTGCAGCAGCAACGGGTACTTCTCCGCCGGTGTGTGCGTGAAGTCCCATTCCTGGAGTCGGGTGAAGCCCTCGACCTGCTGGTGGACCTCGAGTTCATCGTCGTACGGGACGTGCATCGAGGTGGCGGCGTCCCGCCAGCTCGCGGCCTCCTCGTCGGTGACCCCGAGGTGGAACGCCTCGTCCCGGTGGCGCATGACCACTTCGGCGGCGGCGAGCAAATTCCGCTGCGCCATCAGGTTGGTGTAGACGTTGTCGTTCTTCACTGCGGTGTACTCGTCCGGGCCGGTGACACCATCGATGTGGAACTGCCCGTGCCGGTCGTGGTGGCCGATCGAGCGCCACAGCCGGGCGGTCTCCACCAGCAGCTCCAGCCCGATCTCCCGTTCCAGCTGGGTGTCCCCGGTGACCATCACGTAGCGGCGCACGGCGTCGGCGATGTCGGCGGCGATGTGGAAGGCTGCCGTTCCGGCCGGCCAGTACCCGGATGATTCCGGGCCGCCGATGGTGCGCCAGGGGAAGGCGGCGCCCTTGAGGTTGAGCGTCTCGGCGCGTTCCCGCGCCGAATCCAGCGTGGTGTGTCGCCACTGCAACGCGCTGCGCACCGCGCTCGGCTGGGTGTACGTGAGCACCGGAAGGACGAACATCTCGGTGTCCCAGAAGGCGTGACCGTCGTAACCGGGGCCGGTCAGCCCCTTCGCCGAGATCGGCCGCTGCTCGGCCCGCGCGCCGGCCTGCAACACGTGGAAGAGCCCGAACCGGACCGCCTGCTGCACCTCCGGGTCGCCCTCGACCAGCACGTCGGAGGCGTCCCAGAACGCGTCGAGGTAGTTGCGCTGTTCCCGGTGCAGCCCGTCCCATCCGTCGAGTCGGGCGCCGGCCAGTGCCGCGCCGACCTGGTCGCGCAACGCCGGCAGGGACCGGCGACTCGACCAGCTGTACGTCAGATACTTGATCACCCGCAGCTTCTCGCCGGGCTGGAGCACGCAGGCGATCGTGGTCCGCACCCAGTCCTGGTAACCCTCGGACTCGATGGTGGTGTGGTCCGGGCCGTGCACCTCGTGCTCCATGGCGGCGGCGACCCGTAGACCGGAGACCTTCGTGCGGTGGATCAGCTGGCCGCCGTCGGGCGTGGTCAGCTCCTCCTCGGCCTGGAGAGGCGACTCCAGCACCGCCGCGACCCGGGGGTCCTTGCTCTGCGCGGGCAGCGATTCGTTCGCCACCAACTCGGACTGCACGATCAGCCGCAGCGGGCCGTCGACGGCCTCCACCTCGTAGCTGATGGCGGCCACGGACCGCTGGGTGAACGAGACGAGACGGGTGCTGCGGACCTTGACCTCCCGGCCGGCGGGCGAGCGCCAGTGCAGCTCCCGGTGCAGCGTGCCGGCCCGCAGGTCGAGGATCCGCTCGTGGGCGATCAGCTCGCCGTAACGCACGTCGAGCGGTTCGTCGTCGACCAGCAGCCGGATCAGTTTGCCGTTGGTGACGTTGACGATGGTCTGCCCGGACTCGGGGAAGCCGTAGCCCGCCTCCGCGTACGGGAGCGGACGCAGCTCGTAGAACGAGTTGAGGTAGGTACCGGGCAGGCCGTGCGGTTCGCCCTCGTCGAGGTTGCCCCGCAGGCCGACGTGCCCGTTGGAGAGCGCGAAGACCGACTCGGACTGGGCCAGCACGTCCATGTCCAGCCGGGTCTCCCGGACGTGCCACGGCTCGACCGGGTAGGCGCGCTCCCGAATCATCCGGAGCCTCGTTCGGCGGCGAGCGGGTCGGTGGCGGTGCGGTTCGGCGCCGGGGGGTTCGCGGCGTCGAGCAGGTCGGCGAGGTCGGTCACCACGATGTCGGCCCCGTGGGTCAGCAGCTCGTCGGCCTGCCCGACCCGGTCGACGCCGACCACGTAGCCAAAGCCACCGGCGCGGCCGGCGGCCACCCCGGAGAGCGCGTCCTCGAAGACGGCGGCCTGCGTCGGGTCGACGCCGAGCAGCCTGGCTCCGGCGAGGAACGAGTCGGGCTGTGGTTTGCCGCGCAGCCCCTGCGTGCGCGCGACGATCCCATCCACCCGGGCCTCCAGCAGCGGCTCCAGCCCGGCGGCGGCGACCACCTCGCCCCCGTTCGCGCTGGCGGTGACCACGGCTCGGCGGAGGCCGGCAGCGGCCGCCGCCTTCAGGTACCGCACCGAGCCCGGGTAGACCTCGACGCCCGCGGTACGCAGACGGTGCAGCAGCAGGACGTTCTTGCGGTTGCCCAGGCCGTTGACGGTCTCCGCCTCCGGCGGGTCGTCCGGGCTGCCCTCGGGCAGCACGATCCCTCGGGAGGCGAGGAACGACCGCACGCCGTCGGCCCGGGGGCGGCCGTCGACGTAGCGGTTGTAGTCCGGGCCCGGGTCGAACGGTTGGAACGGTTCGCCGGAGGTCGCTGCGCGCTGACGGAGGAACTCGTCGAACGTCTGCGTCCAGGCGGCGTTGTGTACGCGGGCGGTCTGCGTCAGCACACCGTCCAGGTCGAAGAGACAGGCGGTCACGTGAGCAGGTAGGCCCAGCACGGTACGAATCTATCCACCCTGCTGGGCACGCAAACCCATTTCGGCCGCCCTGAGGCGTTTCAGTTCGGTCGCAGCGTCCAGATCACTGTCATCTCCGAGGTCGGTTTGCCGTCCTCGGTGGTGAGCTGGACCTCGACGGGGAATTCCGGTCGTCGCCCGGCGGCCAACTCCTCGGTCACCTCGGCCGCCGGCCGGCCGAGTCGCGCGGTGGCCAGCACCGGCCCCATGGCGAGTTTCCGGTAGGCGATCTCGGCCCGGACGGCCAGTGGCACGGCCCGGTCGAGCAGTTGCCCGAAGGCAGCCAGCACGACCGCGCCGGAGGCCGTCTCGCCGAGGGTGAACATGGCACCGGCGTGCGGCCCGCCGATGTGGTTGTGGGTGGCCGCCGAGTCGGGCAGCCGGACGACTGCCCGCACGCCGCCCTCGGCCTCGGGTGCCACCTCGACGAACTCGATACCGAGCGTGCGAGCGAACGGCACCGCTTCCAGCATGCCGGCCGCCACCTGGCGGGAGTCGATAGTCATGGCCTGACGTTACTAACCGGTAACCAGGCCGGCAACCAGCGATTTCGCCGCCAGGGCACGGTCAGACGTCGTCAGCGCCAACCCACGTCGATCCGGTCGCCACGCTCGTCGAAGAAGTGCAGCGCGTCCATCCGTACCGAGACGGCGAGCGGGTGACCGGCGCTGACCGCCGGGTACGGCGCCAGCCGCACCGCCAGCTCCGCCGGGCGGCGGTGGTGCCGGCCCGGATCGGGGAGCACGCTGGTCTGGACGCCACTGGCCGGAGCCTCCTGCGTGTCCACCGGCTTGCCGGTGAGCCGCTGCATCACCGAGCCGAAGCGGCGTAGGCCGCGTTGGCCGACCGGCGGCGGGTCGAGCGGAGCACCCATCTCGTCGACCACGATCGCGGTCGCGCCGATGTCGAGGAACGCCAGGGACTCGTGCCCGTGGTGCTCCAGGTAGCGGATCCGCCCGCGCAGCACGTCGCCGGGGCTGTCGGGTGCGACCGGGGTGAGCGCCTCGGCCCGCATGCCGACCACGATCCGCTCACCGTGGTAGTGCGCCACCGCCCGACTGCGGATGTCGTTCCAGGGCAGGTAGAGCGACTGGTCACCGAGGTTGAGCGTGACGTACCGGTCGAGATGGACGTAGACCGACGCCTCCAGCAGGTTCATCCGTGGGCTGCCCAGGAACGCCGCGACGTAGAGCGTCGCCGGCCGGCCGTACACCTGGGTCGGTGTGCCCACGTCCTGGAGCACGCCGCGGCGCATGATCGCCACCCGGTCGGCCATGGTGAGCGCCTCGGCCTGGTCGTGTGTGACGTAGACAGTGGTGACGCCCAGCTCGCGGGTCAGGCCGGAGATCTCGGCGCGCAACTCGGCGCGCAGGCCGCTGTCCAGGTTGGACAGCGGCTCGTCCATCAGGAACAGGCCGGGCCGGCGGACGATCGCACGGCCCATCGCCACCCGCTGCCGCTGCCCGCCGGAGAGCTGACCGGGCTTGCGGGCCAGCACGTCACCGATGCCCAGCGCGCTCGCCACGTCGCTGACCCGCTCGCCCCGCGGCTCTGGCTCGACCCCGGCCAGTCGCAGCGGGAAGGCGATGTTGTCGCCGACCGTCATGTGCGGGTAGAGGGCGAAGTCCTGGAAGACCATGGCGATCCGGCGATCGCGTGGGGGGAGGTCGTTCGCCAACTCCCCGTCGAGCATCACCGCACCGGTGGTCGGCTCCTCCAGCCCGGCGATCATTCGCAGCACTGTCGACTTACCGCACCCGGAAGGCCCGAGCAGCACCAGGAATTCGCCGTCGTTCACATCGAGGTTGATGCTGTCGACGGCCAGCGTGCCATCTCGGAAAACCTTGGTCACATCCTTGAGCGTGACGGTACTCACCGTCTTCCCCCCAGCGCGCGTCGGCCGAACCCCCCAAGACTGTGACCAGGATCATGGGTTTGTGACATCGGGTAAACGTCTCATGTTCGATCGATGACGCTGCTATTACACGACAGAAACCGCGATCAGCAGCGCGTGGACCGCTCGTCCGGCTCCCCGAGGAACACCCGTCGCACCACGCGCTCGGCCGCCCGCCCGTCGTCCAACGTGCAGAACCGGGCCCGGAAATGCTCGCGGGCCTTGGTCACCGCGTCCGAGCGCACCCCGTCGGTGCGGAACACATCGAGCAGATCGGCGAAAGTGGAGGCCACCGCGCCCGGCGGTTCGGCGGTGACGTCGAAGTAGACCCCCCGCGCCAGCCGGTACGCCTCCCAGTCCGGGGTGTAGAGCACGATCGGCCGGTTCAACACCGCATAGTCGAACATGGCCGACGAGTAGTCGGTGACCAGCACATCCGCCACCAGGTACAGATCCTCCACCCGTTGATGGCCGCTGACGTCCCGCACCCGCTCCCAGTCCCTCGGCTGGCCGGGGCGTCGATCACGGTCGTGAAAGTAGTGACTGCGCATCAGCAACCGGCCCGAGTCACCCAGCGCCTGGACGAACCGGTCCGGGTCGAACGGTGGCCGGTAGCCGGGCAGGTGCTCGCGGTGCGTCGGGGCGTACAGGACGACCTGCTCATCGGGGTCGAGGCCGAACTCCGCGCGGAGTCGGCGCACCTCGTCCGGGCCCGCGGTGACCAGGCGGTCGTTGCGCGGGTACCCCACCTCCAGCGTGGTGTACGTGGCCGGGTACGCCCGGTCCCACATCTGGGTGGAGAAGCTGTTGGCGCTGACGCTGTAGTCCCAGCGGTCCACCCGGCGCAGCAGCCCGGCGAAGTCCATCCGGCCCGCGCCGATCGGGTGGCGCTGCTGATCAAGCCCCATCACCTTGACCGGCGTGCCGTGGTGAGTCTGGACGTGCACCTGTTCCGGTCGCTTGCGGACGAAGTCCGGAAAGTTGACGTTGTTGACCAGCCACCGGGCGCGGGCGAGCACCCGGTAGTACGCCGGCGTGCCGGCCACCACGTACTCCACTCCGGCCGGCACGGCCTCCACCCGGTCCCGGCGCACCACCCACACCCCGCGCACCCCCGGCGCCAACCGGCGGGCGACCTCGTAGATGGCCGCCGGGTTGCAGGAGTAGCCCCGGTACCAGTACGCGGCGTACACCGCGAGCGTCGGGTCGACCGGCCGCCGCAGCTCGGCCCGGTAGTACTCACGCAGCAGCCCGTCCCGGGTCAGCCGGGCACCGCGCCGGGCGACCGGGCCGACAGTGCGCCGCGCGGTGCGGGCCCGCCGACGGGCGGCGTCGCGGGCCCGGCTGGCCGCCCGCAACGCGCTGAAGGTGCGCCACCGGCCGGAGGCGACAAGCTTGTGCTTGATCCCCTCGACCCCGTCCGGCACCGGATAGCCGCCGGGCGGCAGCCATCGCTCGTAGTCCGCGGTGATCTGCGCGAAGAACGCCTCCCGCAGCTCCGGGGCGATCCGCTGACCGTTGCCGAGCACTGTCAGGTAGTGCCAGATCATCCGTTCGAAGACCGCCGGCCGCAGGGCCTCCGTCGCCGGCCCCCACGAATCCATCAGGTGGAAGACCCGGTGCCACTGCGGGAACACCTCGAAGTGCCGGTCACCCCGGGTCCGGGTGATCGCGCCGGCGCGGCGCTGGCGGTAGTTGACGCAGACCCGATCGAGTACGCCGATCCGGTGCGCGGCCATCAGCACCGGGTAGCTGAAGGAGACGTCCTCGTACCAGCCGGGCGCGAAACGCAACCCCAGGTCGGCGAGGAACTCCCGCCGGACCAGCCGGTTCCACGCGGTGTGCAGCAGGTGCATCGCCTGCGGCCGGTCCCGCAACCGGAAGGTGTCCGACCCCGGGGACTCCGGAAACACCTCGGCCATCGCGCTGCGGGTGGCGGTGTCGTTCCAGTGGGTGCGGACGTGGTCGACCAGCAGGACGTCCGGGCGGGTGACCCGCAACCGTTCGGCGACCTCGGTCAGGCATTCCGGAGCCAGCCAGTCGTCGCCGTCGAGGAACCACACGTACTCGCCGACGGCCCGGTCCAGCCCGATGTTCCGGGCCGGACCGAGGCCGACGTTCTCCGGCAGCCGGACCGAGTGGACCCGCTGGTCGCGGGCCGCGTACTCGTCGATGATGTCGCCGCTGGCGTCCGGCGAGCAGTCGTCGACGGCGATCACCTCGATGTCGGTCTCCGGCTGACCGAGGATGGAGTCCAGGCACTCCCGCAGGTATCCCTGCACCCGGAAGGCCGGCACCACGAAGCTGATCAGAGTCATCCGGCCGCCCTCCGTCAGCGCGGCGCGGCACCTCCAGCGCCCGCCGGCGCCACCGACGCCCGCGCGCTACGGGCCGGTCGCACGAACCAGGCCAGGACGACGCTCACCACGAAAACCACGAGAAGGTACGCACCGAGTGTAGCCAGTCCGATACCCGCAATACCGGCGATCGCCGCGAGGGCCAGCAGCACCGAACGCCCCTCCCAGCCCAGCGTCGCTGCGTGCAGGGGCGGTGCCGCCTGCCGCTTCTCCAGCCGGGCGGTCAGGTCGTAGTGGTGCACGGTGAGCACGAAGACGTACCCGAAGATCAGCCAGCCGGGTGCCGCACCGACCACCCCGACCGCGATGGCGAACAGGTACTCGGCGGCTCGCAACGCCGCGGGCACCAGCCAGTCCAGCGGGCCGTTGTGCGCCGCCCCGGCCCCGAGTCCACCGATGAGCAGCACCAGCAGTGCCACCGGCACCGCCCAGCGCAGCTCGTCCGGGGCGTCGCTCAGCAGCGCCGCTACCAGAAGCACCGCCGGGCCGAGCGCGGCGATGACCGCCAGGGTCAGTGGTCCCATCGGGCGGACCACCGGCAGCCAGCGGGCCAACGGGCCGTCGTCGCGGTGCAGGGTGGCGTCGACCGTGTCCAGCACCGGCACCCACATCCAGCGGGCCCGCAGGGTCCGCAGGGCCCCGGTGTACGCGAACGCCAGCACCCCCCAGACCAGGACGGCGATCAGGCTGACCAGTGGGTTGAACAGCGCCACGGTCAGCGCGATCAGCGCCCACCGCTCACCGATCGGGAAAACCACCGTCCGCTTCAGCCAGTACGACACCGACCCGGTGTCCGCCTGCACCCGGGTCGACGCGGCGTTGAGCCGGTCGCCGATCCCGCCGCTGGCGTTCGTGGCCGTACGCGGGCGGCGGGCCGCCTCGTCGTGCAGCACCCCGTACCAGGTGTCGGTCATGTGGCGGACGGTCTGCAACGTCATCGCGGCGATCGCGAGCGCCCACCCGTTGCCCAGCCCGGCGTGGCTCACACCGAAGCCCAACCCGGCGTAGACCAGGTACTCCTTGGCCCGGTCCGCCATGGTGTCCAGCCAGCCACCCCAGGCGCTGAAGTGCCGGGTGTAGCGGGCCAGTTGGCCGTCCACGCAGTCGAGCACGAAGCCGAGGTAGAGCAGCACCGCGCCACCGACCAGCGCGGGCCGCCCACCGATCCCGAACAGCACCGCCGCGCCAAGCGCGAAGAGCACCGAGATCACCGTGACCCCGGTCGGGGTGAGCCGGAGCCGGGCCGAGAGCCGGACCAGGTACGGCGACCAGGTGCTGACGAAGTAGGTGGAGAAGAAGTCGTCCTTCTCCTTCACCGACAGCCGCAACTCGGCCCGGTCCTCGTCGACAGCGGTCACCGCCGCCTCGGCAGCGGTCAGCCCGGCCGGGTCCTCGACCCGGTGGGCGACGAGCAGACGTACCCGCTGGGCGAAGATCAGGGTGCCGAGCGCCGCGAGACCCGCGAAGAGCCGGTCCACGGCGGACCCGGGGCCACCGGGCGCCACCGACCCTCCGGGCCCGGCTCCGACCGTCGCCGGCAGCGGCGCCACGTCGCCGGCCGGGCCGATCGGGGCGGCGACGGGAAGCATCCCGGACGCGGCCGCCCGGGCGGCGGCCGCGAGGGTCGGCAGGTCGTCCACGCCGACCCGCAGCGCGCCGCCGAACACGCCGGTGGCGGCCCCGTCGAGGGCGTCCAACGCGCCGGCGTCGACCACCTGGCCGCGCTCCTCCCGCACAGCGGTCCGACCGGGCACCGGCGGGTCGCCGAGCACCAGCGCCACGGTGGGGCCCACCGGGCTGGTGGCCAGGTGCCGCAGTACGGCGGTGTGCGCGACCAGGTCGGTGCCGGTGATCAGCACCGGGGCGGTCGCGGTGGTGACCAGGTCGGACAACTCGTCGAGGGTGGCGGCGAAGCGCACCTCGTCCGCCCCGGCCAGGCGCAACTGGGCGGCCAACCGATCGGCCAGCGGTTCACCTGTCGCAGTGGTGAGGCCCGTCGCGGACGTTCCGGCGGCGAGCACGATCGCGAGCGTCACCGCGGAACCGCTGCGTGGTACGCGTCGAGCGCCTCGGCAATGGTGCCGTCGAGCGTCAACCGGCCCGCGTCGAGGTACAACCCCCGACGACAGAACCGGGTCAGGTCCTTTTCGTTGTGTGACACCAGCACCAGCGTGCGCCCCTCCCCGAGCAGACGATCAATCGTCGCGTAACACTTCTTGCGGAACTCCGCGTCCCCGACCGCGGTCACCTCGTCCATCAGCAGGATCGGGTGCGGCAGGTGCGAGATGATCGCGAAGCCCAGCCGCACCTTCATCCCCGACGAGTAGTGCCGCACCGACGTGTCGATGGCACGTTCCACCTGCTCACCGGCGAACTCGACGATCTCGTCGAAGTGCCGCTTCAGGTAGCTCGTCGACAGTCCGTGCAGCCCACCGACCAGGTGCAGGTTCTCCCGCCCGGTCAGGTCGTTGGAGAAACCGGCGGACAACTCCAGCAACGGCGCCACCGCGCCGTGCACCCGGATGTCGCCCTCGTCCGGGATGAGCACCCCGGCGATCAGCCGCAGCAGCGTGCTCTTGCCGGTGCCGTTGCGCCCGATCACCCCGACGGTCTCGCCGGGCTGCACTGTGAACGACACGTCCCGCAACGGCCAGAACTGGCCGGGCAGCGCGCCACGGGCGCCCCGGTGGATGAACAACTCCCGCAGGCGGAGCTGACGGCGACGGTTGCGGACGAACCGAATGCCCAGGCCGTCCGCCTCGATGATCGGCGCGGCCACCTCAGAGCTCCTTGAGCACGGCGGGCTCCAACCGGCGGAACGACCACCAACCGGCGGCCAGCACCAGAAGGCTGCCGACGATCGTGGTGGCGAGCAGCCGGGCGTCCGGGAACTCGTCCGGGTACCAGATCGCGTGGTGCAGCTGGAAGATCCCGACCAGCGGGTTCAGCTCGTACACCACCTTCAGCCAGCCGGGCAGCCCGGACTCCCGGACCAGGCTGAGCGGATAGATGATCGGCGTGGCGTAGAAGAGCACCCGGATGATCAGCCGCATCAGCCGTTCCACGTCGCGCATCAGCACGTTCCACGCGGACAGCAGCAGGGCGAGCCCGGTCAGCAGGACGGCCTGGACGGCCACCGCCAGCGGCAGGGAGAGCAGCGACCAACCCGGGTGGATCCGGCCGTGCACCGCGTAGATCACCGCGATGGCGATCAGGATCGGCAGGCCGGCCGCGTACTCGGCGAACCGGCCGGTGACCCGGCCGATCGGAAACACCTGACGCGGCACGTTCATCGTGGTGATCAGCCGGGACTGGCCGGTCAGCGCATTCGTCGCCTCACTCAGCGCGGAGCTGGTCCACATCCAGGCGAAGATGCCGGTGATCAGGAACAACGGGTACGACCCGGCCGCCTCACCGAGGTGCCGACCGGTGTCCCGGGAGTAGAGCACCCCGAAGACGAACCAGTAGATGGCGCCCATGCCGAGCGGCTCGATCAACGACCAGAAGTAGCCCAGCACCGACTGCTGGTACTTGACCGCGAGATCCCGCCTGACCAGGATGCGCAGCGAGTTGCGGTGCGACCACAACGCCGCGACGCCAGAGGTCACCGCAGCCTCCCGCCTCCTGAAACGGACGACAGGTTAGCAGTCGGTGAACGATTGCCCCGAATCGACCGGACTCAGCACTCGATCACGTTGACGGCCAAACCGCCACGCGCCGTCTCCTTGTACTTGACCTTCATGTCGGCGCCGGTCTCCCGCATGGTCTTGATGACCTTGTCCAGCGACACCTTGTGCACCCCGTCGCCGCGCAACGCCAACCGGGCGGCCGTGATCGCCTTGATGCTAGCCACCGCGTTCCGCTCGATGCAGGGGATCTGCACCAGGCCACCCACCGGGTCACAGGTCAACCCGAGGTTGTGCTCCATCCCGATCTCGGCCGCGTTCTCCACCTGCTCCGGGGTGCCACCGAGCGCCTCGGCCAGCCCCGCCGCCGCCATCGAGCACGCCGAACCGACCTCACCCTGGCAGCCCACCTCGGCGCCCGAGATCGAGGCGTTCTCCTTGAACAGGACACCGATCGCGCCCGCCGTCAGCAGGAACCGCACCACACCCTCGTCATCGGCGTCCGGCACGAACCGGGTGTAGTAGTGCAGCACCGCCGGAATGATCCCGGCCGCGCCGTTGGTCGGCGCGGTGACCACCCGGCCACCAGCGGCGTTCTCCTCGTTGACCGCCAGCGCGAACAGGGTCACCCAGTCCATCGCGTGCAGCGGGTCGGCCGACCCGGCCTCCGCCTCGGCCTCCAGGCCACGCCGCAGCTCCGCCGCGCGCCGCCGGACCTTCAACCCCCCAGGGAGTACGCCGTCGCGCTCGCAGCCGTTGCGCACGCACTCCTGCATCACCCGCCAGATCTCCAGCAGACCGGCCCGGATGTCCGCCTCGCTGCGCCAGGAACGCTCGTTGGCGAGCATCACCTCGCTGATCGACAGCCCGGTGCGGGTGGTGACGTCGAGGAGTTGCGCCCCGGTCAGGAAGGGGTACCGCACCACGGTGCTGTCCGGCTTGATCCGGTCCGCCCCGGCAGCCGCCTCGTCCACCACGAACCCGCCACCGACCGAGTAGTAGGTGCGGCTGCGCAGCTCGGCACCGGCCCGGTCGTACGCCGCGAAGGTCATCCCGTTCGGGTGGTACGGCAACGACCGCCGGCGGTGCAGTGTCAGATCCCGATCCGGGTCGAAGTCGATCTCGTGCGCGTCGAGGATGTTGATCCGCCGCTCGGCCCGGATCCGCTCGACACGAGGACCGACGGTGTCCGTGTCGACGGTCTCCGGCGACTCCCCGGCCAACCCGAGCAGCACCGCCGGACCACTGCCGTGGCCGTGCCCGGTGGCACCCAGCGAGCCGAAAAGCTCGGCCTGCACCCGCGCCGTGTCGCTGAGCAGCCCGTCGGCCTTCAGCCCTCCGACGAACGTCCGCGCGGCCCGCATCGGCCCCACCGTGTGTGAGCTGGACGGCCCGATACCGACGCTGAAGAGGTCGAAAACACTGATCATGGCTGCGCTTCCTCGCCGTCGTCCCGGCGTACGGGACCCGGCCGGGTCGTGACCGCCGGTCTGGCGGCCCCGCTCGTGACCGTCCGGGGTATGGGTGCCGGCCTCCCGGGGTGTGGAAGGCCGATCTACCAGCCTACCTGCCCAGCTCACCCGCCACCCGGTCCGGGACGTGAACACCCGACCACCGTCTCCCGCCCCGCCTGGCTGCGGCGGGCGGGCGGCTCGGGGAGGCGTCAGCGAGGGGTTGCCCGGGTAAAGCACCTACGGGTCCACGGGTCGCCGCTCCTCCTCGAGACCGAGGGCGAGGTGGCCATCCCTTTCTACCGTGGATTGCAGACGCGGCGCACCGCCGCAGAGTGGGAGTACGACGATGAGTCGCAAACTGGTTCGGCCCCGCGAGGGGCGCATGATCGCTGGTGTCTGCGCCGGCCTCGGGCGGCGGTTCGGCATGTCGGCCGGAATGGTCCGGCTGCTGTTCCTGCTGTCGCTGCTGCTGCCCGGCACGCAGGTGATCGTCTACCTGATCCTGTGGGTGCTGATGCCGAACGAGGACCGCTACCTCGCGTCCACCGGACACTGATCCCCGCGCCACACCCCCACGGAACCGGAAGCGCCCGCTCCGACGGAGGTCGGGGCGGGCGCTTCGGCGTACGGAGGGCAGGTCAGGGGGCGATGTAGGTGACAGTGATCTGCTGGTAGCCGAGGGAGCGGAGCAGCCCCTCCAGCATCTTGCGGGTGTTCTCCTCGGCTCGGGCCGAGAGCCCGCTGTCCCGGGCGGCGGCGGTGATCCGGTCCTCGGCGAGCTTGTAGACCTGCTGCTGCCGGTTGGGGTCGTTGCCGACCAGGTCACCGAGTCGGTTGAGCAGACCGCGCTGCTCGGCGAAGACGTAGCTCTTCTCCATGTCGAGGTTGGTCTCACCGAGTTGCGGCGCGGGCAGTTTGATCTCGACGGACTTGCCGTCGGCGGACTGGACGACGGCGCCCTCACCGATCTTGGTGAAGTCGACGTACGCCTCGACACTGCCGGCCCCGACGAACAGGGTGCGCTCGTTGAGCAGGAAGTCCGGAACGTTGCGCCTGTCGTTCTGCGTGTCGACCACGACCTGGAAGTTGCCCTCCGCGGCCACGTAGCGGCTGAGGTCCTGGATCGACTTCAGCAGCGGTGGCTGACTGCGGTCGGTCTGCTCCTTGGCGAACGGGTTGCGGAACTCCGGCAGAATGCCGGTCGCCTGGATGCCGAGCAGCACGACCACGGCCAGCGCGGCGGCGCCGAGCAGCAGGAGCAGACCACGGGCCGCCCCACCGCCACCACCACCGACGGGGCCATCGCCACCGCTCGTCGGGCCACCGGGATCTCCAGGCCCACCGGGGCCAGCGGGTCCACCGGGACCGGCCGGCTCGCCGGGGCCACCCGGCGTGTCCATGGTCCACCCGGTTGTAGCGGTCGACCGCGCCTTGAGATCGTCACCGGTCGGGTAACCGGGGAACTCTCTCGTGGGCTCGTTGCTGCCAGCGTCGCGGGCCATCACGCTCACCGTCCTCGTCAGACACGTCGTCTGTCAATGACGGTACGGCCCCGATACGACAGTCGCGCGGCGAGCGCCAGGAAGTGACAAACGAGCAGGTCAGGCGAACGCGGAGAGCCCGGTCAGCCGCTGACCGATGACCAGTTGGTGGATCTCGGAGGTGCCCTCGTAGGTCAGCACGCTCTCCAGGTTGTTGGCGTGCCGCATCACCGGGTACTCACCGGAGACACCGTTGGCGCCGAGGATGGTGCGGCACTGCCGGGCGATGGCCAGCGCCTCCCGCACGTTGTTCAGCTTGCCCACGCTGACCTGCTCGGGCCGCAGTCGCCGGGCGTCGGCGAGCCGGCCCAGGTGCAGCGCGAGCAGTTGCCCCTTCACCAACTCGACGGCCATGTCGGCGAGCTTCGCCTGGGTGAGTTGGAAGCCGGCCAGGGGGCGACCGAACTGGGTGCGGGTGGTCGCGTACGCCAGTGTGGTTTCCAGGCAGTCGCGGGCCGCGCCCACCGCTCCCCAGACGATGCCGTAGCGGGCCTCGGTGAGGCAGCTCAGCGGTGCCTTGAGCCCGACCGCCTCGGGTAGTTGGGCGTCGGCCGGGAGCCGGACGTCGTCGAGCACGATCTCGCCGGTCACCGACGCGCGCAGCGACATCTTGCGGCGGATCTCGCGGGCCGTGACGCCGGGGGTGTCCATGGGTACGGCGAAACCCCGTACGCCCTCGTCGGTGCGGGCCCAGATCACCGCGACGTCCGCGATCGGGGCGTTGGTGATCCACATCTTCCCGCCGGTGAGCACCCAGTCGTCGCCGTCGCGGCGGGCCCGGGTGGCCATCGAGGCGGGGTCGGAGCCGTGATCCGGCTCGGTCAGGCCGAAGCAGCCGATCGCCTCACCGGTGGCCATCGACGGCAGCCACCGTTGCTTCTGCTCCTCGCTGCCGTAGCGCCAGATGGCGTACATGGCGAGCGATCCCTGCACGGAGACCAGGGAGCGGAGGCCGGAGTCGCCGGCTTCCAGCTCCTGGCAGGCCAGGCCGTAGGCGACAGCGGAGGCGCCGGCGCAGCCGTAGCCGGTCAGGTGCATGCCGAGCAGGCCGAGCTTGCCGAACTCACGGGCCAGTTCCCGGGCGGGCACCCGGCCGTCCTCGTACCAGTCGGCGACGTGGGGTCGCACCCGGTCGTCGACGAGTTGGCGGACGACGTCGCGGATCTGCCGCTCCTCCTCGCTGAGCGACGGGTCCAGGTCGAGCAGATCCAGCGCAGCGGTCATGGACGCCACCCTAACGAAGGTTCAGCGCGGGAAAGAAGGGCTCGTCACTCGATGGGCTCGGAGAGCACCAGCACCCGCGCGTGGATCTGGTTGCGCTGCTGGAGGGCTGCGCGCAGCGCCCGGTGCAGCCCGTCCTCCAGGTAGAGCCCGCCGTTCCACTGCACGACGTGCGGGAAGAGGTCACCGTAGAAGGTCGAATCCTCGGCGAGGAGTTTGTCCAGCGCCAACTCGCGCTTGGTGGTGATCATCTGATCCAGGCGCAGTGGCCTCGGCGGGATCTCCGCCCACTGCTTGAGCGTCAGATTGTGCTCCGGATAGGGACGCCCGTCCCGGACCGCTCTGAAGATCACGACGGCACGCTCCCCTCCCCGTGGCCGGGCCGACCGACGGCGCCGAGCCGGGCCGCGGCGGGCACCGCGCGGCGCGGCACCGATGACCGTGCCAGCCTAGCCGCCCAGCGCACGCTACGTTCTGCTCCCTGATGTCAGTTTCGCTATCGCTCGTCCGATCCTGAACCGGACGAACGGGACGTCCGTGTCAGTTCCACCGGCCGCGCCGCACCACCTCGTCCATTGGACGACGTCCACGGCGCAACGATGGTGACCGATGGTCGGCCGCACGGTAACCGATTGTGACGGCACCGATGGGTTGGTACTCCGCCGGCACGCCGAACGCGTCCCGGTAGGCGGCGAGCCGCTGCTGTGGAATGCCGAAGAAGCACGCCCCCAGCCCCTCGTCCACTGCGGTGAGCAGCATCAGCAACGCCGCGAAGCCGGCGTCCACGTGCCAGTACGGCACCGGCCACCGGTCCGTGGACTGATCCGTCCAGCCCTTGTCCGGCTCCGCGTACCGCCGCAGGTAGGCCGACTCGTTGGCGTGCGGCACCACGATCACTGGTGCCCGGCGCATGCCCGCGAGCCACCGCTCCCGCCCACCGCCCTCGGGGGTGGTGGCCGCCCAGAACCGCTCCCGATCGGCCAACTCCTCCAACACCAGGAAACCCCAGCCCTGGGCGAAGCCGGCCGACGGCGCGCGGACCGCGTGGTCGAGCAACCGGTCCACCACGTCGGGCGGGACCGGGCGGTCCGGGTCGTAGTTGCGCACCATCCGCCGTCGGCGGACGACCTCGGCGAACTCCATCAGGCGCCGGGGCGGATGCCCCAGGCACCTCGCCAGGTCGCGCCGGACTTGAGGGTGAGCAGGTCCTTGCCCGACCGGAACGCGTCCGGTGGGCAGGTCATCGGCTCGATTGCCACCGAACGGCGGTGCCGCTCGCCGGTGAGGGCGTCCCCGGTGAACACCTGCCACCAGCCGAACTCGGCGTCCGCCCAGATGCTCACCGCGGCCGAACCGTCCGGCGCGGCGAGGCTCACCGACGAACCGCCGTCGGCGTCGGAGATCACCTCGCCGAAGCAGGAGTCCAACACGGCAGCGCCGATCCGGCGGGGGCTGGTCCAGTCGTACTCGGTGCCGGCCACCGGGGTGACCCCCACCGGCAGCAGTCGACCGTCCACCAGCACCCGGCTGCGGGTGGGCAGCCGCATCACCAGGTCGTCCACCGCGACGCCCGGCAGTTGCAGGTACGGGTGCACGGAGAAGCCGAACGGGGCGAGCTCCCCGCCGATGTTCGTCACCTCGTGCTCGGCGCGCAGCCCGTCCGCGTCGACGCTCCACCGGCTGCGTAGCCGCAGCGGCCACGGGTAGCCGGGCTGCGGCGGCAGGTCGTATCCGACCGTCACGGCGTCCGCCGACTGCTCCAGCAACTGCCACGGCACCCAGTTGACCAGCCCGTGGATGGCCACGTGCCGCTCCGGCTCGGTCAGCGAAAGCTGGTGCGTCCGCCCGTCGAACGAGTAGCGACCATCGCGGATCCGGTTCGGCCACGGTGCCAGCACCTGCCCGGTGCAACCGGGGCAGACCTCGTCGGTCCGGTACCCGTCGAGCAGGTCGACACCGTCGCGCCGGTACGTCCGGAGCCCACCGCCGACCTCCACGATGACGGCCTCGTGGCCGGCGGCGGAGATGGTCCACTGGGCGCCGGAGAACGGGCGCGGATCGGGGCTTTCCATGCCGGCGACACTAACCGGTCAGGTCCGGTTGTCGCTCGACGCCGTCGCCGCCCGGTAGCGCAGCAGCGCCGGGAACGCGACAGCGAGCACCACCACGAGCACCGCGGAGGCGAGCCCACCGGCCACCCAGGCCACCCCTCCACCGAACCCGGCGGCCATGGTGCCGGCGCGCAGATCACCCAGGCGTGGGCCACCCGCCACCACCACCGTGTTCACGCCCTGGAGTCGGCCGCGCATCCGGTCCGGTGCGTAGACCAGCAGCATCGACTGACGCAGCACCGCGCTGATCAGGTCGGCGGCGCCGGCCACGGCGAGCAGCACGACCATCAGCCAGAGCTGGTGGGCCAATCCGGCGGCGGCGATCGCCAGGCCCCAGCCGACCACCGCGAGCACCAGGCCGAGCCCCTGCCGGCGGAGCCGGCCGATCCAGCCGGAGGTCAACCCACCGATCATCGAGCCGATCGCGATGGCGCTGTAGAGCAGACCGACCGAGCCACCGCCACCAAATCGCTCGTGCGCGATCTCCGGAAAGAGGGCCCGTGGCATGGCGAGGATCATCGCGATCAGGTCCACCGCGAAGGACAGCAGCAGGACCGGGGTGGTGGCCAGGTAGCGGAACCCGTCGACGACGCTGGCCAGACCGGCACGCCGAACCTGGCCGTCGGCGCTGGGCTCGGGCGGGAGCGAGGGCAGCCGCAGCGCCGCCCAGAGCATCGCGGTGAACAGCACCGCGTCCAGCCCGTAGGCGATCGGCAGGACCACAGTGGTGTCCGGCGAGGCGGAGAGGATCAGACCGGCGGCGAGCGGGCCGGCGACCGAGGCGGCGGTGAAGGTCGTGTAGTTCAGGGTGGTCGCGGACGCCACCAGGTCCTCCGGCACCAGCCGGGGCAGCATGGCGCTACGGGCCGGCGAGCTGATCGCGAAGGCCACCGACTGCAACGCCATCAACGCCAGCAGCAGCACCGGGCTGCCCACGTCCAGCACCGCCTGGAGCAGCAACCCGAGAGTGGATGCCCAGAGCAACAATGAGCCGCCGAGCAGCACCGCACGCCGGTCACGGGCGTCGGCGACCGCGCCGCCCCAGAGCCCGAAGACCAGCAACGGTACGAAGGCAGCCACGCCCAGCAGGCCCACCCAGAACGAGTCCCGGGTCAGGGCGTACATCTCCACCGGCACCGCGACGGCGGTGAACTGGAAGCCGAACATCGCCACCGTGTTGCCGAGCCAGAGCCGGCGGTACGCCGGAACCCGCAGCGGACGCACGTCGATCGCCCAGCGGCGCGCTGCGCGCGGCCGGGTCTCCCGCACACCCGTCACGGCGCCAACCGCTCGACGATCCAGCCACCCTCGTCGAGGCGACGGAAGCGAAGCCGGTCGTGCAACCGGCCGGCCCGGCCCTGCCAGAACTCCACCGACTCGGGTTGGACCCGCAGCCCTCCCCAGTGCGACGGGGTCGGGATCTCGGCCTGGTCGGCGAACCGCTCGACCGCCTCCTGGTACCGCTGCTCCAACGCCGCCCGATCCGACACCACCTGCGACTGCGGGCTGGCCCAGGCACCCAGTTGGGAGCCGCGCGGTCGGCTGGCGAAGTACGCCTCGCTCGTGGCGCGGTCGACCGGCGTGACCCGTCCGGCGACCACCACCTGACGCTGCATGGAAAACCACGGAAAGACCAGGCTGGCGTACGGGTTGGCGGTCGCCTCGACGCCCTTGCGCGACAGGTGGTTGGTGAAGAAGACGAAGCCCTCCGGGTCGTACCCCTTCAGCAGCACCGTCCGCCCGCTCGGCCGGCCGGCCGAGTCGGCGGTGCCCACCACCATGGCGTTCGGTTCGGGTAGCCCGAAGGCCACCGCGTCGGCGAACCAGCTGTCGAACTGGGTGTGCCAGTCGGCGGCCAGGTCAGCCTCGGTCAGGCCCAGGTCCGCGGCGTACTCGTTACGCATCGCGGCCGGGGCGGGTGTGTCGCCCGTCACGTCCCACTCCTTCTCGGGGGCCCCACCAGCACCCTCCCGCGCTGACCAGCCCGCCCTGCCCAGTCTCACCGAGCCGGACGGAGAATGCGCGTCCGGGGATGTCGCGTGCAGCACAGTCGCAGCGGGTCGCGTATCCCTTACTCAGCAGGCAGTATGTTGCGAACACATCCCTGAGGGTCGCCTAAGGCGCTCGGCCGATCCGGGCCGGATGAGCGATCGGGCGCACCGACCAGATCCAGGAGAGCGACATGGCCGATTTCAAACCCGGGCTGGAGGGCGTCGTCGCCTTCGAGACCGAGATCGCCGAACCTGACCGCGAGGGCGGTGCGCTGCGCTATCGCGGAGTGGACATCGAGGATCTGATCGGCCAGGTGTCGTTCGGCAACGTGTGGGCGCTGCTCGTCGACGGCCGGTTCGGGCCGGGCCTGCCGCCGGCGGAGCCGTTCCCGGTGCCGGTGCACTCCGGTGACATCCGCGTCGACGTGCAGTCCGCGGTCGCCATGCTGGCCCCGTACTGGGGTCTCAACCAACTGCTGGACATCTCCGACGAGCAGGCCCGTGAGGATCTCGCCCGGGTCTCGGTGACCGCGCTCTCCTTCGTCGCCCAGTCCGCCCGCGGCCTCGGCCTGCCGGCGGTGCCGCAGAAGGAGATCGACAAGGCGCAGACCATCGTCGAGCGGTTCATGAAGCGCTGGCGCGGCGAGCCGGACCCGCGGCACGTCAAGGCAGTCGACGCGTACTTCATCTCGGCCGCCGAGCACGGCCTCAACGCGTCCACCTTCACCGCTCGCATCGTCGCCTCCACCGGTGCGGACGCGGCTGCCTGCATCTCGTCGGGCATCGGCGCCCTCTCCGGCCCGTTGCACGGCGGCGCCCCGTCGCGGGTGCTCAGCATGCTGGAGGCGGTGGAGCGCAGCGGCGACGCGGAGGGCTACGTCAAGGGCGTCCTCGACCGCGGTGAGCGGTTGATGGGCTTCGGCCACCGCGTCTACCGTGCCGAGGACCCGCGCGCCCGAGTGCTCCGGCGTACGGCCAAGGAACTGGGCGCGCCGCGCTTCGAGATCGCCGAGGCGCTGGAGAAGGCGGCCCTCGCCGAGCTCCAGGCCCGCCGCCCGGACCGGGTGCTGGCCACCAACGTCGAGTTCTGGTCGGCCGTGGTGCTGGACTTCGCCGAGGTGCCGGCGCACATGTTCACCTCGATGTTCACCTGCGCGCGGATGGGCGGCTGGAGCGCGCACATCCTGGAGCAGAAGCGCCTGCAGCGGCTGGTCCGCCCATCCGCCCGCTACATGGGCCCGGAGACCCGCAAGCCGTCCGACGTCGAGGGCTGGGCAGCAATCCCGCACGGCGTCTGAGCTGGTCGACAAGGGGCCTTCCTCGACGCCGGACGTCGAGGAAGGCCCCCTTGTCCACGCCGAGCGTCGAAGAGTGGTCGTTGTCGTCGGTTACCGGAGCCAACTGTGGCGAAGGACTCAGACCGAGCGCCGGGACCCCGCCCATCGCCATTCGGTCCGAGTGCGAGGATGAGGGCCGGCAGTGTCGCCGGGCCCGCCCTCGCCCTTGCGGAAGGATCTTCAAGACCGTGGCTGACGCACCGATCATCCGGATTCCCGATGAGATCAAGCCCGCCGATGGACGCTTCGGCTGCGGCCCGTCCAAGGTCCGCCCGGAGGCGGTGTCCGCCCTCGCCGAGGTCGCGACCACCTACCTCGGCACCTCGCACCGGCAGAAGACGGTGCGTGACCAGGTTGCCCGTCTGCGCTCCGGCATCGCCGAGTTCTTCTCGCTGCCCCAGGGCTACGAGGTGGTCATCGGCAACGGCGGCACCACCGCGTTCTGGGAGGTCGCCACCTTCGGCCTGATTCGCGACCGGGCCCAGTTCGCCAGCTTCGGCGAGTTCGGCGCCAAGTTCGCCAAGTCGGTCAAGGACGCCCCGTTCCTGGGTGAGCCGACCGTCCGCAAGTCCGACGCGGGCAGCGCGCCGACCCTGGTCGCCGAGTCCGGCGTGGACGCGTACGCGACGCCGCAGAACGAGACCTCGACCGGTGTGGCCGTCCCGATCAGCCGGGTGGCCGGTGCCGACGAGGGCGCGCTGCTGCTTGTCGACGCGACCTCCGGCGCGGGTGGCCTGGAGGTCAACGTCGGTGAGACCGACGTCTACTACTTCGCCCCGCAGAAGTGCTTCGGCTCCGACGGCGGTCTGTGGCTGGCTCTGATGTCCCCGGCCGCACTGGACCGGGCCGCCGAGATCAAGGCGTCCGGGCGCTACATCCCCGCCTTCCTCGACCTGGTCACCGCTATCGACAACTCGCGGCTGGAGCAGACCTACAACACCCCGGCGCTGGCCACGATCTTCCTGGCCGCCGAGCAGACCGACTGGATGAACGCGCAGGGCGGCCTGTCCTGGGCGGCGAAGCGCACCGCCGAGAGCGCCGCAGCGGTCTACGGCTGGGCCGAGCAGTCCAGCGTGGCCACCCCGTTCGTCACCGACCCGGCGCTGCGCTCCAACGTGGTCGCCACCATCGACTTCGCCGACGGGGTGGATGCCACGGCGATCGCCAAGGCGCTGCGCGCCAACGGCATCGTGGACACGGAGCCCTACCGCAAGCTCGGTCGCAACCAGCTGCGGGTGGCGCTGTTCCCGGCCGTCGAGCCGGCCGATGTCGAGGCGCTCACCGCGTCCATCGACTACGTGGTCGAGCGACTCTGACGTTCGTCACGGTCGGTGTCCGTTGGAGCCTCCACGGACACCGACCGTGATCATCGCCGCAGCTCAGTCACGACATGCGGGGTGTCGGTTCCCCCACCCCGAGACAGATGCGCGTACGGTGGTCCGAGACGCCTGGGTGGCCGACTCGTGGTGTGCGGCCAGCGAAGCGGGACGGAGGCAACGTTATGCGCCCAGTACGCTTCGTCGCCCTCTCCGAGGACGGCCAGGCACTGGTGCTCGCCGACGAGGTTGGGCGCCTCCTGGCCCTGCCCATCGACGAACGCATCGCCGGTGTGATGCACCCCGAGCCGGGTGCCCCGCCGCTCGCGGTGGCACCGAGCACCGTCGACCCGATTCCCTCACTGTCCCCCCGGGACATCCAGGCCCGCATCCGCTCCGGTGAGTCCGCGGAGGACGTCGCCCGGATCGCCGGGGTGCCGGTCGACCGCGTGCTGCGCTACGCCGGCCCGGTGTTGCAGGAGCGGGCGATGCTCGCCCAGCACGCCCGGCGCACCCGACTCAAGGGCGCGGAGAAGCCCACCCCGCTCGCCGAGGTGGTCAACGGCCGGCTGAGCCAGCACGGCATCGACACCGAGAAGATCTCCTGGGACGCGTACCGGCGCGACGACGGCACCTGGCGGATCATCGCCACCTGGCCGTCGGGCAAGGCCACCGCGCAGGCCATCTGGGACATGGACAAGGCCCGACAGGTGGTCACGCCGCACGACGACATGGCGCAGTACCTGTGCGCCGAGCGGCCCACGCCGATCCTCGGCCAGGAGCCGGCACCGGAGCGCGGCGGGCACGGCCTGCCGGGTCCGTCGCGCGGCGAGCCGAGTCGTGGCGGGCACGGTCTGCCGGCGGCATCCGAGCACCCGCGCCCTGGCCGTGATCCGATCCGGGCCGGCCGTGACGCCCTGCTCGCCTCCCTGGACCGTCCGCTCGGCGGTTCGTCGGGTCGCGGGCTGGAACCGCGTACCCCGGCTGCCCTGGCCGGGTCGGACGCGCCCCGGCAGCGGCCGGTCGGTGGGGGTGCCGCCGCGCTGCTCGGCGGTGGCCAGGGCTCGGCCTTCGACGACGATTCGGACGCGCCCAAGGAGGTGCCGGCCGTGCCGTCGCTGGCGGTGCTGCGGCCCCGCCGCACCGGCGCTGCGGCGGCCACCGGCGGCGAGTCCACCGACGCCAACGGCAAGCCACGCAAGAGGCTGCCGAGCTGGGACGACGTGCTCTTCGGCAGCGGCCCGGCCGCCCGCGAATCTTCCTGACGCCTCGCGTTGACGGGTGACCTTGTGTCACCCGTCAACGCGCGCGTTCGAACCTCAGCTCCCTGAGCGACATGGTCCGCCCGGCGGTGTAGCGGCCGACTACGCACCCTCGTTGAGGGTCCTTCGTGCGGTTCGGCTGAGGGCGGCGACTCCGCGTACCGCTTCGGCGACGGCGCGGAAGTCCTTCTTGAGGATCGCACCGTGGTTGCTGGCGACCTTCGCCCCGATGGTGATGTGCGGGTTGCGGGCGGTCACCGCGTCGAGGCTGGCGCGGATCTGCTCCTGCTCGTCCCCGCGACTGCCGAGGGACGTCCCCGAGGCGACGACGTACCGCACCGGAACGCTGATGGCGTCCAGCACCGGGCCCAGTTCGCGCTCGCGGGAGAGTTCGCCCAGTTCGATGTTGCTGTCCGCCATCTGGTCGGCGTTCATCCGTGGGGTCAGGCCGGTCGGGCGGAGCAGCGGCATGAACAGGTTCATCCGTCGGAACATCTTGCGGATCCGTTGCGCCATGGCATCGTCGAGCCAGTCGTGCGGGAACGCGCCGTCGACCAGGACCGCGCCCAGGGCACGCTCCGGGTTCCGGTTGGCCCAGTGCGCCCCGACCACCGCTCCGTAGGACCAACCCACCAGCACCGCCTGGGCCACCCCCCGGGCGGCGAGTACGGCGTCGACGTCCCGGACGGCAGCTTCGAACGAGTAGTCGGCTGAGCGCTCCGACTTCCTGCCGCGAGCCCGCTCGTCGTAGGTGATGTGCCGGAACTCGGTGCCCAGTTCGGCGATGACCCGCCGCCAGTAGCCCTGGGTGGCGAACTGGCCGTTGAGGTAGACCACCGGGATGCCGGGGCCACCGGTGTCGGTGACGGCCAGGGCCGTGTCGTCGACCGACACCATGCCGGCCCACGGGGAGCTGGTAGCTGGGTTCATGTCGTACTCCTGTCGCCTGGTCGTGGTGGGGTTCAGAGGCTCCGGGCGGTGATGTCGCCCTGGGAGGTGGTGGCGCGGATGTCGAGCGTCGTGGTGCCGTCGTTCTTGAGGGCGTTGCTGATCCGGCCGTGGCCGGTGCCGGCGTCGAGTGCGGCGGAGACGCCGGCGGCGGCACCGACCGAGATGTCGCCGGACTGGGTGCTGAGCACGACCGCGCCGCGCACGGCCTCGGCGATCCGGATGTCACCCCGGGCGGTGCTGATCTCCGCGGGGCCGTTGAGCCGGCCGACCTCGACGTCGCCGTCGATCGCGGCGAGCCGCAGGCTCGCGACCTCGTCAATCTTGATCTGGCGGTACGCCCCGTCGAAGGCGATGTCGCCGAGACGCCCGACGCCGCGAAGTTCGGCGCTGGCGGTCCTGGCCTTGATCGTGGAGCCGGCGGGGAGCTGAACGGTCACCTCCAGCGACCCGGACGGGCCGACGAGCGGGTTGCCGGGGGCCGAGGCCGTGATCCGCAGGACGCCGTCGGTGTAGGCGACAGTGGTCTGCTCGGCGGCCCTGGTGTCGCGCTTCTTCGAGGGGTCGGTGGGCAGAACCTCGACGACGGTGTCGGCGCGGTCCGCGGCGATCAACTGGATCCGTCCGGCGGGGATGTCGAGGACGGCCGAGATGGGGGCGGGGGTGTCGAACGTCTGCATCGTGTTCTCCTGCGTTGGCAGTTCTTTCTGACAACGGAAACGCTACGTTGCTTTCCATGGGCAGGCAACAAGTTTGTTGCGTTGGCATTGCATAGATGCAGCTCAGACCGCACAAAATGTTGCAACGGTTCTGGAGATAACGCAACGATGAAGGTTTCAGCCGTTGCAACAGGCGGAGAGTGAACGCTATGGTGGGGCAGTCAGAGGACGCGACGAGGAATCGCCGGGGAGATCGTGATGCCGGGAGGCAGACTCAGTCAGCAGGAGCGCCAGCAGATCGCGATGGGGCTGATCGACAGCCTCCCCTACGCGGAGATCGCCCGGCGCCTCGACCGTCCCACGTCGACAGTCACCCGCGAGGTGATGCGCAACGGCGGCCCCACCGCCTACCGCGCCGAGCTGGCCCACCGCGCCACCGAACGTCGCGCCCAGCGGCGCAGGACAGTCACCTCACCGGGAGCCAGCGCGCTCCCTCAGGAGCATGGACGTGACGCCGGGGCCGTGGCGGAGTACGGGGAGACGTTCACCACGGTCCTCATGGCTTCGGGCCTGCCCAAGATGGCGGCCCGGGTCCTGACCCACC
Organism: Micromonospora sp. NPDC049049; assembly: GCF_040649115.1. NCBI lineage: Bacteria > Bacillati > Actinomycetota > Actinomycetes > Micromonosporales > Micromonosporaceae > Micromonospora > Micromonospora sp. NPDC049049. The sequence goes on along the minus strand of NZ_JBEZEX010000002.1, from coordinate 340,817 downwards.
TGTTCATCACCGACTCGGCCAGCCTCACCGCGTCACAGCTCGCCCAACGCCTCCAGGTCAGCGCGGCGTCGATCTCCAAGGCGATCACCTTCCTGGAGAGTCAGAGCCTCGTCCGCCGGGAACGCGACGAACGCCGCCGCGACCGCTACGTGGTCGACGACGAGCTGTTCTACCAGGCGACGATCGCCAGCGCCCGGGCCAACGACCAGCTCGTCGCAACCGCGCGCCAGGGCGTCGCCATCCTCGGCCCACAGACCCCCGCCGCCGCCCGCCTGGAGAACATCGCCCGTTTCCTCGACTTCATCAGTGAGAGCATCGTGCGCGCCGCCGAGCAGGGCCGCGCGGTGCTTCACACCGGGTCCCAACCCGTTGCCCAGGCCACCGGGCAACCGGATCGGCGGTGACCGACGGGCCGGCGGGTCAGCGGTGCCGCTGCCGCTGCCCGGGGCGGGCCGCCGGAAGGGCCAGACCGGCGGCGTGCAGCACGCCCTCCACCCGGACCCGCTCGATCTCCTGGTCGACGCCCTCCAGCTCGGCGAGGTGCTCGGCGATGCCGAGGGCGCGGCAGGCGAGACGAAGCCGGTCGTCGTACGCCTGGAGCAGCGCGCTGTGCCAGACCATCGAGCGACCGCTACCGCCGACCCGCTGACCGCCGAGACGGCGCAGGTCTGCGGCGAGCTGCTCCAGCGGCCGGCGGTCGACGCTGTCGAACTCGCTGAGGTCGATGTCCCGAGTCAGCGCGTCGGCCTCGATGGCACGGTCGAGTCTGGCGATCGTGCGCTTCTCCCGTCGGCGGTCACGCCACTCGGACCAGCCGCAGACCACCCGGTCGAGAATCTCGTCGTAGCAGAAGAGCAGGGCGAACGCCGCCGGCAGCGTGGCCACGGCGAGGAACGCCAGGGCCAGCGTCAGCGCGTGTCCGACTCCCACGCATCGACGCTAAGCCCCACCGTGCCACCCCGCCAGCGATTTGGCCGCATCCGAGCAATCCGCGCAACCGGATGCGGCCGGAGCCGGCGGTAAACCTCAGCAGTCGGTGGAGGTGACGTAGAAGCGGGGCATCGGCAGCACCCGGAAACGCAGCCGGGCACCGGAGTGGCGGAGCTGCCAGGTGAGGGCGATCACCGCGGCGGCCAGCGAGATGAGCCCGCCCATCCAGATGCTGGCACCGGCACCGTAGTGCTCCGCGACCCAGCCGATCAGCGGCGCGCCGACCGGGTTGGTACCCAGGAACACCAGCACCCACAGGGCCATCACCCGACCCCGGAAGGCCGCGTCCACGCCCAACTGGACCCGCTGGTTGGCGGCCTGGGCGAAGAAGACCATGAAGAAGCCGGTCGGCACCAGCAGGGCCACGACCAGCCAGTACGTCGAGGCGAGACCGACCAGGGTGCCGAAGCTGGCGCAGGCGATCGCCGCGCCGAGCACCAGCCAGACCGACGGCCGGCTGCGCCGACCGGTGCCGCTGAGCGCGCCGCCGAGCGCGCCCACGGCCAGCGCCGTGCTGAACAGGCCGAAGGAGGCGGCACCGGTGTGGAAGACCGTCTTCGCCAGCGCGGCGAGGGTGAGCTGGAAGTTGAACAGCGACATGCCGATCACCGACATGACAGCCATCGGCAGCAGCAGGTCGGGGCGACGGAACACGTACCGCAGCCCGTCGATGACCCGTGCGGACGCCCGCTCGTCGCGCGGCAGCAGGGCCTCGCGATGCAGGTCGGCCGTCCGCATCCGGACCACGTTGACCAGGGGCGCGACCGAGCTGAGGGCGGTGAACAGGAAGACCGGGCCCACGTCGAACGCGGCGATCGCCAGGCCGGCGACGGCCGGGCCGACGATCCGCGCCGAGTTGAACACGGCGGCGTTCAGCGACAACGCGTTGGGCAGCAGCGGCGTGCCGACGAGTTCGGAGACGAACGCCTGCCGGACCGGGGTCTCCACGGCGTTGGCCGTGCCGAGCAGCGCGGCGAAGGCGAAGACGTGCCAGAGCTGCACCAGGTCGGTGAGGACCAGCACCGCCATGCCGAGCGCCAGCACACTCCAGAAGGCGTTGGCGACGAAGAGCAGCACCCGCTTGTCGTACCGGTCGGCGAGCCGGCCGGAGAACAGGGTGAGCAGCAGCACCGGGGTGAACTGACACGCGGTCACCACGCCGAGCGCGGTCGCCGAGTTGTCGGAGAGGTCGAGGACGAGCCAGTCCTGGGCGATGAACATCATCCAGACACCGATCAGTTTGATCAGTTGCCCGGATGCGAAGAGCCGGTAGTTGCGGACCTGTAGGGACTGGAACATCGTGCTCAGCTTGGCCTGCACTCTTGGTGCGCCTCCTCGGACGTACGCGTCATCGACAGGTGACGGCACGGACCCGGTGGCGCGGGCGCGGCTCAGGCGCGAGCGAGCTGCTGAAGAATCTGGGCGGCCCTCTGCAGGGTCTCCCGTTCGTCCTCGTCGAGCGCGGCCAGCCGGTGGGCCAGCCATTCGTCGCGGGCCCGCTCGAACTGGTCGAGCACGGCCTGCGCTCCTTCGGTCGCCGCGAGGATGACCTGCCGCCCGTCGGTCGGATGGGGTGTCCGCTGCACAAGGCCGCGGTCCTCCAACTTCCCGACGATCTTGGTCATCGTCGGCGGCTGCACCCGCTCCACGTCGGCCAGCTCACGGGGTGTCATCGCGCCCGCCAGCCGCAGGCTGGTGAGCGCGGAGATCTGGGTGACCGTGAGGTCGCCGACCGGTCGGGCCTGTCGGACCCGCCGGTTGAGTCGGGTGATCGCATCACGCAGCTGGGGAGCCAGCTGCGCCGGTGGCACGCGTTCCGCCGTCACCGTCCGCTCCGTCACAGTAGTTAGCTTAACTAATGAGCATGGCTAACGACATCCGTTATGACCAGGCTCACGAGGGGATTCAGATGGTACGGGCGGGGAATCCCGATCGATTCCCCGCCCGGACGAGCCTCAGAGCACCAGGGACTCGATCGGCCCACGCAGGAAGTACAGCACGAAGAGCACGGCCACCCCGTACAGCAACGGGTGAATCTCCCGGGCCTTGCCCCGCGCCAGCTTGACCACCACGAAGGTGATCAGACCAGCGCCGATCCCGTTGGAGATCGAGTAGGTGAACGGCATCAACACGATGGTGAGGAAGGCCGGAATGGCGATCTCGTAGTCGGACCAGTCGATCGTCCGGACCGCAGTCATCATCAGGAACCCGACCACCACCAGTGCCGTCGACGCCGCCTCGAACGGCACGATCACGACCAGCGGCGCCAGGAACATCGCGAGCAGGAAAAGCACGCCGGTGACCAGGTTGGCCACACCGGTCCGGGCACCCTCCGCGACACCGGCGGCGCTCTCGATGTACGACGTGTTGCTGGAGGTGCTGGCCGCACCGCCGGCCGCCGCCGCGATCGAGTCGACCAGCAGGATCTCCTTGGCCTTCGGCGGAGTGCCCTGCTCGTCGAGCAGCCCACCCTCCTGGCCGACCGCGACCATCGTGCCCATGGTGTCGAAGAAATCCGTGATCAACAGCGTGAAGATGAACATCAGCACGACCAGCCAACCGGCGCGGCCCCACGAGTCCAACACGTTGAACTTGCCGAGCAGCGACAGGTCCGGCAGGTCGACCACCGACTTCGGCAACTCCGGCACGTTCAGCGACCAGCCCTTCGGGTTGGGCTGACCGTTGACGAACGACGGGCCGATGTTGCCGATCGCCTCCACGATCACCGCGAGCACCGTCGAGGCGAGGATGCCGATCAGGATCGCGCCCTTGACCCGACGGACCACCAGCACCAGCGTGATCAGCAGGCCCACCACGAAGACCAGCATCGGCCAGCTCACCAGCTTGCCGCCGATGCCCAGGCCGACCGGAACTGTGGTGTTGGCATCGTCCGGGATGCGCCGGACGAAACCGGCGTCCACCAGGCCGATGATGGTCAGGAACAGACCGATGCCGACCCCGATCGCACTCTTCATCTGCGTCGGCACCGAGCGGAACACAGCGGTCCGCAGACCGGTCAGCACCAGCACCGCGATGATCAGACCCTCGATCACCACCAGGCCCATCGCGTCTGCCCAGGTCATCTCGGGGGCGATCTCGTACGCCACGAGCGCGTTGACACCCAGACCGGCGGCGAGCGCCAGCGGGAACCGGCCGACCACACCCATGAGGATGGTCATCAGGCCGGCGACCAGCGCGGTCGCGGCAGCCAGCGCGGGAATCGGGAGGCTCTTGCCGTCACCGTCGACGGCGCCACCCAGGATCAGCGGGTTGAGCACCACGATGTACGCCATCGTGAAGAAGGTCGCCAGGCCACCGCGTACCTCACGGCTCAACGTCGAGCCACGGGCGGAAATCTCGAAGAACCGGTCGAAACCGTTACGCGGAGGGGCGGATTTGGAAGGTGTGCCGTTCTCGGGCGGCGCTACGGCCATCAGGTCCTCGCAGGTGATCTTCCAGTTGTCGCGCGCATCGTCCCAGATCGTCGGTGGGCAGGGGAAGTAGATCCCGTACGCTTGCCGAATGCCGAACGAGCAGCCACCGCGGCCCGCACCACTGGATCCGCCGATGGTGCCGTTCGCCCTCGCCGGGTTGATCGCGTGGGCCGTGGCCGGGCTGGTCCTGCTGATCTTCTTCCGGGGCTGGCTGACCGACCACGGTCACCAGAACTGGCTCTGGACCTGCCTCGCCGGTTTCCTGTGGGGTTTCCCGGGCCTCGCCGTGATGATGCGGCACGACGCCAACCGACGACGTCGCCGCGCAAGGTGAGCTGGCCGCCGCGCCGGAGCACTCCGGCGCGGACGATCAGGAGTGCCCGTACGGCTCCGCCGGCTCAGCGGCCTCCACCGAGCCCGGAGCCCGGCTGACCGACATGGCCTCCACCGCGCTGTCGTCGTAAACAGTGGGCAGCTCGTCGACAGCGGTCTCGGCCGCCTCGATCAACGTCTCGGAGTGGGCGCCGCAACCGTGGTCGGCGCTCACCACCCGGCCGTCGTCGGGAGCGTAGAAGTTGCCGCACGCACCGAATGCCTGCCGCATCGCACCGGCCAGCGGCAGGTAGAAGCCGCAGGTGCCGCAGCGGGCGGCGGTCGGAGCGGCGGACGAGATGGCCGCGGCGGGGCCGTGGTCGCCTTCGTACCAGCGCTGCGCCGTGTCGATGCGACCCTCCCGGGAGAGCACGCGGGCGCGGCCGAGGCCCAACTCCCATGCCGTCTCCTCGACCGCCGGGTCGTCGGAGAGCAGGTAACCGGGGACCAGTCGATCGTCGTCGGGCGAGGTCGGGAGCAGGTCACCCGGACCCAGGTCGCCCGGCTTGAGCCGCTCCTGCCAGGGCAGCCAGCCGGGCGCGAGCAGCGCGTCCGGGCCGGGCAGCAACACCGTCTCGCAGATGGTCACCGTCTTGCTACGCGGCACCCGGGTGACGGTGACCGCCCAGCGCCAGCCGTTGTAGCCGGCGAGGCGACATTCGAAGTAGTGGGTGACGAGCCGGTCGCCCTCGGCGACGACCTGCAGGTGGTCGCCGACATCGTCGGAGCCCACCTCGGTGATGCCGGCGCGGGCCACCTCGACGGCGGCGGCGCAGACCTGGTCGAGACGGGCGGCACGGGTGGAGACGGGCCTGGTCACCCGACCATTGTTCCCCATGCGCCTCGCAGGGGTGACAGGGACTCCCGGGGAACCTTTCCCAGCGGTGGTGCGGCGTACCCGGATCAGATGGGCGAGGATGGTGCACATGCCGTCGTACTCCCGCTCCGGGCGTTCCGTCCTCGGGCGGACCGTCGGCACCGGCATTCGCGCCATCCGTCTGCTGTTGCGTGGTTCGGTGGGTAGCGGCCGCTGGGTGACCCGCCGGGCCGGCCGGGCCCGCGCCCGGGGTGCCGGCGGCGAGGTCGGCATGGTTCGCCTGTTCGACCTGCACGCGCTCTCCTGCGCCGGTGACACCCTGATCGCCATCGGTCTGGCCGGCACGATCTTCTTCAACGTGCCGCTCGGCGAGGCTCGCAGCAAGGTCGCGCTCTACCTGTTGGTGACCATGGTGCCGTTCGCGATGCTCGCCCCGGTGGTGGGCCCGCTGCTGGATCACTTCCGGCACGGCCGGCGGTACGCCCTGGCGGCGACGATGCTCGGGCGCGCCTTCCTGGCCTGGTTGATCTCCGACTACATCCACGGCTTCGGGCTCTATCCGGCCGCGTTCGGGGTGCTCGCGCTCTCCCGGGCGTACGGCGTGGCCCGATCCGCGGCGGTGCCCCGGTTGCTGCCGGAGGGGCTCGGTCTGTCCCAGGTGGGTGCCCGGGCCAGCGTCTACGGCACCGTCGCGGGTGCGCTGGTGGCGCCGATCGGGTTGGCCGCGTTCTGGTTCGGGCCGCAGTGGCCGCTGCGGGTCGCGTCGGTGATCTTCCTGGTCGGCATGGTGATCTCCCTGCGGCTGCCGCCAAAGGCCGACTCGGAGCCACCGGAGCGGGTCCCCCGGCCACTGCGCGCGCTGGGCCGCCGCCGTGGCGACCGGCCGCTGGGCCGGGGCCGACCGTCCGGCCGGCTGGTGATCGCCACCCTGATCGGCGCGGCGACGCTACGCGCGCTCTACGGCTTCCTGCTGCTCTTCCTCGCCTTCGCGATCAAGAAGGGCGACCTGACGACAGTGGTGTTCGGCCGGGATCTGGGCGCCGAGTGGGCGTTGGGCGTGGTCGGCGGCGCGCTCGCGGTCGGCACCTTCCTGGCCACCGCCATCGGCACCCGGCTGCGCATCCACCGGCCGACCGCCATCCAGTCCAGCAGCATGATCATCGTGGCCGGGGTGGCGGTGCTCGCCGTCATCCAGTTCTCGCTGCTGATGGTCGCCCTGCTCTGCCTTGTCGCCGCGCTGGCCAGCGGGATAGCGAAGCTGGCGGTGGACGCCTCGATCCAGGAGCGCATCCCGGAACGGTTGCGGGCCAGTTCCTTCGCCCACTCCGAGACGGTGCTGATGCTCGCCTTCGTCGCCGGCGGTGGGCTCGGGCTGGTGCCGTTCGACGGCCGGATGGGCATCGCCGTGGCCGCCGGGGTCGGCGTACTGGCGGCGATCCGGGGTGTGCTGGCCGCCGCCCGGCTGCGCGGTGAGAAGCTGGCCGGCCGACCGCTCGGTGACGACGAGCTGACTGAGGACGAGCCGACGGACGAGCCGGCGGACGAGCCCGGGGACCCCACACCGACCTCACCGGCCCCGGCCCGGACCAGCTCACCGCAGTACGACGACCCGAGCCTCGCCCCGCCGGGCTACCACATCTACCGCCCGTCGTCGGCCGTTGGCGGCCCGGGTGGCGGGGCCGACGACGAAACCCGCCGCGAGTCCCCCGGCTCACTTTCGTGACCGGGCTGCTGGTGGTGACGGCGGTTCCAGCCGAGGCGGACGCGGTCCGCTCCGGGCTGACCGACCCCAGCGTGACCGTCACCCCGATCGGTGTGGGCCCGGCCCTCGCCGGTGCCGCCACCGCCCGGCTGTTGGCGCTGGCAGAGGCCGCCGGTCGTCCGTACCGTGCGGTGGTCAGCGCCGGCGTTGCCGGCGGCTTCACCGGGCGGGCCGAGGTCGGCGACACGGTGCTCGGCACCGCCAGCATCGCCGCCGACCTGGGTGCCGAGTCGCTCGACGGCTTCATCCCGGTCGACGAGCTGGGCATGCCGCCCGCGCTGCTCGGTGCCGGCAGCAGGGTCCCGGCGGACCCGGGCCTGCTGGCGGCACTGCGAGCCGCCCTCCCGACGGCCACGGCCGGCCCGGTGCTCACGGTCAGCACCGTCACCGGCACCACGGCCAGCACCGACGAGCTGCGCCGGAGGCATCCGGAAGCGGTCGCCGAAGCCATGGAGGGGTACGGCGTGGCGGTCGCCGCGGCGCAGGCCGGGGTGCCCTTCGCCGAACTGCGCACGATCTCCAACCCGATCGGCCCCCGCGACCGGGACGCCTGGCGGCTGCGCGAAGCCCTGGCCGCCCTGACCGCAGCAGCCCCGGCACTTCGCTGACCCCGGCCGACGCTCAGAAAAAGCGGCGCTTGCCCAGGCGCAGTGCGGCAGCGCGGCGTGCCTCGATCTCGAAGCCGCACGCCAGCAGCAGGTCGGTGCCGAACCCCTCGGCGACAGCGACCGCGTCGTCGATGCCCGCCTCGCGCATCCCGGTCACGAGCGCGGTGACCAGCCGTCGCCCGAGCCCCAACCGCCGGTGCCGGGCGTCGACAAGCACGCCGTCGAGCACCATCTCCCGCTCCGGCATGTCCGGATGCCACTCGCCGAACTCCAGGAACGGGCTGCGCTCATGGGCCCGCAGCTCACCAACCAGCGTGCCGTCGGGAAGCTCGGCGACGTAGCGCCAGCAGGTGGCCGGCAGGTCGCTGGCCAGCACCCGGCGCACCTGCGCAGTCCTTCGGACATCGGCAGCCCACCGCCGGTTGTCGCGATAGCGCCGGTTCAGCTCGTAGGCGGCCGGCGGCAGCGGGAGCGGATACCGCTCGGGCGGCAACCGGTACCACTCCGCCCACCAGGCGCCGGGCCAGTCCCGAGGCTCGTGGACCGGCCAGACGTCCAGGTGAGCCGGGTATCGGCGGCCCGCCTCGTCGCGCATGTCGTCGTGCGGAACCGGCGCGGGTTCGGTGACGCCGGAGACAGCCGGTGGGACGCCGACGGCCAGCGTCCCACCGGCCGCCCGGACGAGGCGTTCCACTGTCCGGAATCGGGGATCGAGCGCCCGCCCCGACTCGATCCGGGCGAGCGTCGGCTGCGGCACCCCGGATCTCTCGGCCAACTGCCGCTGACTCAGATCGGCCCGCCGACGCAGAGCGCGGAGCGCCGGACCGAGATCGACCCCGCTGGTCTCGGCCGTGTGATCACTCGCCTCGGTCACAGACCGATGCTCCCCGCTGGTCAGCGCACTATCAACACCCCGGCCAGACCTGTGGATAAAGCTGTGGACAACCGCTCGGCTCGGTGGACGACCTACTCCGCAAGCCCCCTTTGGAGCTGAATCGTCTACGACATCATCACGGCCTGCGCGTACCAGCAGGCGTTCGGAAGGCATGGCCTCGCATCACGACTCCGCACCGCTGCGCCCTGAGCCCAGCGCGATTCGTTCGCGACATCAGCTCCAAAGGGAGTCCGAGACACGTGCCCGGCCTCCGCGCACACAACGGGCCGGCGGCCACGCAGCCGCCGGCAACCGGCCACGGTCCGGTCCGGTCCGGTCCCACCAGCCGGTCGTCGCGGATCTCCGACGCGGATCACACGGGGCGGGGTGGGCGCGAAAGCTGGGCTGAGGGCGGGACTACCGTGAGGGTGTGGCGCTCTCCCTGGCGATCTCGCCCTGCCCCAACGACACGTTCGTCTTCCACGCGCTGGTGCACGGGCGGGTGCCCGACGCACCGCCGGTCGAGGTGACGTACGCCGACGTGGACGTCACCAACACGGCGGCCGAGCAGGGCGCGTTCGACCTGGTGAAGGTGAGCTTCGCGGCGCTGCCCTGGCTGCTCGACGACTACCACCTGCTGCCCTGCGGCGGCGCTCTCGGTCGCGGTTGTGGTCCGCTGGTGCTCACCCGGGGCGACCGCGACGGCGGCCCGGACCGCACCGACCTGACCGGTGCCACTGTGGCGGTGCCGGGTGACCGGACCACCGCATACCTGCTGTTCCGGCTCTGGTCGGCCGGGCGGCCACCGGCCCGGATCGAGGTGGTGCCGTTCCACGAGATCATGCCGGGCGTGGCGGCTGGGCGTTACGACGCCGGGCTGGTCATCCACGAGGCCCGGTTCACCTACCACCGGCACGGCCTGAGCGCCCTCGTCGACCTCGGCGAATGGTGGGAGGCCGACACCGGCCTACCCATCCCCCTCGGCGCGATCCTGGCCCGACGCGGGGCGGTCGACCCGCAGGCCGCGGCCGCCTGGGTCCGCGAGTCGGTCCGGCAGGCCTGGGCGGACCCGAAGGCCAGCCGGGAGTACGTGCTGGCGCACGCCCAGGAGATGGAACTCGACGTGGTCGACCGGCACATCGGCCTCTACGTCAACGAGTTCACAGCGGACCTGGGCGAGGCCGGTTTCGCCGCGGTGGCGGCACTGCTCGACCGGGCCGCCACCGCCGGCCTGGTGCCTCAGACCTCCAGCTCGCGGGCCACCGCGTGGACCAGCTGAGCGATCTTCTGCGCGGACTTCCTGTCCGGGTATCGACCCCGGCGCAGGTCCGGCTGGACCTTCGCCTCCAGCACCTTGATCATGTCTTCGACCAGGCCGTGCAGTTCCTCAGCCGGCCGACGGCGCAGCTCCGACATCGACGGCGGCGCGTCCAGCAGCTTGACCCCCATGGCCTGCGAGCCCCGGCGGCTGTCCACCACGCTGAAGTCGACCCGCTGGCCACCCTTGAGGTCGGTGACACCCGCCGGCAGCGCCCCCTTGGGCAGGAACACGTCGCCGCCCTCGTCACTCGTGACGAAGCCGTATCCCTTGGCCGTGTCGTACCACTTCACTCGACCCGTAGGCACCTGAAAACCCCTGCTTCACTTGAGCCGCTACTGCTCCAAGGCTAGCTGGATCATCCCGTCGAGCGCCGCTGGGAATTCGGTGAGCTCCTCCAGCACCACTTCCGCCCCGGCCGCGCGCAGCTCATCGGAGGAGCACGGGCCGGTCGCCACACCGATGCCGGGCACCCCGGCCGCTGCCGCCGCCACCATGTCCGCGACATGGTCACCGACGTAGTGGGTAGCGCCGTGCTCCCGCAGAGCGGTCGCCTTCTGCTCGGCGAACAGGTCGCCGGCCAACTCGTCGACAGTGAGACCGAGGTGGTCCAGGTGCAACCGGGCCAGCCGGCCGATCTTGGACGTGACGACCAGCACCCGGCCACCGCGTGCACGGATCGCCTCGATCGCCTCCCGCGCGCCGGGCAGCAGGAGCGTCGGGGTGATCGCGTACGCCGGGTACAGCTCGCGATACACCCGCACGGCCGACTCGACCTGATCCGGCGGGAACCAGTGCGCGATCTCGGTACGCAGCGGCGGCCCGAGCCGGGACACCGCCAGCTCGGCGTCGACCGGCACACCGGTCCTCGCGGTCAACGCCCGGTACGCCGCGGCGATGCCGGGGCGGGAGTCCACCAGGGTCATGTCGAGGTCGAATCCGACGGTCAGTGCGGGCATGTCGAGAAACGTACCGGCTACTCCCAGCCGACCGGACGTCCGAGGGGCGCGGAAGCCCGGTGCCGGGCTAGCGTGGAAAGACGATGACCACCTCACTCGCCGACCACCTGCGGTCGCTGCCCGACGAGTCACTGGCCGCGCTCCTCCAACTGCGGCCCGACCTCGTCGTGCCCGTGCCGGCCGACGTCTCCGCCCTGGCCATCCGGGCCCAGTCCCGGGTCTCCGTGGCCCGCGCGCTGGACGGCCTGGACCAGTTCACCCTCCAGATCCTCGACGCCGCCCGCCTCACCCGGAACCCGGACGACGCCACCACGGCCACCGACACCGTGCTCGCGATGGCGACCGCCGGGCCGCACCCGCCGGCTCCGACGGCCGTCCGGGCCGCCGTGGGCCGACTGCGTGCGCTCTTCCTGCTGTACGGCCCGGAACACGCGCTCCAGGTGTTGCCCGCCGTCGACGAAGTCTCCCCGTACCCCGCTGGGCTCGGCCGACCGGCCGCGGAGCTGGACCCGCGCGCGGCCGCGCTCTGCGCGGACCCGGCGAAGCTGCGACGGACGGTGCTCGCCGCCCCGCCCTCGGCCCGGGCGATCCTGGACCGGTTGGCGGCCGGCCCGCCGGTGGGCAGCGTGCCGCCGGGGGCGTTGCAGGCACCGCCGCTCGGCGCGGCGGACCCGGTCCTCACCGACCCGACGAACGGTGGCGCGCCGACCGGCTCCCCGGTGCGGTGGCTCGTCGACAACCGGCTGCTGGTCCCGTCGACGACCGGCTCGTCCACGGCGAGCGGAACGGTGGAGCTGCCCCGCGAGGTCGGCCTGCTGCTGCGCCGCGACAGCGGCCCCCTCGGGCCGCTGCGCACCAGCCCGCCGCCGGTGGCCGCCGCGCCGCGCGAGCCGAAGGCGGTCGACTCGGCCGGAGCCGGGCAGACCATGGAGGTGGTCCGGCACACCGAAGGGCTGCTGGAGCAGCTCGCCGACGAGCCCGCGCCGGTGCTGCGTTCGGGTGGCATCGGTGTACGCGACCTGCGCCGGTTGGCGCGTACCGCCGGGCTGGACGAACCGACCACCGCGCTGCTGCTGGAGGTGGCGTACGCGGCGGGGCTCCTCGGTGAGCTGGAGATGCCCGGCGCGACCACCGGCCGCTACGGGGCGGATCAGCAGGTGCTGCCGACCGGCGGGTACGAGGTGTGGCGGGCCGCCTCGCTGGCCCAACGGTGGGAGCAGCTCGCCCGCGCGTGGCTGACCATGACCCGGCAGGTGGGGCTGGTGGGTCGCCGTGACGACCGGGACCGGCCGATCACCGCGCTCTCCGCCGAGGCCGAGCGGGCCAGCGTGCCGGCCACCCGACGGGCGGTGCTCGGCGTACTCGCCGATCTGGAGCCGGCGACGGCACCCACCCCGGAGGAGGTGCAGGAGCTGCTGGACTGGCGGTCTCCCCGTCGCAGCCGGGGCCGGGACGCCGCACACCGGGAGGTGCTGGCCGAGGCCGCACAGCTGGGCGTGACGGGGCTGGGGGCGCTCACCTCGTACGGTCGGCTGCTGCTGGGGGACCTGACGTCGACCGACGAGCGGGGTGACGACCCGCTGGGCGTGCACGCCGACGTCGAGAGCGGCGACCCGTCCAGTACCGCGCGGGCGCTGGACGCCCTGCTCCCCGCACCAGTCGACCACTTCCTGGTGCAGGCCGACCTGACAGTGGTGGTGCCCGGCCCACCCGAGCCGGCACTCGCCGTCGAGTTGGAGGCGATGACCGAGCTGGAGTCGGCCGGCGGGGCCAGCGTGCACCGCGTCACCACGGCGAGCGTGCGGCGGGCCCTGGATTCCGGCTACACGGCCGACGACCTGCACGACGTGTTCCGGCGTCGGTCACGTACCGCGGTGCCTCAAGGGCTCACCTACCTGATCGACGACGTGGCCCGTAAGCACGGTGGGCTGCGGGTCGGCCTGGCCGGGGCGTACCTGCGCAGCGACGACGAGACGCTGATCAGCGAGGTGTTGGCCGACCGGCGGCTGGAGTCGTTGGCGCTGCGCCGGCTCGCGCCGACGGTGCTGTGTACGCAGTACCAGGTTGGTCGGCTGCTGGGTGCGCTGCGCGACGCGGGGTACGCCCCGGTGCAGGAGGACGGCACCGGCAGCACTGTGCTGGCCCGGCCGCGAATCCGGCGGGCCCCGCCCCGGGTGTCGGTGACCACCCGGACGATCGATCCGCTGGCCGCACCGAAGCTGCCCATGCCCCGGCTGCTCGGTGTGGTGGAGCACATCCGGCGCGGCGACGCGGCGGCGCGGGCCGCCCGACGGGCGCCTGCCGTGGTGCGCGGCGGTGCACCCGGGCTGGGCGGCGGCCCGGTGCCGGCGCACACCCACAGCGAGGCACTGGCGGTGCTCCAGCAGGCGGTCCGGGACAAGGCGCTGGTCTGGGTGGGCTACGTCGACGCGCACGGGGCGACGGCGTCACGCCTGCTCAAGCCGGTCTCGATCGGTGCCGGCTACCTGCGGGCCGAGGACGAACGGACCGAGATGCTGCACACGTTCGCGCTGCACCGGATCACCGCGGCGGTGGTGGCGGACTGACCGACGGTGCCACCGCGCGGACGCCGTCGGTCAGCGGCGACTGCGGCGTACGGTGCCGACCACCGAGATGATCAACAGCAGCGCGAAGCCGGCACCGGCGGACTCGCCGATGGAGTCGACGAAGCCCTGCTGGAGCACCAGCCAGCCGAAGAGGAACCACCCGAGCAGGAGTGTCGCCGCGACGGCGTACGCGATCACCGTCGCTCGGGACACCTCGTCGGGTGGTGCGTGTTCGTGCTCCGCGATCACGTCACGGTCGACCGTCATGCCCAGCCTCCCCGCCCGGTCCGGCCCTGGACTCCAAGGGTGACACTCGTTGGTCCGGTCGGACAGGGGGTTATCCCCGCGATTCGCTCCGTGTCACTCAGGTGCCGGGGCGTCGGCCGATCAGCACCACCCGGGTGCCGACCTTGCCGAGCTCCCACATCCGGACGGCGTCGGCGTGCAGCAGGTTGACGCAGCCGTGCGAGCCGATCGACTTGTCGTGCAGGTAGGTGGTGGTTTCGTGGAAGCCCATCCCCTGGGTGAAGTGCTGCCAGTACGGCAGCCACACCTCGTACGGGTTGGACCACTCCTTGGGGTTGCGGTAGTTGACGGCGTACGTGCCGGCCGGGGTGCGGTAGCCGGACATGCCGGTGCGGGTCACCGTTGGCGCCATGATCACCTTGCCGCCGCGGAGCGCCCAGACGGTCTGCCGGGTGAGGTCCACGCAGAACGTGGTGCCGGTGCCGGCCTTGCAGCGCGTCGTGTCGGTGGTGGCGAGGCGCTGGGCCACGTCGAGGGTGGTTGGTCCGGCGCGACCCTCGACGGGGCGAATGCCGTACCTCTTCTGGAACTTCTTGATCGCCGCGCAGTCGGCGGCGGACTGCCGGCCGTCCACTGTCACCGCCCCGAACCCGCCCAACCGGGCCAGGTGAGTCTCCACCGCCCGCTGGTGCTGCCCCTGGGGGCAGCCGGCGACTGTCGGCGTACCGGTGCCGGGGGTCGTGGTGGGTGCCGGGCGGGTCGGCTTCGGCGTGGGTTTCCGCGTGGGTTTCCGGGAGGGTTTCGTTGTGGGCGCGGCCGGGGTGGGCCGGCCGTGCTGGTCGGGCCCGGACGTGTCGCCCGCCCCCGTTGCCTGTTCCGCCGCACCGGCTTGGGCGGCTCCCCCGCCACCACTCCCGCCGGACTGCGGATCGAACGCGCACGCTCCCGCGCCGACCAGCACGACCACCACGAGGGCAACCAGCCGGGAGGCGATCCGGACATGCTCCATGGGCCCTCCCCAGACAGTTGTCCCTTTACTAGACGTTCGTGAGTGCCATCACGGTTGCGTCCGGTGAGCATCTTTCTTTTGCCGTCCCGCATCGTGCAACACTGGATGGTCGGCCAGCAGCGGGTATGCGCCCCGTTCCGGCCGGTCGGCCAACCGAGGAGAGGACGCTGGCGTGAGCGGTGGACCACTGATCGTGCAGTCGGACAAGACCCTGCTGCTGGAGATCGACCACCCCGACGCGCAGGCCTGCCGGATGGCGATCGCGCCGTTCGCGGAGCTGGAACGCTCGCCGGAGCACGTGCACACCTACCGGCTGACCCCGCTGGGTCTGTGGAACGCCCGCGCGGCGGGGCACGACGCCGAGGGAGTGGTGGATTCGCTGCTGAAGTACTCCCGCTACCCGGTGCCGCACGCGCTGCTGGTGGACGTGGCCGAGACGATGGACCGGTACGGCCGGCTCCAGCTCGCCAACGACCCGGCGTACGGGCTGGTGCTGCGCGCACTGGACCGGCTGGTGCTGATCGAGGTGGCCAAGAGCAAGAAGCTCGCCGGGATGCTCGGCGACAAGATCGACGACGACACCATCAGGGTGCACCCGTCCGAGCGTGGCCGGCTCAAGCAGGCGCTGCTCAAGCTGGGCTGGCCGGCGGAGGACCTGGCCGGTTACGTCGACGGTGAGGCGCACCCGATCGAGCTGGCCGAGGCCGGCAAGGACGGCCGCAAGCCGTGGACGCTGCGCTCGTACCAGCGGGAGGCCGTGGAGGCGTTCTGGGCCGGCGGGTCGGGGGTGGTGGTGCTGCCCTGCGGTGCCGGCAAGACCCTGGTCGGCGCGGCGGCGATGGCCGAGGCGAAGGCGACCACCCTGATCCTGGTCACCAACACGGTCGCCGGTCGGCAGTGGAAGCGGGAGCTGATCGCCCGCACCTCGCTGACCGAGGAGGAGATCGGCGAGTACTCGGGCGAGCGCAAGGAGATCCGTCCGGTCACCATCGCCACGTACCAGGTGCTCACCTCGCGGCGCGGCGGCGCATTCACCCACCTGGACCTCTTCGGGGCCCGCGACTGGGGCCTGGTCGTCTACGACGAGGTGCACCTGCTGCCCGCGCCGATCTTCCGGTTCACGGCGGACCTCCAGGCCCGCCGCCGGCTGGGCCTCACCGCGACTCTGGTACGCGAGGACGGCCGCGAGGGCGACGTGTTCAGCCTGATCGGACCGAAGCGGTACGACGCGCCGTGGAAGGACATCGAATCGCAGGGCTGGATCGCCCCGGCCGAGTGCACCGAGGTCCGGGTGACCCTCACCGACGCGGAGCGGATGTCGTACGCGACGGCGGAGGCCGAGGAGCGCTACCGGATGGCGGCGACCGCCCGCACCAAGCTGCCGGTGGTCAAGGCGCTGGTCGACCGGCACCCGGACGACCAGGTGCTGGTGATCGGCGCGTACATCGACCAGTTGCACCAGCTCGGCGAGTACCTCGACGCGCCGATCATCCAGGGCTCGACCACGAACAAGGAGCGGGAGCGGCTGTTCGACGCGTTCCGCACCGGGGAGATCCGCACGTTGGTCATCTCGAAGGTCGGCAACTTCTCGATCGACCTGCCCGAGGCGGCGGTGGCGATCCAGGTGTCCGGGACGTTCGGTTCACGCCAGGAGGAGGCGCAGCGGCTCGGTCGGGTGCTGCGACCGAAGGCCGACGGCCGGCAGGCGCACTTCTACACCGTGGTGTCCCGGGACACGATCGACACCGAGTACGCGGCACACCGGCAGCGCTTCCTCGCCGAGCAGGGGTACGCGTACACGATCGTCGACGCCGACGACGTCCTCGGCCCAAAGCTGCCCACTGTCGACTGACCCGCGCGGCCTCGATCGACTCGGTTTCCAGGAAGTCGCGGTGTTCGGGGCGCTGTGATGCCCCGCTTTCCTGGAACCCGAGTCGGTCGCCCGCGTGGGGTCGCCAGCAGCACGCGGTAACTGTCGTCCGCGCCACCCTGCCCGTGCCGCTGGTCCGTCACTCCAGATCTTGGACACTTTCCGTCACGTCTGAACGGAAACTGTCCAAGATCTCGACGACCTCGCGCTCCGGCGTGTTCCAGGCAGTCAACGAGCGTCAGCGCTTGGGGGTTTTCTGTGATCGGCCGCTGCCTGGCGGCGCGCGGTGCGCTCTGCCGACCGACCACCTCGCGCCGTGCGCACCCCGACCGCGTCAGCCTTGACCGGCATCGCTCAACGGGAGAAGCGGTCCACCAGGACCGCGAGCCGGCGCTCGTGGTCGGCGCGGCGGAGCCGGCCGCTGCGCATCAGTGTGACCAGGCCGTGCAGGCCGGCCCAGAAGGTTTCGGTGACCGTCTCCAGGTCGTCGTCCACCGCGACCGGGCGCACTGTCTCGGACAGTTCGGCGAAGCCCCGGGCCAGGTCGGTTGGCACGTCCTGGCTGGCGAACGGCAGGTCCACGGCGAGGGTGAACATCGCGTCGTAGATCGCGGGCCGCTGCTGGGCGAACGCGACGTACGCGGCTGCCACGTCGGCGACCGCCTGCCGGGGGTCGGGGGCGGAGGCCCGGGCCGAGACCAGTGCGGTTGCCAGCTCGGCGAAGCCCTCGACGGCGACCGCCGCCATGATGGCGTCCTTGCCCTTGAAGTGGCTGTAGAGGACGGGCTGGCTGTACTCGATCTCGGCGGCGAGCCGTCGGGTGGTCACCGCGTCCCAGCCTTCGGCCAACGCCAGGTCCCGCGCCGCGGTGATGATCGCCTGCTCCCGTTCAGCCCGCTCACGCTCCCGGCGCGCCTGTGTCGACATGACAGCAACCCTAGCACTGCTAGCAATCCTGTCTTCGCTCTGCTAGCGTCGCTCTCATATCTAGCAGCGCTAGGAATTGGAGCAGACTCATGCTGGCACCCCTCGCCTACGGGCTCGCCGTCGTACTCAGCCTCTTCGTCGCCTTCATCGGCGCGCGGTTCCTGCTGGTGCCGCAGGCCGCCGCCGCCGGGTACGGCGTGCCGGCCAGCCCGGACGGCGACCCCGCCTACCTGACGGTCAAGGGGCTGAAGGACCTCACGTTCGGGCTGCTCGGCCTCGCCCTGATCGCCTTCACGACCGCCGACGCGGTCGCGTGGTTCATGCTGATCGTCGCGCTCGTCCCGCTGGGTGACACCCTCATCGTGCTGCGCAACGGCGGAACGAAGGCTGTGGCATTCGGCATCCACTTCGCCACCGCCCTCGTCGTCCTCCTGAACGCCGCCCTGCTGTTCGCCCTGTAAGCGCCGGACGCGCTACGACGTGGGGGGTGGGCAGCGATCGGGGAGGGTGACCTCGCCGGGGCGGTGGTCGAACGTGTCCATTGTGAACCATTCGTCCAGCTCCGGGTCGAAGAGGTTCTGCAACCCGAACTGCAACACCTGCCACCACCGGCTCGGGTCGTGCTGGTCGACGTAGATGTCGCCGAGCGCGATCGGGAACCGGAAGAACTCCCCTGGCACCGCGGAGCCGCCGACGACCCCGACCCGCCAGTGGTCGACATGTCGGTCCTTCTCACCCTGAAGGATCTCCGGCCCCACGTAACGAGCGGTCTTCAGCTTGTCGTTGAAGATCTGCCGGTTGAAGAAACCCGGGACCTTGCTGCACGCGCGGGGCGGGAAGAGCGGGATGTTCGGCCACTTGTAGGTGAGCGTGTAGAGCGTGTTCTCGTAGATCAGGTTCGTGAACCAGATCGGATGGTCCGGGCCGCCGGCGATCATCTGGCTGTTGCCGTCGCGGCCCTGCCAGGAGAACGGCACGTCGATGCCGAGGTCCCGCACGACGTACCGGCCGGTGCCCTGGAAGTCGGCGGGGAGCAGCGGCGGGCGCGGCTCGCGCGGGTCGGGGGCCGTGGGCCCGTCGGCCTGGGCCGCACGGGGCATCGGCGCCGCCGCCGGCCCGGGCGCGACCACCCCGAGGGCGAAGAGTCCACCGGCCACCGCCGCGACCACAACCCGAGGTGTACGCCTCGAAGCCATCAGCCCTCCGCCGGTGTGCACAGTGGCCGCGCCCGGACCATCGCGCGTGCCTTCGGCGAAGCGTATGAGCAGGAAAGATGTGAGAGCTGACGGAAGGCGGCGGCTCCACCGGTCGGGTGACTCGAGACGGCCTCAGAGGACGCGGGTGATGCGTTCCGCGGCGACGATCGAGTCCCGCCGCGCCGGGTCGAGGTTGGCGCTGATCACCACTGACGCGCCGGCCGAGAGCGGCGCGAGCAACCACTTCAGCGGCTGCTCGGTTTCGGCGGCGTCGACCAGCAGGCGGTCGCCGGCGCGCAGGTCCAGCATCGTGGCGAACTCCTGGGCGAGCGCACCCCACTGACCGTATGTGGTGCCGTCGGCGGTGGCCGGGTCCGACGGGTGGATGGCTGTGTGGTCGGGCGCGCCCTCGCCGTGCCGGAGCACCTCGGCGGACCAGTCCAACCAGCCCAACGGCACGTCGTCCAGCCGCCCCGGACCGGTGCCGACGAGGTAGCGGTGCGGCGCGTCCGGCACGTCCTCAAGCCAGTCGTCCTGCCGCTCCGGCGTCACGAACACCGCATCGAACGGCCGGTCGCCGCCCGGTTCGAGGACCGCCAGGCCCGCGGTGGCGCGCGGTCGGAACGACACCGCCAGGCCCGAGGCCCAAGCTCCCAACAACACAGCGGCGGTACGCCAGTGCGGCGGCAGCAGGACCGCTACGCGGCTGCCGGGGCCAAGGCCGCACCCGTCCCGCAGCAGGCCGGCGCTCCGGGCAGCCCACTGGCCGACCTGCTGCGCGGTCAGGTCGACGCGCTCGCCGGTCGCCTCGTCGCGGTAGCTGAGCAGCGGGCGCTCGGCCTCGACGGGCCGGGCCGCCAGGTCGGCCGTGTCGGTTGGCTGCATCTCCACGCTCCCCGGGTCGACGTCGGCATCACAGTACTCAACGACTTTGGTCGCATCGCTCGTCGGCCGATGGCCGTATCGGGTGGCCGGGTGGTCCGGGCACCGTGCAGGTGACCCCCGAAGAGAATGCCGCCGAGGAGCGCCCATGCCGACCGGTTCCGACCCCGTCACCGGCGACCGCCCCGCCGCCGACCGTCTCGTATCCGCCGACCGTCTGCCTCTTCGCCGGCGGCTCCTGCCGGTGATCGCGTTGCTGCTGCTCGCCCCGTGGGCGGCCGAGTGCTCGTGGGGTGGCTTCGCCATCGACGACTTCCTCCCGGTGCTGATCTTCCTGGGCCCGATGTACGGCGGTGCGGCGATCCTCATCCGGGAGACCGCCCGGCACCTCGGCGCGGGCTGGCCGACGATCGTGCTGCTCGCCGCCGCGTTCGGCGTACTCCAGGCCGGGCTGGTCGACCAGTCGTTGTTCAACCCCGACTTCCTGGACGACACGCAGTACGCCGACACCCGCGCCGCCGCCGAGGCGTCGCTGGTGCCGGGGCTCGAATTCAGCCTCCGGCAGGCGTTCGACTACGTCGGCAACCACATCGTGCTGACGATCTGCGCGCCGATCGTGCTGATCGAGTCGTTCCTCGGTGCGGACCGCCGGCTGCGGCCGTGGCTGGGCCGCCCCGGTCTCCTCGTCGTCGGTCTGATCTACCTGCTCGGCAGTCTGCTCATCTTCTCGGACATCAACGGGGACAAAGGCTTCCTGGCCAGCCCGCTCCAACTGTCCTTCGCCGCCGTGGTGGTCGTCGCCCTGATCGCGGTCGCCCTGCTGCCCCGCTGGCGTCATCCCCGCCCGCGTCGGGCCCGTCGGGTGCCGCACCCGCTCTGGGTGGGTCTGCTGGTCGTCCTCGTCCGGTTCGGCGGCGACCTGACGCCCGGCTGGGCGGGAGTGACTGTGGCACTGACGCTGGCAGCCGCCGCCGGGGCCCTGATCGCCTACTGGTCGTCGGGCAGCGGCTGGGGGCAAAGGCACGTGCTCGCGGCCGGGTCGGCGGGCCTGGTCATCGCCGCAGCATTCGCGTACCTGGTGCCGCCCTACTCCCCGGCGAGCCCGGCAGCGGCCCTGGCCGGCGACGTCGCGGTCACAGTCCTCACGCTCGCCCTGGTCGGCGGCGCCTGGTGGCGGCTGCGCCGCGTCAGTGGGTGGGCAGTTCCGGGCCGCCGTCGAGCAGGGGGCCGAGCAGGTCGTCGTACTCCTCGACGCGGGCCAGCACCTCGGCGGCGGTGAACTGGCGGACGGCCGGCTTCCGGCCGCGAGCGCCGGCCTCCACCTCGTCCCAGGTCAGCGGCGTCGACACCGACGGCACCGACTGGGCCCGCAGCGAGTACGGCGCGACTGTGGTCTTCGCCGCGTTGTTCTGGCTCCAGTCGATGAAGACCTTGCCCGGTCGAAGGTTCTTCGCCATCTTCGACACGATCAGCTTCGGGTGGGCCTTCTCCAACTCCTGCGCGATCCGCCGGGCGTAGTCGGAGACGAGGTCGGACGACTGGGTGCCGGCGATCGGGCAGCAGAGCTGCATGCCCTTCTTGCCGGACGTCTTCGGGTACGACTCGATGCCGTCGTCGGCGAGGCGGTCGCGCATCAGCACCGCCACCGGGCAACACTCGGCGAGCCCGGCCGGCGGGCCCGGGTCCAGGTCGACGACCATCATGTCCGGGTGCTCGCCCACCTTCCACTGCGGTGTGTGCAGCTCCAACGCGGCCAGGTTGGCCAGCCAGACCAGGGTGGGAAGGTCGTCGGCGACCACGTAGTCGATGGTTTCCCGGCCCTTCGTCGACCCGGGCGCCGGCAGGTTCTCCACCCGCACCCAGTCCGGGGTCGCGGCCGGCGTGTTCTTCTCGAAGAACGACTTGTCGTCCACCCCGTTGGGGAAGCGGATCCGGGTGACCGGTCTGTCCCGCAGGTGCGGCAGCAGCACCGGCGAGATCCGGGTGTAGTAGTCGATCACCTCGCCCTTGGTGAACCCGGCCGCCGGGTAGAGCACCTTGTCCAGGTTGGACAGCTCCAGCGCACGGCCCTCGACGTCCACCCGTAGCCGATCAGCCGGCATCGTCGACCTCCTCCGGAGGCTTGTCCGGGCGCAACCGCAGCACCCGGGGGAAGCGCAGCCGGCCGTCGGGGGTGCGCTGGCCGTACTTCACCTCCACCACCACCCGGGGTTCTACCCAGATGGCGCCCCGCGCATCCTCGCGCGGCACCCCCGGCGCGAACGGTGACACGCCGGAGCGCAGTGGCTCCAGCTCGGCGAGGAGCTGCCGTTCGATGGCCGCGCCGATCCCGCCGCCGACCCGGCCCCGGTAGATCAGTCGGCCATCCGAGCCGGGCACCCCGACCAGCAGCCCGCCGATCCGGCGCGCGCCCGGTCGCCAACCGCCGATGACGAAGTCGCCGGTCACCTCCAGCTTGACCTTCACCCAGTCCGGCGAGCGCACCCCCGGGCGGTAGACGGCCCCGGAGCGCTTGGCCATCACACCCTCCAGGCCGTGCTCCCCGGCCGCCTCGTAGGTCGCCGGCCCGTCCGTGAACATCGGCGGCACCGCCCACCGGAGGCCACCGAGCGCCAGCGCGTCCAACGCCTCCCGGCGGCGATCGTACGGCCAGCCGGTCAGGTCGTCGCCGTTCAGCCGGAGCAGGTCGAAGATCATGTACGTCACCGGCATGACCGCTGCCAACCGGGCCGCCTTGGCCCGGTCCCGGACGTGCATCCGCTCGGCCAGCGCGGTGAACGACGGCTGCCCACCCTGGCCGAGCAGCACCACCTCACCGTCGAGCAGCGCGTCGTCGACCTGCTCGGGCAGGGTTGCCAACTCCGGGTACGCGGCGGTGATCTCCACGCCGGAGCGGGCATACAGGTGTTGCCCGCCGCCAGAGATGTCGGCCAGGGCGCGGACGCCGTCCCACTTGAACTCGTACGCCCAGCCGTCACCGGCCGGGAGCGGCCCGGTCATCGCGAGCATCGGCTTGAGCGGCGCTCCGGGCACGACCCGAATTGTAGTAGCGGGCCGAACACCTCGCGTCCGGTTCCTTCGGATGCGAGCATGGTCGATACCGGGGAAGGGAGCGCAGGATGCGTGCCATCTGGAAGGGAGCCGTGTCGTTCGGGCTCGTCTCGATCGGGGTGAAGCTCTACTCCGCGACCGAGGAGAAGGACATTCGGTTCCACCAGGTGCACCGCGAGGACGGCGGCCGGATCCGCTACAAGCGCACCTGCTCGGTCTGCGGCGAAGAGGTCACCTACGACGACATCGCCAAGGGCTACGACATCGGCGGCGGCGAAATGGTGATCCTCACCGACGAGGACTTCGCCGACCTGCCGCTGACCAGCTCCCGTGCCATCGACGTGCTGGAGTTCGTGCCGGCCGAGCAGGTCGACCCGATCCTCTACAACAAGGCGTACTTCCTTGAGCCGGAGGGCGCCGCTACCAAGCCGTACGTGCTGCTGCGCGACGCGCTCATCGACTCGGAGCGGGTGGCCATCGTCAAGGTGGCGCTGCGCCAGCGGGAGCAGTTGGCCACGCTGCGGGTCCGCGAGGGTGTGCTGCTGCTCAACACCATGCTCTGGCCGGACGAGATCCGTACCCCGGACTTCGGTTTCCTCGACGAGGACCTCAAGGTGCGCCCCCCGGAGCTGGCCATGGCCAGCTCGCTGATCGACTCGATGACCGGCGAGTTCGAGCCGGACGTCTTCACCGACGACTACCGGGCCGCGTTGCAGGAGGTCATCGACGCCAAGGTGGAGGGTCGGGAGGTCGTCCAGCCGGAGGAGGTCGAGGAGGCCCCGGCCGCGGCGGTGGACCTGATGGCGGCGTTGAAGGCCTCGGTGGAGCGCGCCAAGGCGGCTCGCGGCGAGCAGCCCGCCGGCGGGGGTGGTGGCGGGGGTGAGCCGACGCCCATCTCGTCGGCCCGGTCGGCGCAGAAGGCAGCCGAGAAGAAGGCGGCCAAGGCACCCGCGAAGAAGACCGCGGCGAAGAAGACGGCCGAGAAGAAGGCGGCGGAGCCGGCGAAGAAGACCGCCACCAAGAAGACCGCCGCGAAGAAGGCGGAGCCGGCGAAGAAGACCGCCGCACGCAAGACCGCACCCCGCAAGAGCGCCTGACCGTACGGCAGCGGCGGCGGTGTCCGCCTCGCCGGGTACGCTCCGCCGGCCGCTGGCGACCGGAGGAGCCCCCATGCCGTACACCCCTGATCTGGACCGGTTACTGACGCCCGGCGCCCGCTTCACCGACCAGCACGGCGGATACCTGATCGAGGTGCACCCGGTGGGCGACATCGTGTTGCCGACCGGCCGTGTGGTCGGGTGTGACCCGCTGGTCTGCCCGGAGGCGGAGCCGTTCACCGTGACGGTGCCGCCGGGGCGGCATCCCGCGCGCGCCTGGGTGGCTGTGGTGCTCCGGGAGGACGCCGAGGTGGACCGGCGGGTCGCAGCGCTGGAGCTGGTCGTCTCAGCCGAGCCGACGATCCGCTGGGAGCCGGCCGTCGCGGGTGACCAGGACGTCGCCACGCTCGGAGGGGACGACTACTTCGGCTACGGGGTGGATGCCGGCGTCGGCACCTTCGCCGACCCGACCGCTCTCGCCGTCCTGGAGGGCTGGGACGAGGAACTGGTCGAGGAGGTCTTCATCCCGGCCGAGCTGCCCTCGTCCCCGGTTCCGGGGCTGATCACCGCCGTGTTGGACGAGGCCAGCGGTGCCAACGTCGTCACAGTGGCCACCGGTTGGGGCGACGGCTGCTACGGCACCTGGATCGGCCGTGCCGCCGACGGGCGGGTCACCTCGTTCGTGACGGACTTCATGGTCGTCCCGGAATAACCGCCCGGGAAAGACCCGGAACTGTCGCGCTGGGCGATCCGAGGCGTCCGCGGCGGGCACGGTGGGCCGCTGTGCGGGTACCGTGTGCGTCGGCTTTCCCCCCGGCACCGGGTGCCGGCCACACTTCGCAGCAGGGAGTCGACGACGTGAGCGAGCGGACGCAGCAGACGGGCCCGGACCAGAGCCCGGCAACCAAGTCGGGGCGCCGCCTGGCCGCCCAGTTGGCGGAGAAGAAGGCCGCCGACCGGAGGCGGAAGATCAACGCCGGGCTCAGTAGCCTCGCCGCCCTCGCCGTGGCCGCGACGCTGATCGGCGTCTTCGTGGCGATCGGCGGGGGCGACGACAAGCCCAAGACCCAGGCCGACGCGACCCCGTCCGCCTCCGCCCCGGCCCCCGACGAGGCTGGCGCACCCCCCGCTCCGCAGCTGCCCGAGGGCTCCGACCCGGCGCTGGGCACCAAGCCGACGGTGACGCCGGGCACGGGTGACCTGAAGAAGCTCGTGGTCACCCCGCTGATCAAGGGCAAGGGCCCGGCCGTGCAGAAGGGCCAGAACATCACCACCAACTACGTGGGGGTGTTCTTCAAGGACGGCAAGGAGTTCGACTCCTCGTGGAAGGCCGGGCAGCCGGCCACCTTCCCGATCGGCGTCGGCCAGGTCATTCCGGGCTGGGACCAGGGCCTGGTCGGTGTGACAGTGGGCAGCCGGGTGCAGCTCGACATCCCGGGCGAGCTGGCGTACGGCAACGACGAGGCCAACGCCGGTGGACGTCCGACCGGTCCGCTGCGCTTCGTGGTGGACGTGCTCGCCGCCCAGTGACCTGTCCGGATCGTCCCGGTTGTCGCCGGGACGAGATGGAGTTGTTCACATGGGGCTTCCGGCCCGTCACCCAGCGGCAGTAGGTTCGGCGTCACCCCGGGCGGTTCGCCGCCCGGGGTGAGCATCCGGAACCGCGACGCGGAGGTGCATGTGACTGCGCTGGACGAGCCTGGGCGGACCGCCCGGTCGATGTGGGCGTACTTCGAGCCGGTCCACGCTGTCACCTACCTTCACCCCCGGGCGCGGGCCGCGTACGAAGCGGTCGGGTTGCGCGGCTACTGGCGCGGTTACTTCGCCGGCCGGGCCGCGCCGCTGGGAGCCGCCGAGGCGGCCCCGGTGATCGCCGCCTTCTTCAACTTCGCGCCGCCGATGGTGACCCGGGCACTGCCTGCGGTGTGGCGGTTGGCCACTCCCCAGGAGGCGCTGCGTGCCCGCCTGACCGGTGCGGTGCAGGCGCTCGCCGAGCTGACCTACGAGCTTCCCGAGTCGCACCTCGTGGAGGCCGCCGACCTGTTGGAACGGGCCGCATCGGCGGCGCAGACCGCCGGCCGGGTGCTCGGCGCGGCGAACGCGGCTCTCCCGGCCGGTGAGTACCCGTTGGCGCGGCTCTGGCAGGCCGCGACCACGCTGCGGGAGCACCGGGGGGACGGGCACGTGGCGGCGCTGGTGGCCGCCGGCCTGGACCCGGTGGAGACGCTGACCGTGCGGGTCGCGCTGGACGGTTCGCCACCGCAGTACCTGCTGGGCCGGGGCTGGTCCGAGGAGCAGTGGCAGGCCGCCCGCGAGCGGCTCACCGAACGGGGTTGGCTGACCGGTGACGGCGCGGCCACCGACCACGCCCGCGCCGAGTTCCAGGCCATCGAGGACGCCACCGACCTGGCCGCCGCGCACCCGTGGCAGACGCTCGGCGCCGACGACACGGACCGTCTCCGGGAGCTGCTGGAGCCGATCGCCCGGTCCGGCCACACCCTGCTCCCCGAGGGCAGCCCGCTCGGTCTGCCCGCGTTGCCCGGCTGACCGGGCACCCACCGGTCGGGCAGGATGGGCCCGTGACTGATGCTGTGGTCTTCGACCTGGACGGCGTGATCGTGGATTCCGAGCCGGTGTGGGAGGAGGTCCGGCGGGCGTACGTGGCGGCGCACGGCGGGACGTGGCAGCCCGACACGCAACGCCGACTGATGGGGATGAGCACCGGTGAGTGGGCGCACTACCTCAGCGGAGAGCTGGGCGTCGACCGCACCTCCGAGCAGGTCGCCGTCGAGGTGGTCGAGGAGATGGCCCGACGCTACCGGGACCACGTACCCCTGATCGACGGCGCCGACCAGGTCGTTCGCGGGCTGGCCGCGCGGTGGCCGCTCGGGTTGGCCAGTTCGTCGCCGACCCGGCTGATCGAGGCGGCGCTGGCGGCGACCGGCCTGACCGACGCGTTCGGCGCGACCCTCTCCACCGAGCAGACCGAGCGGGGCAAGCCCGCACCGGACGTGTACCTGAGCGTGGCGCAGCGCCTCGGCGTCGACCCGACCCGGTGTGTGGCGGTGGAGGACTCGTCCAACGGGGTGCGTTCCGCCGCGGCGGCGGGGATGCGGGTGGTGGCGGTGCCGCACGGCTCGTACCCCCTCGATCCGGACGCCGCCGGGCTGGCCGTGGTGACGCTGAACGCGATCGGTGAGCTGACCCCGGAGCTGGTGGACGAGCTGGGTTGACCCGGTTCGAGCCGGGTAGAGACCACGGATGAAGGCCATCGTGTACGAGCGCAACGGCGACCCTTCGGTGCTCGACCTGGTCGACCGCCCGGTGCCCGAGCCGGGGGCGGGCGAGGTTCTGGTGCGGATGGCGGTCTCCGGGGTGAACCCGACCGACTGGAAGTCCCGCCGCAACAGCCCGCCGAACGGGTGGCAGATCCCCGGGCAGGACGGCGCGGGGTTGGTCGAGGCGGTCGGCGACGGGGTCGACCCCGACCTGATCGGTGAGCGGGTGTGGGTCTGGGAGGCCGCCTGGCAGCGACAGTGGGGCACGACGGCGGAGTACACCCTGGTGCCGGTCCGGCAGGCGGTACGCCTCGGTGCCGCTCCGTTCGAGCTGGGCGCGGCCCTCGGCATTCCGTTCCTCACCGCGCACCGCTGTCTGACGGCTGGCGAGTTCATGCCGGACACGCTGCGGGCGGGCGCGCTGGCGGATCACACGGTGCTGGTGCAGGGCGGCGCGGGCGCGGTCGGCAACGCCGCGATCCAGCTCGCCCGGTGGGCCGACGCCACTGTGATCGCCACTGTGAGCAGCGCGGAGAAGGCCCAGCTCGCAGCCGCAGCCGGCGCATCCTTCGTGATCAACTATCGGGAGCAGGACGTGGTCGAGGAGGTCCACAAGATCGCTCCCGACGGGGTCCACACGATCGTGGAGGTCGCCCCCGCCCGCAACGCCTCGGTCGACGCACGGGTGCTGCGGCACGGCGGCGCGGTCTGCATGTACGCCGACAACGGTGGGGACGAGGTGAGCATCCCGATCCGGGCGATGATGGCGCCGAACGCCCGCTGGCAGTTCGTCCTGGTCTACACCGAGCCGAAGGCGGCCAAGGCGCAGGGCGTGAAGGACGTGGCGGCGGCGGCCAGCCAGGGTGGCATCCGGGTCGGCGCGGACGCCGGCCTGCCGTTGCACTACTACCCGCTGGCGGAGGCGGCCGCGGCGCACCAGGCGGTGGAGGACTCGACGGTGGGCAAGGTGCTCATCACCACCAGCGACGCCTGATCGGGTCGCCGACCACCCGATTTCCCCGTCAGCAGGACAGAAGCGAACAAGTTTCGCAACAATGACGGTGCGGGTAACCCCGCGTGGAGCGGGCGGCCCCGGCGCGGTGCGAACGCCGGGGCCGCCCCTGGGGAGGGTTCAGGAGTACTCCCGCCCCAAGAGGCGACAGTGCCGGGGAAAACGTTACGGGGCTGTCAGCTCCCGGACAGTCAGCTCGCCTTCGGCGTACCGCGAACGGACGACCTTCTTGTCGAACTTGCCCACGCTGGTCTTCGGCACCGTGTCGATGAACGCCCAGCGCTCGGGCAACTGCCAGCGCGCCACCGACCCGGCCAGGAAGTCGCGCAACTCCTCGGCGGTCACCGAAGCGCCCTCCCGGACCACGACGGTGGCCAGCGGACGTTCGTCCCATCGCTCGTCCGGGACCCCCACCACGCACGCCTCCAGCACCGCCGGGTGGGCCATCAGCGCGTTCTCCAGCTCCACCGACGAGATCCACTCGCCGCCGGACTTGATCACGTCCTTGGCGCGGTCGGTCAGGTTGATGTACCCGTCCGGCGAGAGGGTGCCCACGTCGCCGGTCCGCAGCCAGCCGTCGCGGAACTTCTCCTCGTCCGGGGCGTCGTCACCGACGTACCGGGCGGTCACCCACGGCCCCCGAACCTCCAGCTCACCCACGGCCGTGCCGTCGGCGGGCATCGGGGCGCCCGACGGGCCGACGATCCGCGCCTGCACGCCCGCCGGCACCCGCCCCTGGGTGTAGCGGTAGCGCCAGGCATCGTCACCTGTCGCACCGGCGGGCGGACGCGAGACCGACCCCAGCGGGGACATCTCGGTCATCCCCCAGGCGTGGATGACGTCGATACCGTGCCGCTCGTCGAACGCGTGCATCAGCGCCGGCGGGCACGCCGAACCGCCGACGATCACCTCACCGAGCGAGGAGGTGTCCACGTCGTGGGTGTCCAGGTAGGCCAGCAGGTCGGTCCAGATGGTCGGCACCGCACCCGCCAGCGTGGGCTTCTCGGCGGCGATCATCTCGGCGATCGGCGCGGCCTGGAGGAACCGGTCCGGCATGATCAGCGACGCGCCGGAGAGGAAGGCCGCGTAGGGCAGGCCCCACGACATGGCGTGGAACATCGGCACGATGGCCAACTCGCGGTCGGTCGGCCCGAGGCCGAAACCCTCCGGCATGCAGACCTGCAACGAGTGCAGATAGATCGACCGGTGCGAGTAGGCCACGCCCTTCGGATTGCCGGTGGTGCCCGAGGTGTAGCAGAGGGCGGCGGCGTCGCGCTCGTCCACCTCCGGCCAGTCGTACGTGTCGGGTCGGTCGGCGAGCAACGCGTCCCAGTGGTGCACCGTGATCCGGTCGCCGGCCGCGGCCACCAGCGGCGCCGGGTCGCCACCGCCGACCACCACGACGTGCCGCACGGTGGTCAGCTCACCGATCACCCGGGCCAGCAGCGGGATGAGCGTGCTGTCGACGAGGACCACCCGGTCCTCGGCGTGGTTGGCGATGTAGACGACCTGGTCGGGGAAGAGCCGGATGTTGAGCGTGTGCAGCACCGCACCCATGCTCGGCACCGCGAAGTAGGCGACCAGGTGCTCGTTGTTGTTCCACATGAAGGTCGCGACCCGCTCGTCGCCGGTAACCCCACACTCGTCGCGCAGCCCGTGTGCCAGCCGGGCGGCGGCCCGGCCCACCTCGGCGTACGTCATCCGGCGGGGCTCGGCACCCGTCCAGGTGACCACCTCGGCCGAGCCGTGCACCAGTGCCCCGTGGTCGAGGATCCGGGAGATCTGCAGAGGGGCGTCCATCATCGTGCTACGCATGGGTAACAAGCTAGTGTCGCCGGTCACACGTTGGGAACCCCCGGTAAGTTGTCGCAGGTGAGCATCTCCTGGGCCGACTCGTACGTGGGGCAGTTGCGGGCGATCGCCGGCGACCGGACGCTGATGTTCGTCGGCGCTCGCGCCGTGGTCAACGACGACGCCGGACGCGTTCTGCTGATCAAACGCTCCGACAACGGCCAGTGGGCCATGCCGGCCGGCGCGATGGAGTTGGGCGAGTCGATAGCCGACTGCGCGGTACGCGAGGTCCGTGAGGAGACCGGCCTGCGCGCGCTGCGGGTCTGCGCGTTCGCCCTCTACACCGGCCCGGACCGGACGAGCACCAACATGTACGGGCACACGTACCAGGTGTTCACGACCGCGTTCAAGGTCGAGGAGTGGGACGGGCAGTTGGCCCGGGTCACCGACGAGACCACCGACGCGGGCTTCTTCGCCCGCGACCGGTTTCCCACCCCACTCTCCACCTCGGTCGTCGAAACCCTTGCCGACCTGGACGTCTTCGAGAAGACGAACCGGCTCATCCTCAAGTAGGGCGCCCCGGCTGACCACCAACGCCCCGGCTGACCACCAACGCCCCGGCTGACCACCGACCGCCCCGGAGCGTTCCGGGGCGGTCCGTGTCGAGACGCTCAGATCATCGTCTGGGACTTGGCCTCCATGTCGGCGGCAGCCTCCTCCTTCGACTCGCGGGTCAACGGCTTGCCGCCCGGAGCCGGGGCCTCCCCGCCGAGCGGGTCGGCGCCACCGGTGGCACCCTTCGGGCCGGCACCCCGCAGCTGCGTGTTGGGCAGGGTCAGGGTGACCACCACCGCCACGATCGCGATCAGGCCGGCGGTCAGGAAGACCATGTCCAGCGCGTCGACGAAGGCACCCTGGATGGCCGCGCGCACCGGCCCCGGCAGGGCCAGGATGGTGGCCGGATCGTTGATCGAGATGTTGGCGCCGCCACTCGCCGCGACCGCGGCCTGCTCCTGCGGCGGGAGCTGCGCGATCGCGCCGGGCAACCGGTCGGCTAGCCCCCCGGTCAGCCGGGACGAGAGCACAGTGCCGAGGATCGCCACCCCGAACGAACCACCCAGCGACCGGAAGAAGGTCGCCGAGGAGGTGCCGGCACCCAGGTCGCGTACCGAGACCGCGTTCTGCACCGCCAGGATCAACGACTGCATGCACAGGCCCAGCCCGACGCCGATCACCACCATGTACCCGAACGCCACCCAGAGCGAGGTGGCCACCTCCAACTGGGTGAAGAGGAACATGCCGACCAGGAGGGTCGCCGAACCGGCCACCGGGAACCACTTGTACCGGCCGATCCGGGTCATCGCGCGGCCGGTGAGGATCGAGGTGATGATGATGCCGGCCATCATCGGCAGCATCAGCAGACCGCTCCGGGTCGGCGAGGCGCCCTTCACGATCTGCAGGTACAGCGGAATGAAGATGATCGAACCGAACATCACCAGACCGATGATGAGCAGCGCCGAGTTGGCCAACGCGAAGGTGGCGTTCCGGAACAGCCGCAGCGGCAGGATCGGCTCGGCCACCCGGGCCTCCTGGAGGACGAAGAGCACCCCCAGCACCGCACCGACCACGAACAACGTGATGATCACGCCAGAGCCCCAGGCGTACTCGTTGCCACCCCAGCTCAGCGCGAGCAGCAGGGCACTCACCCCGGCCACCAGCAGACCGGCACCGAGCCAGTCGATCGAGTGGTCCCGACGTTCGAACGGGATCAGCCGCATCACGTGGTAGCAGACGACGATCGCCAGGATCGCCAGCGGCACATTGATGTAGAAGATCCACCTCCAGTCGGTCTCCGCGAAATAACCGCCCACGAGCGGCCCGGCGACCGACGAGATCCCGAAGACCGCGCCGAACAGGCCCTGGTACTTCCCACGTTCCCGGGGAGACACCACGTCCGAGATGATGGTGAACGCGAGCGTCAGCAGACCACCGGCGCCGAGACCCTGGATACCCCGGGTGACGATCAGCTGGGTCATGTCCTGCGACAGTCCGGCCAGCAACGACCCGACCAGGAACGTGCCGATCGAGAAGAGGAAGACCGGCCGACGCCCGTACAGGTCGGCCATCTTGCCGTAGAGCGGCGTCGACGCGGTCGAGGCGAGCAGGTACGCGGTGACCACCCACGAGTAGTGGTTGATCCCGCCCAGCTCGCCCACGATGGTCGGCAGCGCCGTACCGACGATGGTCTGGTCGAGTGCGGCCAGCAGCATGCCGGTCATCAGGCCCAACATGAGCAGCCGGATCTGCTGACGGTTCAGCACCGGCGCATCTGAGGCTTCGGTGGTCATGTGGCCTTCTATCCCGCGAGCCGCAGAACATGCGCCAACCCACCAAAAAACCACCGCGCCAACCCACCCCACCCCAACCCCGCCCCCCAACCCCCGCCTCCCGGCGTTGATCAAGAGGTTTGCGTCAAGGCGCACGGCGTTCCTGACGCAAACCTCTTGATCACCGGGGAAAGGGGGGTGGGGGGTTGGGGTGGGGGGTGGGGTGGGAGTTAGGGGGTTGTGAAGGTTTTGGTGATCGTTTCGCAGAAGGCGGGGAGGTCGTCGGGTTTGCGGCTGCTGGTCAGGTTGCCGTCGGTGACGCACTCCTCGTCCACCCAGGTGGCGCCCGCGTTCGTCAGGTCGGTACGCAGGGTCGGCCAGGAGGTGATACGACGGCCACGCACGACGTCCGCCTCGATCAGCGTCCACGGGCCGTGACAGATCACCCCGACGGGCTTGTCCGCGTCGAAGAACGCCTTCACGAACCGCACCGCGTCCGGGTCGCCCCGCAGGAAGTCCGGGTTCGCCACCCCTCCGGGCAGCACCAACGCGTCGTAGCCGGCGGCGTCGGCCTTGTCGACGGTCACGTCCACGTCGTACGTCTTGGAGTGGTCCAGGTGGTTGAAGGACTGGATGGAACCGGGCTTCAGCGAGACCAGCTCGGCCGTCGCGCCTGCGTTCTCGACCGCCTCGCGTGGCTGGACGTACTCGACCTCCTCGACGCCGTCGGCGGCCAGGAAGGCGATCCGCTTGCCCTGCAATGTCGCTGCCATCTCGGTACATCTCCTTTCCGGGGGGGTACCTCAATCCCCTTCCCGCCCTCGAACGCCCGAAACAGGTCGGAGCGGTGTCGGACCGGCTCGGACCGGTCAGACACCGCCGAAGACCCCCTGACCAGCGGCGGGGACCGGTCGGCGCGCAGGTTTGTCCGCCAGGCCGCTGGGGACCCGGGGAGGCATGGCAGGAGCAGCAGCGGAGCAGCGCCGGCTCGCCACCGTCGTGGAGAGCTGGCTCGGACGCCCAGTCCTGATCGTCGGTGACGCCATGTTGGACGAATGGCGGTTCGCCGACTCCGACCGGCTCTGCCGGGAGGCGCCCGCCCCGGTCCTCACCCTGCGTCGGCGGATCTCCGCCGCCGGTGGGGCCGCGAACACCGCCGTCAACGTCGCCGCCCTCGGCGGCCGGGCGGTGCTGGTGGCACCGGTCGGCGCCGACGTCGCCGGGGACGAACTGCACGACTGCCTGGACCGCGCGAGCGTCTGGGACCGCACCGTCAACCAACCCGGGCGACCCACCCCGGTGAAGCGGCGAATGTTGGCCGGCAACCAGATCCTGTTGCGTGAGGACTCCGGCGACCCGGAGGACGCGCTGGACCACGACGGGGTGAGCCGGCTGCTCACCGCCCTGAGCTGCGCGACCGAGGAGTTGCGCGCCGCCGCCGGTGGGGAGGCGCCGACCCTGGTGGTCTGCGACTACGGCCTGGGCGCGCTGCCCGCGCCGGTCCGCGCGTGGCTGGTCGAGAACCGCCAGCGGTACGCCACGGTCGCGCTGGACGCCCACGACCTGGCCGACTGGCGGGGTCTCGCGCCGACAGTGGTCACTCCCAGCTTCGCCGAGGCGACCCGACTGTTGGCCCGCGCGGGCGGTACGACCCGCCCGACCGGCGGGACCGAACTGCACCTGGAACACCCGGACGGCGACCCCGTCGACGGGCCGTCCGAGATGACCGTCGGCGCGGCCCCGGGGGCGGTACGCGCCGACGACACCGCCGCCGAGCTGACCCGGGCCGACCGCCCGGGGCCGGTCGGCGAGCCCACCCCGGGTGAGGGACGGGTCGCCCTCACCGGCGACGGGCTCAGCGTCACCGGCACCGGCGTCACAGTGAACACCCGGGCCGGGGAGGGCGTCGACCGGGCTGTCCTGGCCAAGTCGCGGCTGGCCGAACTGCGTGCGCACACCGGTGCCGACGTGGTCGCGGTGACCCTGGACACCGAGGGCGCGGTTGTCGGCGGCGCCGACGGGGAGCCACGTCGCAGCCACAGCACTCCGGTGCCGGCAAGCCACGCCGTGGGCGCCGGCGACGCGTACCTGGCGGCGATGACCCTGGCCCTGGCCGCCGACGCGCCCCTGCCCACCGCCGCCCAACTCGCCCAACTCGCGGCCACCATCACGGTCTCGGACACCGGCACCTGCGTGTGCCGACGCGACGACCTGCTCGCCGCGTTGGGCCAGCCGACCGACACCACGAGCCACCCCGCGCTGGTCAGCGGCGACGAGTTGGACACGATCGTCGCCGGGTACCGCGAGGCGGGACGATCTGTGGTCTTCACCAACGGCTGCTTCGACGTGCTGCATCGCGGGCATGTGCGCTACCTGGAGCAGGCCCGCGCGTTGGGCGACCTGCTCATCGTGGCGGTCAACTCGGACGGCAGCGTACGACGGCTGAAGGGCCCGGACCGGCCGGTCAACCCGGTCGAGGACCGAGGTGCCCTGCTCGCCGCGCTCGCCTGCGTGGACCACGTGGTGGTCTTCGAGGAGGACTCACCAGCGGCGCTGATCGAGGCGGTCCGACCGGACGTGTACGTCAAAGGCGGCGACTATCCGCCGGAGCTGGTGCCGGAGGCGCCGCTGGTGCGCCGCCTCGGCGGCCAGGTGCGCACCCTGGGGTACGTGCCGGACCGGTCCACCTCCGCGATCATCGAGCGGATCCGGTCGCACAGCCAGGACCCGTCGCCACACCTCGACGACCGGGAGCCCGACCCGTCGCTGCGCACCCAGGCGTCGTGAACCGCCCCCTCGACGCCGGCACCCCGGAGGAGTTTCGCACCGACCGGCTGGTCGACGTGCTGATTCCGACCCGGAACCGGCCGGCCGAACTGGCCGTCACCCTGGGCGGGCTCGCCGCCCAGGACGGGGTTCCCGGCTTCGGCGTGGTGGTCAGCGATCAGTCCGACGGGGATCCGGCGTACGCGCATCCCGCAGCGGCCACAATGGTCCGGGCGCTGCGCCACCGGGGCCACCCGGTGCTGCTGACCCGCCGGCTGCCCCGACGGGGGTTGGCCGAACACCGCGCCTACCTACTCGCCGCCTCGGCCGCCCGGTACGTCCTCAGCCTCGACGACGACATCTGGCTGGAACCGGGTGCGCTGCACCGACTGGTCACCGCGATCGGTGAGCTGGGCTGCGGGTTCGTCGGCAACGGCGTGCACGGGCTCTCGTACACCGACGACGTGCGGCCGGAGTCGCACGGCCACTACGAGGAGTGGGTCGGGCCGCCCACACCGGAGCGCATCCGACCCGACACCCCGCAGTGGAACCGGGCCCGGATCCACTCGGCCGCGAACCTGCTGCACATCACCGAGCAGTTGGCGCTGCCGCCGGGCGCGTGGCGGGCGTACAAGGTCTCCTGGATCGGCGGGTGCGTGCTCTACGACCGGGCCAAGCTCGTCGAGGCCGGCGGCTTCGACTTCTGGCGTCGGGTGCAGGAGAAGCACCAGGGCGAGGACGTGGCGGCGCAGCTGGCCGTGTTGTCCCGCTACGGTGGCGCGGGCATCCTGCCCAGCGGCGCGTACCACCTGGAGTCCCCCACCACCGTCACCGACCGGGACGTGGAGGCGTGGGAGGTCGTCCTCGCCGAAGAGGACACCCCGCAGCCGGCCTGAACTACCGGGTGAGCAACTCCCGGGCGGCTTCCAGCACCTCGATCACCGGTACGTCGGTCACGAACGAGTCCCGATGCGGGCAGTCACCGTCGCCGGGTCGGTGCGGGTAGATGCCCGGCGTGCAGTCGACGCCGCAGACCGGGCAGTGCACCGTCCACGAGCTGATCGGGCGGTGCCGGCCCCGCAGCGGGCTGGCCCCGTTGATCAGGTTGCCGACCCAGAAGATGCCCACCGTTGGCGTGCCCACCGCGGCGGCCAGGTGCAGCGGGCCGGTGTCGTTCGAGACGACCAACGCACAGTCGGCGTAGCAGCCCACCAACCCACCCAGGCTGAGCGTGCCCACCTGTGGGCGCACCGGCACCTGCGCCGCAGCGACGACCCGGTCCACCACCTCCTGCTCGGAGGGCGTTCCGGTGACCAGCACCTCGTAGCCGTCCTCGTGCAGCGCTCGGGCCACCTCGGCGAAGCGCTCGGCGGGCCAGCGGCGGCGGGTGTCGGTGGCGCCCGGATGCAACGCCACCCGGGGACGGCTCGCCGGTCCGAGCACCTGGGCGGCCTCGGCCCGGTCATCGTCGGTCACCGCCAGCATCGGCGTGATGGTGGTGGCCGGCGCTCCCGCCAGCGCCACCACCTCCAGGTAGCGGATCACCTCGTGCTGGTAGTAGACGTAGCGCAGCCACCGGTCCAGCGGCGGCGCGTCCTCGGCGCGCAGGCCGACGGTCAACCGGGCACCGAGCCGGCTGATCAGCGGGTTGGAGTTGGCACCCCCGCCGTGGATCTGCACCGCCAGGTCGAATTCCGCAGCGGCGCCGGCCACGAAGTCGTCGATCGACGACTCCGGTTCGCCCGGCTCCGGCGTACGGATGCCCGGTGCCGGCGGCACCACCAGCACCCGGTCCACCGGGCCGGGCCGGTCGCGCCAGAGCTTCGCGTGCCACGGCGCCCCGAGCAGCACGATCTCCGCCGAGGGGTACGCGCTGCGCAGGGCCTCCAGCGCCGGCAGGGCGAAGATGAAGTCACCGAGCGCGTTGGCGCGCAGCACGGCGATCCGCCGTACGTCGGGAAGGCGCTCGGCGGTCGGGCCGAGCACGGACGGGGTGACCACCCGACCCGCTACGGCCGGTCGATCTCGCCGGCGGTGTCCGGGCGGTGCAGCTCCCGGTCCGCGGCGGGATCGGCTGGCATCGGCGTACCCGCGGAGAGGTCGCCGGAGCGCGGCCCGGTGCGGCCGACGGTGATGGTGCGCGGCGCGGGCCGCGTCGCCCGTGGCAGCCGCACCCGCAGCAGGCCGTGGTCCATCACCGCGTCGATGGTGTCCGGGTCGACCCGCGCCGGCAGGTTGACCCGGTATTCGAAGCCGCGCGTCTCGAAGCCGCCGGGGATGCCGTGGTCGGCGTTGACCTCCGCCTCCGAGCGGGCCCGCACGCACAACTCGCGGTCGTCCAACTCGACGGCCACCTCCTCCGGCGCCACTCCGGGCAGCCGGACGACGACCTCCCAGCCGTCCGAGGTCTCGGTCAACTCGACGTCGGACCCCCCGCCGCGGCCACCGACCAGGCGACTCAACTCGGAGCGCAGCGACTGCAACTCACCCATCGGGTCCCAGCCCTGCTGCCGGCTGCCGCGCCACCCCCGGCCGAAGCCGCCGAACTGCTGCTCGCTCATCACACCTCTCCGATCCGCTGGGTGGCCGTCGGCGGCCGTAGTGAGCTGGGCGCGTCCAAGCCGGCGTCACGGTCGACGCCCACACCGAGCCGGTCGACCAGCTCGCCACCGAGCCAGGCGCTGATGCCGAGAATCGCCAGCGCGACCAGTTCGATGGCGATCAGCGCCCCGCCGGCGGCCCGGGAGTCCGCGTTGAGCCGCACCGCCCACACGGCGGCGAAGAGCAGGATCACCGCGACGTTGGCGCCCGCGTGCAGCAGACCCACCCGCTTGGCGCGGGTGCCGCTCGGTATCGCCAGCAGGTCGAACGAGCCGGCCGCGGCGGCGAGCAGGCCGCCGATCAGGCCGACGGTGATGTTCCAGTACGCGACCTCGCCGAGGAAGTCGGGACCGCCGACCGTGTCCACCACGTCGAACAGCACCGCAGTGGCTAGCAACGCCACCGGGAACATGACAAGCATCGGATGGACTGGGTGACCCAGCACCTTGAGTCGGCTCTCCATCTCCCGGCCCTCCACTGGTCGGCGTCCTGCGGAACGGTCCACGTCGGCGAGCACGTCGGGTGAGGCCGTACCCCCGGCAACCCGGCACAAACCTCGCGCTGGTCACGGCGGCCTAGGCTGATGACGGTGGTGCCCACCACCGGGTCAACGCCTGAGGGAGGACCAACGTGACGGTGGAGATCACCTCGCACGAGGAGTTGCGCGAGTTGCTCGGTGAGCCGAGCACGCGGGCCGCCAACAAGGACCGCACCCGCCTGCACGAACGGGACCGCGAGTGGCTCGCCGCCTCGCCGTTCTGCCTGATGGCCACGGCCGGCGCGGACGGCAGCTGCGACGTCTCACCCAAGGGCGACCCGGCCGGGTTCGCCCTGGTGCTGGACGACACGACGCTCGCGCTGCCGGAGCGGCCCGGCAACAAGCGGGCCGACGGCTACGTCAACATCCTCGACAACCCGCACATCGGGTTGCTCTTCCTGATCCCCGGGCGGACCGACACGCTGCGCATCAACGGGCGGGCCCGCCTGGTCAGCGACGCGCCCTGGTTCGACGACATGGTGGTCAAGGGGCACCGGCCGGTGCTCGCCGTGGTGGTGGAGATCGAGCAGATCTTCTACCACTGCGCGAAGGCGTTCCTGCGGTCCGCGCTGTGGCGGCCGGAGACCTGGCAGCCCGAGGCACTGCCGTCCCGGGCACGCCTGATCAAGGAGGTCGAGGCCCCGACGGAGAGCCTCGAAGACCTGGAAAGGCACTACGGCCCCGAGTACGCCACGAAGATCTACGTCTGAACGGCTCT
The DNA here is from genome assembly GCF_040649115.1 of Micromonospora sp. NPDC049049. Taxonomy (NCBI): domain Bacteria; kingdom Bacillati; phylum Actinomycetota; class Actinomycetes; order Micromonosporales; family Micromonosporaceae; genus Micromonospora; species Micromonospora sp. NPDC049049. Next base: position 301,807 of record NZ_JBEZEX010000002.1, on the reverse strand, counting down.
GCCGGGCCGGATCGGCTACGCCTCGGCCGGCTGCGACCGGTCCGCCTCGTCGGCAGGCCAGGCCGACCAACCGGCCGGGTTGCCGAACGACTCCCGGGAGATCCCGGAGCCGGTCTCCGGCCACGAGCCGAACCGGTCGTTGTGCAGGTGCGCGAAGAGGTAACACATGCCTTCGCAGTCGGCGTCCAGCAGCGCCATCGCGGGGTCGGCACGAACAGCTTCGTAGTAGGCCCGACCCAGGGCGACGATGAAACCGCGGGCGTAGAGGAAACCGTCGTCCGACCCGTCGGTCACCTCGTGGATGTCCTCCCGATCGATGTCGTACAGCTTGCGCTCCACCACCCGGTCCAGATCGGTCAGCTCCTGCCCGGTCAGCCCGACGGTCAACTGCCCGAGCCGGTCCAGGAAGGCATCAAGCCAGGCGTCGATCGCGTAGGACGGGTCGACATCGTCGACATCATCGCCGTCGTCAGCGGCGGGGTCGCGCTCAACGAGGGCCTGACGCAGCGCCAGGGGCTCGGCGCCCAACTCGGCCCAGGCAGCCTCGATGAGTGCCCACAGCCGGGCCTCGTCGGCAGGGGTGGGCAGCGTTCCAGGGGCATCGGTGGTCACGGTCACCGCAAGACCGTAACCACCACCACCGACGCTTTCAGGACTCCGCGGCGGAGACCATCCACAAGTGACCGTCCGGGTCGGCGAAGACGCCCGCGTACCCCCAGGGGTGGTCGGACGTCTCGGTGATGACCTCGGCGCCGGCGGCGCGGGCCCGCTCGACGACCGTGTCCGCGTCGACAGGCGAGTCGACAGTGAGGTTCAGCAGGCACTCGCTCTGGCCCCTCGGGGCGACCTCGTGCCGGCCGATCACCCAACCGAAGCCGCCGGTCGGGACGAGCATCAGGCGCAGCCCGTCATTGACCACGAACTGCAACGGTTCCGGGAGGCCGTCGTCGGCCAACTCGCCCACGGCTTCGAGGCCGAGGCCGTCGCGGTAGAACCGGTAGGAGGTGGGACGGTCGGCGATGGGCAGACTCAGGATCACCGGTGCGGGAGTCATGGGTGGACGCCTCCAAGGTGCCAATCGTGTCGCTGAATTAACGTTGGCGTCGTGACGGTAGACGGCTGGCTGTCTGATACTCGCACCTCCTACGACACGGTGGCGGTCAGCTACGCGCGCCTGGTGCGTGACCTCCTCGCGGAAGCACCGTACGAACGAGCCGCTCTGGCCTCGTTCGCGGAGCTGGTGCTGGCCGCTGGCGGTGGGCCGGTCGCGGACGTGGGCTGCGGAACGGGGCGCATCACCGCCCACCTGCACACGCTCGGCGTGGACGCCTTCGGGATCGACCTCTCGCCCGGGATGATCGACGTCGCCCGCCGCGATCATCCGGAACTGAGGTTCGAGGTCGGTTCGATGACCGACCTCGATCGGGCCGACGGCTCGGTCGCCGGCCTGGTCGCCTGGTACTCCCTCATCCACATCCCCGACGACCAGATCGGCGTCGTGTTCGCGCACTTCCGGCGGGTGGTGCGCCCCGGTGGCCCGCTGCTGCTCGGCTTCCACGTGGGCGACGAAACGACCCTCAAGACCGAGGGGTACGGCGGACACCCGATGAACGTGCGCGTCCATCGTCGGCAGCCGGCCCAGGTGGCGGCCTGGCTACGCGAGAGCGGCTTCACAGTCGACTCGCAGACCACTGTCACCTCAGCGGAGAGCCGGCTCGGCGGCATCATCGTCGGACGACGGGCGCCCTGAGCCAGAGCATCGGCAATCCGACACGAGCCACCCGACGGGTGTCGCCGCCACCCGGATGGCCCATTGCTTCGAAATTTCCACACCCGCACAGTAAGTTGTCCGACCCCCTTTGCATCGGGCCTCAGGAGACGCGTGGTGAAACATGGTGGACGAACAGATCCAGCCGCTATCGTTCGGTGCCGAGTTGCGCAGACTAAGGACGGAAGCGGGACTGTCGCTTTCGCATTTTGCCCAGCGTGTCAACTACAGCAAGAGCCACCTCAGCAAGATCGAATCTGGCATTAAGAAGCCCAGCCAGGCATTGGCCCGGCGTTGTGACCAGGGACTTGGCGCGTCCGGGGCATTGGCCCGGCTGGTGCAGCCAACAGCCCCCGTTCCGGGCTCCGACTCCGACCCCGACCCCGACTTCGACTCGCGCGAGGAGGTGTGGACGATGCGGTTGACCAGCGATGGGCAGAACGATTTTGGCGCCTACGATCGACGCTCGGTCCTGACCGCCGGCGCGGCAACCCTTATGAGCTGGGCGATCACCCCGCCGCTCGACCGGGTCGGCGCCGCAGAGTCCACTCTGCCGATTTTCCGGGGCTGGTTGGACGAACTGCGGCGACTCGGGCAGAGTGCGCCGCCGGGCATGGTCAGCCAGATTCTTATCGCGACGACCAACGCCGTACAGGGTCTTGCCACCGATAACCAGTCATCGAGCCGGGGCGAGGCGTTGCGTTTGGCATCCCGTTTCGCCGAGTACACCGGCTGGATGGCACAGGAGAAAGGCGATGAGACCGCCGCGTTGTGGTGGACGGCGCACGCCATCAGGCTCGCGAGCGCAGGTGGGGATCCGGAGCTGGAATCCTATGGATTGGTCCGCCGCGCGGAACTGGCTCTTTACCGAGGTGACCCGATCGCCACGAAGGCGCTCGCCCGAGAGGCCCAGACCCGATCCCGCAGCGCACGCATCCGCAGCTTCGCGGCCCAACGTGAGGCGCAGGGCCATGCCATTGTCGGCGATGAGCGAGCCTGCCACCGAGCGCTGGAGCGGGCGGCCGAGTTCATGCGGGCCGGCCACGCGGAGGCCCCCGACGGCCCGACTCTCGGCAGCGCGACGATGACGGATCCGATCGCGTTCGTGACCGCGTGGTGTCTGCAGGACCTCGGGCGGCCACTCGAGGCGGCCGAGATCCTGGACCGCGAGTTGGGCTCGATAGCGCCGGACGCGCACCGGACCAGGGCGCGATATGGGGCACGCCTCGCCCTGGCCGCAGCCACCGTTGGCCAGGTCGAACGAGCCTGCGAGGTCCTGCGACCGGTACTCGACCGCGCCGGCACGATCGATTCCGCGACCGTGCGCCACGATCTACGTCGATTGAACCGCGAACTCGGCCGGTCGCGACGGCAGCACAGCGTCCGGCACATCATGCCGGGTCTCACTCTCGCCCTTCACTCCAACACACCGGAGCCACTACGGTACAGAGCGTAGTCCTTTCGGATAGCGCTCGCGCGGCTGATCAGCTTCGCCACTCCGCCACAGGACCACTTTTTCGCGCACCGAGCACTGTTGTCCATCCATTTGGGTGAGGACAACGGATTGCCGCGCCGCCATCCTGACTGACAGGATTCGTCACACCGGACTTTGCCAACAATCCATCCCTGCATCGGTTGGTGATCCGCATTGAACGACATTTGTCGACCCCACCGAAGACGGTCCGCGGTTAGCTGGGGCCGGCGCGCCAGAGAGGCAGCCTAATGACCGGTGTTTTTATCAACTACCGCACCGGCGACGCTTCCTACGCAGTTGATCTGATTGATCAACGGTTGTGTCGCGAATTCGGTGCGGGCCAAATTTTCCGGGATCGTCGTTCGATGCGTCCTGGTACCGATTTCCCGCCCGAGCTCTCCCGGCAGCTCAAGCGGAGCAACGTACTGCTCGCCCTCATCGGGCCGAATTGGTTGACGATCTCCGACTCGTCGGGCGCCCGGCGGCTCGACAATCCGAAGGACTACGTCCGAATGGAGATCCGCCGGGCGTTGAAGCGAAGTATCGAGGTGATACCCGTCCTTCTCGCCGGAGCACCTCTACCAAAGGCAGACCAGTTGCCCGGCGATATCGCGGCGCTGCATCGTCGGCAATCATTCGAGCTGCGCGACCACAGCTCCGATCAGGATCTCGCCCAACTGGTCGAGGTGCTCGTTGAGCACGTTCCAAGCCCGCCCAGGACCTCGTCTCCGGCAAGCAACGGGCGGCACAGCTCCGTGAACATCCGCGCAAAACGGCTGGACATCGAAGGCCCGATCACCGGCGGTGATTCCTTTGGCCGATGAGGTAAACCCCGAGCCCTCCGGTGACCCGACGGCGACCGACGAGGCGGCAGCAGCGGGTGGCCGGGGAAAGACCCCGCTGGACGAAGCACTGAGCAACCCGAAGCCGAAGCACCCCGACGCTGAACAGGCGGGGAACGAGGACCAGGCACGAGAGCAGGAGGACTTCCGCGAGTCGTTAGCCGACGCAATCGGTGCCTTTGGCGGACGGACGTCGAACGTGACGCTCATCGGCCATAAGATCAACGTCACCGGGTCGATTACCGGCGGTGACGCGACGTTCGGCCGGGACAGCGCGAGTGCCCTACTGTCGACGATCGCGGTGAGCACCATCGAACGCATCGACCGGGTCTTCGTCCAACCCAGCGGTTACCCGGATCTCGTCGCAACCGCCGGCGATGACCGGGTGATCCTGCTGCGGGCGCGTCGGCGCTGGGGAAGCTCCACTACCGCCATCCAGCTCATGTCCGGCATGAAGGCGATCCACGAACTGCGTTTCAACGGATCGCTCGCCACACTCGAGGTGGAGGAGCTACCCAAGGGCTGCGGCTACGTGGTCGAACGACTCACCGCCACACAGCTCGGCGAGCTGCGCGAGCGGGACATCTCCGCACTGGAGGAGCGCTTCGCGAAGCGGGATGCCAGATTGGTGCTGATCCTGGACGCCGAGCGGCGGCTGCACGACCACGCCATAGCCCGGCTCGCCCGGGTCCTTGACGCACCGCCGTCGGCGTATGACCTGGTAGCCAGCCACCTTGCCGAGCACCTCAGCTCGCCCCGGGAGGCGGACGCCCTCCTGAAGGCGGATGGCCTGATGGAGGTGTTACAGGCCGTCGAGATCGACGCCTTCGATGTCCAGCAGTTGGTCGAGCTAGCCCAGGATCTTGCCGAGACGACAAAGGGCGAGAGCACCATCGATGAAGCTCTCGCCCGGTTCGAGGACCGCCGCCGGCTCGATGTCGAAGACTGGCTGGACGGCATCACCGAATTCGACCAGCGAGCCACAGTGGTGGCGCTGGCGGCTCTCGAGGGAATGCCCTACGACGCGGTCTCCCGGGCGGCGACGATGCTGGAACGGGCGTGGCGTGCGGAGGAGGGCGGCGATGCCCCGCCGAGTCGGGCCCGACGACCACGGAATGCCCGACTACGGGCGGCCCGGGCCCGGATCACCACCGAGGTACGGCGTACTCGGTACGGAACAGCAGAGTTGGAGGTTGCCTCCTTCGTATCGGCCGGCTATCCGGCTCGGGTGTTGGAGCACCTGTGGCGCGAGCACGACTACGACCGCGAGATCGTGCTGGACTGGCTGGAGGCCGTCTCCCAGGACGTCGAGGGGCGGGTACGGATCCGTGCGGCCAGCGCGATCGGATTCCTGGCCCGCATCGCCTTCGACACCATCAGGCGGGATGTCGTGGTGCCCTGGGCGGGTAGCGGTAACGGGGACGAGCGGGAGCGGGCCGTCGCCGCGCTGGCAATGCCCGCGAGGTATCCGGAAACCGGTGCCCAGGTGGTCCGTCTGGTACTGGACTGGTGCAGGCGGGACAGCCTGCCCCTGCGGATGACGGCCGCCAGGGCACTTGGCGCGAGCGTCGGTGAAGTCCTGCCCGGCGGCCCGGACAAGCAACTCGACGCGCTGGCGAAGAACGCCGGGCCCGCGCTTTCCATCGCGATCGGATTCAGCATTACCGAGCTCATGGTCCCGGCCAGCCCTGATCGCCGACTGGAGCTGCTACGGCTGCTGGAACGCTGGTCTCTGGAGGGGAGCGCTGGCCGACAACGGGCCGGCATCCTCGGCTTCCTCCAGGTTGCCGCGGGCCTGTGGACGAACGTGGCCGAGCCGGACGGCGAGGTCTCCTGGCCGACCCTACTCAGGATGGCCGACGCCGAGCACGGCGTGGCCGCAGCCGATGCCGGGTCCGGTTCGCCGAGCGGAACGCGCGAGGTGATTGCAGGTCTGTGGGGGCGGTCCCTCGTCGCTCCGGGCGCCGATTACTCGGTCCGCAACGTGTTGCGTAGCTGGGCCTCGGCCGCCAAAGAGGCACCGGCGCTGCGGCCGCCCCTGATCAGTCTGCTTCAAGAGGCCGCCAAGACCCGACGCCAGGCGGATCTGCTGGCCTCGCACGCGAAGAACTGGCGCGACCAGCGCCCATACGCGCCAGACCTGGCCGAGAAATTGTTGAAAGTGCTGACTGAAGGGACGGTGCGGGTTGAGTAAGCCGGTGCTCAGCAAGCAGGAGCTTCGACGACTGCCGTTTCAGCGACGTCCGGTGGCGGATCCTGGTACGCGGCTGGTGTTCCAGATGCCGAGTGGTGAGTTGCTCGCACCCGACCCCCCGTTCACCACCGGCGATGTCTGGTGGCGTGGACCCAGGGCGGTGTACGTGGTGGACATTCGCCCGCACAACTCGTCGTTTCAGTGCACCCTGCCTTCCGAGGGCGACGCCCTGCACTTCGACGCGTCCATCGCGTTCGCCTGGACCGTACACAAGCCTGTCACAGTGGTTCGGGAGATGGTCGAGGATCCCCCTGGCGGTTGCCGGGGCCACCTCATTCAGCGAATGCGCGGTATCAGCCGGAGGTACTCGGCGTTGAATTCCGCCGCGGCGGAGCGGGCGATCTCACTCGAGCTCGGTCAGGATTCGATCGACCTCGACGAGATAGGTCTGCGGATCACCAATGTCACTGTGGAGTTGCGACTCGATCCCGAGCAGGCGCCCATCGCCAAGGATCTGGAAATCGCAGCGCTCCGGCAACGGCTGGCCGAGCAGGAGGAACGGGGCAAGGCCGCGATCAACCGGATCGCCCAGACCTCGGACTTGCAACTGCACGAGATCCGGGCGAAGTTCTACGCCGAACTCCTGTCCGGCGGCGGTGCCTCGATGGCCGGCAACCTACTCGCCCAGGATCCCACGAAGGCCGCAGAGGCCGCCGATTTCATGGTCGGGCTGTGGCAGCGGGACCAGGAGGTGGCGATGCGGGCGATGAAGGTGGTCCTGGAGAGCGATCAGCTTCGTCTCGGGGAGATCGACGGAGCCGTCTCGGCAGCGGTGGAAAGCTTTACCGCCCTTGTCTCGCAGGCCGGCAACAAACTCGCCCCCGGCGCGTTGGCGAGCGGTAAACCGATGCTTGCCCCGGCCCCCGAGAAGCCGGACGACTCCGACAGGCGAGGCGTGGACGATGACTCGGATGAGCGGACGGACGACAGATGATGCTGCTGGACAGGATCATCAACGGGATCCAGCAGGTGTTGTCCGTGCTGCCGGACGGGGCGCGGGGGTTCCTGTGGTTCCCGGTACTCGTGGCCGTGGTCGTCGTCGGTCTGTGGTTCGTGATCCGGCACCTGCTGGTCTGGCTGGGAAAGGCCGTTGTCACGATCCTGCGTTGGCTGATCATCTGGGTCGGCGCCATTCTCCTCGTCCCGGAGGTGCTGACCGCGTCGGTCTTCCGACGAGCCGGAAATCGGCCTCCGGGTCTCGTCTACGGATACGGCGACACGGTCGCCGAATCGGTCATCGGGCTGACCAAACTCTCGGACCGCACCGCGGCCGGCTTTGCTTGGGCAGCGCGCATGCACATCGTGCTCATCATGCTGCTCGCCGGCCTCTGGGTGTGGGGCTGGAATCAGAACCAGTGCACGTCGGTAACCACGGTGAACACCACCTGCGTCACGCCGATCAGCCAATGGTTCGAGGCACTTGAATGACCGCACGTGCCGACTGGAAGGACCAGGCTGCTCCGTCAGCCATACAGGAGGTAGACGGTGACGGCGGCAGCCGCGAGCAGCGATACGCCGTACAGGACGGTGATCGTCGGGCTTCTCGCGGCACGCAGGACCTCCCGGTAGCCCGGTCGGTCGATGTCGAGCTGCCACGGAGGGGTCGTTCCGTCCACGGCCCGCTGGTACAACGTCCGGTAGGCGCGTTCGAGGCTGAGGTAGTAGGCGTCGAGGGCCGCGAACGCGGCCACCACATACACCGCGAGGACAGCGACGGCCGGCCTCGTGCTGTTCGCGCCGAAACCGAGGAGCGCCGAGGCTACGGTGACGCACCAGCCTTTGACGGTGGTGGATTGCGACGACAGGCGGGCGACAACGGCTTGGATCATCTGAAGATGAACCTCGGTGGGCACGTCCTCATCCTAGATCGTCTATAGACGAAGAGGACTATCAGCACGGAGACCTAGTGGCCACAGTGACGGTGACGAGGCGGCATGAGCTGACCGACGTGCGCTTGGCGGAACTGGAGCCGTTGCTGCCCGTGGAAAGTGGGCGCGGACAGCCAGGAGCCAACCTGTCCGGGCGTTATTGGGGTTTCGGGGCCCCGTCACGGCACGTCCTTGACAGTTACGGGCTGGTACCAGCTCTGGCGCTCCATCCACGCCTGGTGAGCGGCCTTGATCGCCGAAGCTCCTCCGCTGCTTTCGCGCTCCGCCAGGAAGCGATCCAACAGCCTGAACAAGGCGCCGCTTGCAGCACGGTTCTGAACGTCATCAAGCGGCACGAGCGGCCAGTACTCCTCGGGAGTAGCTAGCCGTCTGACGAGTGCCTGCCACATCAGGTTGTTACCGGCGTCGAACTGGATGACCAGCCACTCGCGTCACCCGTCCAACAGCCGAGCGTCAGCCATCTATCGGCCCTTCGCCACCACCAGGAACACCAGGCAACGGAACGGTTCGACGCCGACAACCGGGCCGACCCAGGTCTGGTCTCTGCCACCAGATGAGCGTCACCCTCAACATCTACGCACACGTGGCCCCCGAGGTCGCACGGGAAGCTGCGGCAGGGCTGGAGGGGGCGCTGTGGTCCGGTGAGTAGGTTGGCTGCTCGCTTGGCTGCTCGCCTTGGGGACGGCAAGCAAAAGGCCCAGGTCATTATCGGCGATCAAGCCGGTGACCTGGGCCTTTCCGTGGAGCCGCCTGACGGAATCGAACCGTCGACCTACGCATTACGAGTGCGTCGCTCTAGCCGACTGAGCTAAGGCGGCAACGATCAGCAAGTGTACGGCACCCCGGCGCCACCGACCGAACGGGATACCCCCTTGGCGCCGGCCAGCACCAACCGGACATCGGCTGCCATCTGGACGATTACCAGACAGCGGATGATCGGGTCCGGGACTACGCTGCGGCGGGTGAGCGACGAACGCGACGATTCCCCCCACCCGGAGCGTCCTGACCGTGCGCCGGCCGGTGAACGCGCCGCCCACCGGCCGCGTAGCACCGACCCGCTGGAGTTGGGCTTCACGCCGCGCAAGCCGGTGCCGTGGCTGGCGCCGTTCCTGTTGATCAGCACCGGCATCCGGACGCTGCTGGCGGTGCTCTTCGGGGCGTACCTCGACAAGCGCGAGTTGCAGAACGCGTTCGGCGACGACGTCTTCCGCCAGGTCGGGCCGGACGGCGGGCTGTGGCTCGACTACGTGGCCGACCTCGGCGACGGCTTCAACGCCACCTACTCCGTGGCGTACCTGCTGGCGCAACCCGAGTTGACCGTCGACGGGCACCGCCTGCCCCGGGCGCAGACGCTGGTGATGGGCGGCGACCAGGTGTATCCGTCGGCGGCCTACGCCGCGTACGAGGACCGGTGCAAGGGCCCCTACCAGGCTGCCCTTCCGGTGGCGCCGGCCGAGAAGCCGACGCTCTTCGCGGTGCCGGGCAACCACGACTGGTACGACGGCCTCACCGCGTTCCTGCGGTTGTTCGTCCGCTCCCGGGACCGCAACTTCGCGGGCTGGGGCACCGGGCAGTCCCGCTCCTACTTCGCCGTGGAGTTGCCGGCCGACTGGTGGTTGCTCGGCGTGGACGACCAGTCCGGCTCATACCTGGACGACCCGCAGCTGGCCTACTTCGACGAGGTGGCCCGCCGGCTCGGGCCGGAGTCCAAGGTGATCATCGCGGCGCCGGCGCCGACCTGGGTCAAGGCCGCCGACGACCCCACCGCGTACGACTCGATCGACTACTTCATCCGCACGATCATCGACCCGACCGGGGCGCGGGTGCGGCTGTTGCTCTCGGGCGACCTGCACCACTACGCCCGCTACTCCGGGGCCGACCGGCAGCTGATCACCTGCGGTGGGGGCGGCGCGTACCTCTACCCCACGCACAAGCTGCCAGAGCGCATCGAGGTGCCGCCGCGGGACACGCTGACCCGCAAGGCCAGCACCGCCCAGCCGTACGACCTGGTGGCCCGTTACCCTGACGCCGCGCGGTCGCGCCGCTACGGCTGGGGCATCTTCCCCCGGTTGCCGTTGCGCAATCCCGGCTTCACCACGTTGCTCGGCACCCTGCACACGCTGCTGATGCTGGCCATGGCCGGTGCGACGGCGAACTGGGCCGACAGCACCGACCAGCGGCTGTTCAGCGTCCCGCTGGTGGTGATGGTGCTCGTGACGGTGATCGCGGCGGCCCTGTTCGCCAAGCCGCCGAGCGCGAGCGGCAAACGCCACGCGCGGCACTGGATCCTCGGCGTCGGCCACGGCGTGGCGCAGGTGGCCCTGGCGGCGGGCGGCACCTGGGTCTGGTTGGCGCTGCCGTTCTACGACTGGCCATGGCCGCTGCCAGCGGTCGCCGCGGCGGTGCTCTACGGCCCGGTGATCGGACTGGTCGCCAGCCAACTGGTGGCGGCGTACCTGCTGGTGGCGGGCTCGTTCGGAGTGAACGTCAACGAACTCTTCGCCGGCCAGGGCATCGAGGACTCGAAGTCGTTCCTGCGACTGCGCATCGACCCGGACGGCACGTTGACCATCTATCCGCTGGGGGTGGACCGGGTCTCCCGCGACTGGCAGGTGAACCCCGACCAGTCCCCCACCCAGAGTTGGCTGACCCCCAAGTCCCCCCTGACCCCCCGCCTGACCGAACCCCCCACAGTCCTGCGCTGACGAACCCACCCCACCCCCTACCCCCACCTACCTGCCAACCTCACCCACCGTTGATCATGAAGTTATTGTCCCGACACGCCGTTCGGGATGGCAATAACTTCATGATCAACGGTGGAGAGGCGGACCGGCGGTGGGAGGGGTGGGGGTTGGGGGGGTTAGGGGGTGTATTGCTGGTTGTGGGCTTGGCGGGAGCCGCAGACGTCGGCGCGGGAGCACATGGAGCGCGAGCCGTCGGCGTCCAGGCGTACGGTCACCGCGTCACGGGGGACGCTGTGGCCGACGACCCGGCCGTCACCCTCGGGGGTGGAGACCCGACTGCCGACCGCCGGGGCGGTCTCCTGAAATCTTTGATACAGCGGGTGCTCGTACTTGAGGCAGCACATCAGCCGCCCGCACGCGCCGGAGATGCGCAGCGGGTTGAGCGGAAGGTCCTGGTCCTTCGCCATCCGGATGGTCACCGGCTCGAAGTCGGTGAGGAACGTGGCGCAGCACAGGTCCCGACCGCAGGAGCCGATGCCGCCCTGCACCCGCGCTGAGTCGCGGGCGGAGAGCTGACGCAGCTCCACCCGACAGTGCAGGGTCGCGCCCAGGTCGCGGACGAGGGACCGGAAGTCCACCCGGTGCGGGGCGGTGAAGTAGACGGTGCTGCGCTCACCGCCGCTCTCGGCGGAGCCGAGCACATGGTCGACCGCCACCACCTTCATCGGCAGGCCGTGCGAGCGGATCAGCCGTTTCGCGGCCACCTTGGCCTCGGCCTTGCGGCGACGCAACGCCTCGTCCCGGCGGAGGTCGTCGTCGCCGGCCAACCCGACCAGGCGAGGGAAGCCGTCGGTCTCCTCGGTCACCCACTGCGCGGCCCACACGCACTCCGCCACCTCGGGCCCGTCATCGGTGGGCACCAGCACCCGGTCGCCCACCTGCGGACGCAACTCGCCCGGGTCGAGGTAGTAGAGCCGCCCGTACCGGTTGAAGCTGACCGCGCAGAGCATGCCCATCCCCCCACCCTACGACGGGTCACGGCGCAAGGCGCACCGGCCGGCTACGCCCCGCTGCCATTCATGACCGTCGACTCGACCTATTGCCTGGCGTCCCGTCGTGCCGTTGCTGCTCGCCCGGACGGTTGAATCCGGGGCCGGGCAGGAGACAAGACGTGCCTCGGCGGCGTTGAGTGGAGGCAGACCTGCGGGGGGTGCAGGGGGAAGACCACGGCGTCGCCGTGGGCGACGGCTTCAGGTCAGGCGCCCGCGAGCGACGCCGTGGCCTGTCCGAGGCAGAACGGTCACGGCCGGAGGCCGAGAGGCGGGCGACGCGACCACGGCCGGAAGACCGAACGGCGGAGCGACGCAGCAACGGCCGGAGGGCCGGGCTCAGCTACCAGCCGACCCGGGTGGGCTGGTCGTAGTGGGGACGCCCGTCCGTTGGCGGACGCCACGCGGTCTCGGCCAGGCTCGGCCCCCACTGACGCAGCAGCGTCTCCGCACCGTCGTACGCGACGCAGAGCACCGCCAGCACCCGTGCGGCGATCTCGGCGGCGTCGGCCACACCGGGCCCGACGGGCCCGGGGCGGGTCGACGCACCGGCGGCGGTGGCGGCGACCACGGCGACCGCTTCGGCCGAGCGGAGCACGTCGGCCAATGTGCGGGCCAGCGCGAGTCGGCTGCCCTCCACCCAGTCGGCGAGGGCGTCGGCGTAGCCGGCGGTGGATTCGAGTCGCCCGACCAGGCTGTCCGGCCCCTCGTCGAGGTGGCGCAGCAGCGCGGCCCGCTGTTGCCCGTACGCCGTGGCGGCCGGACCGGACCAGAGCACCGGGTCGGTGAGCGCGGCGGAGACGTCGTCGTACCCCCGGACGAGCCGGCGCACCGCGTGGCCGGCGCTGGCGAGCGGCACGGGGTGCAGGTCGAGGAAGCCGCGAACCGCGTCGCCCGGCAGCACCTGCATGCGGCGGAGCAGCGGCCAGACCCGGTGCCCCTCGGGGACACCGGCCGCGATCAGTCTGTCCACCCGGCGGAGCAGGTCGAGGCCGGGCTCGGCGAGCCGGTCCAGCGCATCCATCACGGTTCCCCGGTGAGCCGGCGGCGGGCCGCCCGGTCGACCTCGGCGTAGCGGTCGGCGGCCTCCCGCACGGCAGCCGCGGCGGCGGCCAGTCGACCGGCCGCTGCGCGGGCCTCCCGGGCCCGGTCGTCGGTGGCGTTGGTCCACTGCCGGTGCAGCGCCCGACCGATCTCGCCCGGGCGGCCCGGTGCGTCGGCGCCGAACGCGGCCTGGGCCGGATCGCTGGCGGTGACGGTGTGCGAAACGACTGTGAGCGTGGCGCTCGCCTCGTCCAGTCGGGCGGAGAGCGCGCGCAGTGTGTCCATCTCAGGCCCCCGCGAGCGGTCGGTAGGCGGCGAACGTCTCGTTGTGCAGCTTTTCCCGGGCCCATTCGGCGGCGTCGGCCGCCGCGGTGACCGCAGCCTGCACGGAACCGGCAACGTCGCGCGGGCTGCGGCTGTGCAGCGGCCCGAGGAACCGCACGTCGGTGATGCGTCCACCGGCGGTGACCACCACCTCGACCAGGCCGTCCGGCGAGCGGACGGTCACTTCGACGGTCGACACCGCCTGGTCGAACTCGGCCTGGAGGGACTCGATCCGGCGGTAGCGTCGCACCGCTTCCTCGATCCAGGCCTCGTCGATCTCCCCCCGCGGCATCGGCCGACTCCTCCCGGGTGATTCATCACTCAGTGTGGTGCCACCGTCACCACGGCACAGGGACCGTACCGCACCGCAATCGGGCCTGTCGATGCCTGTGGACAACGGCCGGGAAGTGCGGGTCAGCCCTTCCAGAGGGCGAGCATCATCGCCTCGACCGCGATCCGCGGCTTGACGTTCGCCTCGATCGCGGCACGGCAGGCGAGCACGGCCTCCAGCCGGCGCAGCGCCCCGTCGGCGTCCCACTTCTGCGCGCCAGCACCGGCGAGCGCGGCCGTGTCGGTGTGCACCGGGGCGACGGGTGCGCGCAGCGCCATGGTGAGCGCGTCCCGGTAGAAGCCCGCGAGGTCGACCAGCGCCCGGTCCAGTGCGTCCCGCTGGGCCCGGGTGGCCCGGGACTTCTGCCGCTTCTCCAGCTCCTTGAGCTGCCCGGCAGCGCCTCGCAGGGCGCCGGCCGCGCCCCGGCCGGTGCCGCCCGCGCCGAGCGCGGTCTCCAGTGCCGCCCGCTCGGTCGTGTCGGCCTCGGTGACCGACGCCTCGGCCTCCGCCTCGGCGGCCTCGATGAGTGCGGACGCCGCGTCGAACGCCGCGCCGACACCGGTCAACCGGCGCGGCACCGCGAGCACCGCCTCGCGTCGTTTGCGGGCCTCCGGGTCGCGGGCCAGTCGGCGGGCCCGACCCACGTGACCCTGCGCGGCCGACGCCGCCCACTGCGCCACGTCGGGCGCGATGCCGTCCCGACGAACCAGCACCTCGGCCACCGCGGCGGCCGGCGGCTGCCGCAGGGGTACGACCCGGCAGCGCGACCGGATGGTCACCGAGATGTCGTCCGGGTGGGTGGACGGGGCGCAGAGCAGGAAGACCGTCCGCGGCGGTGGTTCCTCGATCGCCTTGAGCAGCGCGTTGCCGGCGGCCTCGGTGAGCCGGTCGGCGTCCTCGATGACCACCACCTGCCAGCGCCCGCCGGACGGGGTGCTGGCCGCGCGGAGCACCAGTGCGCGCATCTCGCCGACGCCGATGGAGAGCCCTTCCGGCACCACCATCCGCACGTCCGCGTTTGTGGCACCCATTGTGGTGTGGCAGCCGGGGCACTCACCGCAGCCGGTGCCGTGCACGCACTGGAGTGCGGCGGCGAACGCGCGTGCGGCGACCGAGCGGCCGGAACCGGGAGGCCCTGTGAAGATCCAGGCGTGCGTCATCCCGGCGGACGGGTCCACGCCGGTCCCAGCCTCGTCGGCTGCGGACCCGTCACCGCCGGCCGGGCCGGCGTTGACCAACGCGGCTGCGCCAGCACGCAGGACGGCGGCGGCGGCCGCGGCGGCGCGCCGCAGCTCGACCACCGCCTCGTCCTGGCCGACCAGGTCGGCGAAGACGTCCGGCATCAGGTCTTGTGCTCCATCGTCACCAGCTCCGCGTCGGATAACTCAGGTTGCACCGAGGTGTCCGGGCCCTGCGCCGGTCGCGGGTGCACGATGCCACCCGGCTTGCCGAGCATCTCCTCGACCCGCCGGACCACCAGCCCGGTGATCTCGTCGGCCGGCCGGGACGCGTCGAGCACCAGGTAGCGCTTCGGGTCGGCGGCGGCGAGGTCGAGGAACGCGTACCGGACGCGCTCGTGGAAGGCGACCGACTCGGCCTCCAGCCGGTCGGTGCCGGTGTTGCGCGAGGCCACCCGGGACAGACCGGTGCGCGGTTCGACGTCCAGCAGCACCACCAGGTCGGGCTTGAGCCCACCGGTGGCCCAGGAGGAGAGCCAGGAGACCTCGTCGACGGGCAGTGTCCGGCCGGCGCCCTGGTACGCCAGGGACGAGTCGACGTACCGGTCACTGATCACCACGCCGCCCCGAACCAGCGCGGGCCGGACGACGGTGGCCACGTGGTGCGCCCGGTCGGCGGCGTAGAGCAGCGCCTCGGCCCGGGGGGAGGGCGCGTCGTCGCCGGAGGTGTCCAGCACCAGCGACCGGATTCGCCGGCCGACGCCGGTGGCCCCCGGCTCGCGGGTGAGCACCACCTCTCGACCGTGACCGCGCAGCCGCTCGGAGAGCGCGGTGAGCTGGGTGGACTTTCCCGCGCCCTCGCCGCCCTCGAAGACCACGAAGAGCCCGGCGGAGACGAACGGCTCGGCGGGCATCAGCGGACGGCCCCGGATGGAGCCCCACAGGTCGGCGAGGACCGGGACGCCCTTCTTGTCGTCCATCTGGCCGAACGCGCTGATCCCGGCGAAGATGCCGGCAGCACCGGCGGCGAGCAGCAGCAGTCGGGTGGAGGAGACGGAGATGCCGAGGTCGGCGATCTCCAGCTTGCGCGAGCCACCGACGCCGACCAACACGCTGCTCAGCCCGATGGCCAGGATCAGCACCAGGCGGGTGCCGATCTGCACCACCGCGAAGACCCGGCCGCGCACCTCGTCGGCCACTTCCCCGCCCAGCAGCGTGGTGCCGGCCAGGAAGGCCATCCCGGCACCGGCGCCGACCAGCACCGCGCCGACGATCGCCATGGACAGGTGAATGGCGAAGGCGAGGGTCATCACCGCGGCGCTGGCCAGCACGATGCTCATGCCGAACCAGCGACGCCGGGACATCTCCTTGACGACCATCGGGCCGAGCCCGATGCCGAGCGCCAGGCCGACGAAGATCGCGCCGAAGAGCAGCGAGAACGCGGCATCACCGGCGCCCAGTGAGTTGGCGAAGAACTTGGCGGTACCGACCACGATGCCGCCGCCGGCGAACGCGCCGAAGATGCCCAGCACCAGGCCGCGGACGAGCGGGGTCTGGCCGATGTACTTCCAGCCCTCGGAGAACTGCCGGAACATGCTCTGCTCGGCACGCTCCGCCTCGCCGCGCTGCGCCTCGCTGATCTCCTTGATCCCGAACGCCACCACCAGTGCCGTGGCGAGCCGGGAGAAGGCGTTGAACCAGAGTGCGAGCTGGGCCGGCTCGGCCCAGGAGGGCAGGTCGCCGCCGACGGCACCACGGACGCCACGGTCGAGCACGGCGAGGCCGATGGCGGCGGCGACCGGGGTGAGGCCGTAGGTGGTGATCAGGGTGAGCTGGTTGGCCGCTTCCAGCCGGGCCCGCGGGATCAGGTTCGGGACCGCGGCCTCCTTGGCCGGGATCCAGAGCAGGGTGAGCGACTCGATCAGGAAGGTGGCGATCAGCGCCCAGCCGACCACCAGACCGCCCGCGGCCCCGCTGAGGGCGTAGAGCGGAATGGACGCGAAGAGCACGAAGCGCAGCAGGTCGCAGATGACCATCGTCCAGCGCCGGTCGAACCGGTCGGCGAAGACGCCGGCCACCGGGCCGAGCACCAGCGCGGGCAGCAGCCGGATCGCGGTGACCCCGCCGAACGCGGCGCCCTGGGCGGTGCTGCCCTGCACCTGCGAGGCGGCGAAGAGGGCGGTGGCCAGCAGGCCGAGCCAGTCACCGAAGGAGGCCGCGCCGAGCACGATCCAGAGCCGGCGGAACGGCCGGATGCGCAGCACGGACCGGATCGCGGCATAACCGGACGGATCGACCTGACCGGAACTGGACTGGTTGGCGGCGTTGCCCGACTGGTCACCCGAGCGCGACACGCCGGGCGACTCGCCGCTGTTCTGGCTTTCGATGGCCGTACCTCCACGTGCCGGCCCATCGCTGGGCACCTCCGGTGCAACACTCTAGACCCGGTGGGGGCCACCCCCCGGGCGACATTCTCCTGCTCGCTGAGCCTAGGCCGCCGGAGCTACCGACCGCAGCCCGGACGTACGCGAGGGTATTTCGCATTTTCCGTCAGACAGTTAGCGTGCACACGTGGCCATCGAAAGCGACAAACTTCGCGAGCGCCTGGATCGGGCGACTGCCCACCTCGACCCCCCGTACGCGGTGGTCGACCTCACCGCCTTCGACGCCAATTCGGCCGCCCTGGCCGACCGCGCAGCGGGAAAACCGGTCCGGATTGCCAGCAAGTCGGTCCGCAGCCGGGAATTGATCAGTCGAGCCCTCGCCCGGCCCGACTGGCAGGGCGTGATGGCCTTCACACTGCCCGAGGCGATCTGGTTGGTCCGCGCCGGCGTCAGCGACGACGTGCTGGTCGCGTACCCGAGCGCCGACCGGGCCGCCCTCGCCGAGCTGGGCGCCGACCAGACACTCGCCGCCGCGATCACCCTGATGATCGACAGCGCCGGCCAACTCGACCTCATCGACGCCATCAAGGCCCCGGGGCAGCGCGCCCAGCTACGGCTCTGCCTGGATCTGGACGCCTCCTGGCGACCAGTACGCGGGGTGCACGTCGGCGTCCGCCGCTCACCGGTGCACAGCGCCCGGGCTGCCGGCGCGCTCGCCGCAGCCGTCGCCCGTCGGCCCGGCTTCCGGCTGGTCGGGCTGATGTCGTACGAGGCGCAGATCGCCGGCCTGGGTGACGCGCCGCCGGGCAAAACGCTGCTGGCGGGCGCGATCAGGCTGGCCCAGCGCGGGTCGTACCGCGAGTTGCTGGCCCGCCGTGGCGCGGCGGTCGCCGCAGTACGCGAGCACGCCGACCTGGAATTCGTCAACGGCGGCGGCACCGGCAGCATGGCCGCGACCAGCGCCGATCCCGCGGTAACCGAGATCACCGCGGGATCGGGCCTGTACGGGCCGACGCTGTTCGACGCGTACCGCGCCTGGCGGCCCACCCCGGCGGCGTTCTTCGCCTGCGCTGTGGTCCGCCGACCGACGCCGGAGCTGGCGACGGTGCTCGGCGGCGGCTGGATCGCCTCCGGCCCGGCCGCCGACAGTCGACTGCCCCGGCCGTGGCTACCGGCAGGGCTGAAGCTGGTCGGCACCGAGGGCGCCGGCGAGGTGCAGACTCCGCTGTCCGGAGCGGCGGCAGCCGGGCTGCGCGTCGGCGACCGGGTGTGGTTCCGGCACGCCAAGGCGGGTGAGCTGTGTGAACGGGTCAACGAGCTGCACCTGATCGAGGGCGACACGGTCGTGGCGACCGTCCCCACCTACCGGGGTGAGGGGCAGGCCTTCCTCTGAGATCGGGCAACCGCCCCCACCGCCGGCCGGGGCCGGCGCCCCACGCCGACTCAGGCGGGTTGGGGCGCCTCGGCCTGCTTGCCGACTGCGGACCTGCCGTTGTCCGGGCCGTCGACCTGGCGGTGCAGGTACTCCCGGATCAACGCCTTCGCCTCCAGCAGCACCCGCTCGTCACCGTCGGACTTCCGACGGAACGCGAGCTTGATCAGCGCGTCCGCCGCCTCGACGGCGATCTCCAGCACGAAGCGCAGCTTGGGCACGTCGGTGAGCCCGAAACGCTCGGTGAGCACCCGGGCCAACTGGTCGGCGATCACGCCGTTGTTGTCCCGCTGCTCGTCGAGCAGGTGCAGGTCGACCACGTCGCCGAAGTGCAGGGTACGGAAGCCGGGGACGGTGCGGTGCATCGTGATGTACTCGTCGATGCCCGCGTCGACGCCGTCCCACCAGTGGGTCATCTCGTCGGAGGCGAACCGCTCGTCGAGGCGCTGGAGGTAGGACTCCATGGTCCGCAGGGTCAACGCCTGCACGATGGCTCGCTTGTCCGGAAAGAACTGGTAGACCGACCCGATCGCCACCTCGGCCCGCTCGGCGAGCAGGGTGGTGGTCAGCCCTTCGTACCCCACCTCGTCGACGAGTTCGGCGCAGGCATCCAACATGCGCTGTACCCGCGCGACACTTCGACCTTGCACCGGTACGCGGCGCAGCGGCCCGGTCGTGGCGGCTGGTGTGGACACTCTGCGCCACCCCCCTTCGACGGATGAACATATCTCCACGTCACGAGTCCGTGACTACCGGTACAACGAGCGGATCGCAATTGCGGTATTTACCAGCTAGAACGTTCCTGATATGAAGTCAGTTCATATTCATGAATGAGGAGCGCGCATGGTCCGCACCGCACCGCTCGGGGCTGGATGGTCCAACTGGGCCGGGAACCAGCGTGGCAGCGCCAGCGCGATCCTGCGCCCCGGCTCGCCGACCGACGTCGTAGAAGCCGTCAGATCTGCCGCCGACGACGGCGGTCGGATCCGGGTGGCGGGCAGCGGCCACTCGTTCACCGCCGTCGCGCTCGCCGACGACCGCCGGATGGACCTGTCCGACCTGGACACCACCGTCAGCGTGGACGTCGCACACCGACTGGTCACCGTGCCGGCGGGCATGACCCTGCACACGCTCAACGGTCTGCTCGCCCGGCACGGCCTCGCGCTGCCCAACCTCGGCGACATCGACGCGCAGACCGTCGCCGGGGCGATCTCCACCGGCACCCATGGCACCGGAGCCGGCTACGGATGCCTCTCCACCTTCGTCGAGGCGATCACACTGGTCACCGGCACCGGCGAGGTGCTGCGCTGCACCGCCGACGAGCATCCCGACGTCCTCGCCGCCGCCCGGGTGTCGCTCGGCGCGCTCGGCGTCCTGGTCGAGGTGACCCTGCGTTGCGTGGACGCCTTCGTCCTGCGCGCCCACGAACGACCGGCCGAACTGGCCGACGTGCTCGGCGAACTACCCGAGCTGATCGGCCGACACGACCACGTCGAGTTCTACTGGTTCCCGTACACGTCCCGGGTCCAGGTCAAGGCCAACGACCGGGTACCCGCCAACGACCGGCCGCTGTCCCGCTGGCGCGGCTGGGTGGACGACGACTTCCTGTCCAACCGGGTCTTCGCCGGCGCCTGCCGACTCGGCCGGGCCGTGCCCGCGCTGGCCCCGGGGATCAGCGCGGTGTCCGCCCGCGCCCTCACCGAACGGCAGTACACCGGACGCTCCGACCGGGTCTTCTGCACGTCGCGCCGGGTCCGCTTCGTGGAGATGGAGTACGGCCTGCCCCGGGAGGCGTTGCCCGAGGCGCTCGCCGCGCTCCAGCGGATCGTGGACGGCCTGCCGTTCAAGGTGCTCTTTCCGGTGGAGGTGCGATTCACCGCCGCCGACGACATCTGGCTGTCGC
This sequence comes from Micromonospora sp. NPDC049049, assembly GCF_040649115.1. NCBI lineage: Bacteria > Bacillati > Actinomycetota > Actinomycetes > Micromonosporales > Micromonosporaceae > Micromonospora > Micromonospora sp. NPDC049049. Next base: position 281,251 of record NZ_JBEZEX010000002.1, on the reverse strand, counting down.
ACGGCTACGGCCGGGACAACGCCTACATCGCCGTGCACCAGTACGTCGGCATGCCGTACGAGCCGTACTTCCGGGCCTTCGAGCAGGTGGCCGCCGGGCTGGGCGGTCGCCCGCACTGGGGCAAGTTGCACTACCGCGACGCCGCCTCGCTGGCCGCCGCGTACCCCCGCTTCGCGGACTTCCAGGCCGTCCGCGACCGGCTCGACCCCCACCGCGTCTTCACCAACCCCCACCTGACGCATGTCCTCGGGGTCTGACGGCTCGCGTCGGACCGACGCGTGACGATCAGGTGACCCGAGGCGTGGTCAGTCGGTGTTGGAGGCGGCCTTGCGCGGGGCGGCCTTCTTCGCCGGAGCCTTCTTCGCCGCCGTCGCCTTGGCAGTGGTGGTCTTCTTCGCGGCCGTGGACTTGCTGGCGGCGGCCGTCTTCTTGGTGGCCGTCGCCTTCTTCGCGGGCGCCTTCTTCGCCGCCGCCTTCTTCCGCGGCGCCGGACCCTTGGCCCGCTTCTCGGCCAGCATCTCGGACGCTTCCTCGATGGTCAGCGCCTCCGGCGTCTGCCCGCGCCGCAGCGACGCGTTGAACTCCCCGTCGGTCACGTACGGACCGAACCGGCCGTCCTTGATCACCATCGGCTTCTCGGTCGCCGGGTCCACGCCCATCTCGCGCAGCGGCGGCGCCGCAGCTCGCCGTCCACGGGCCTTCGGGGCGGCCAGCAGAGCCAGCGCCTCGTCCAGACCGACGGTGAACATCTGGTCCTCGGACTCCAGCGAACGGAACTCCTCGCCCCGCTTGACGTACGGGCCGTAGCGACCGTTGTTCGCGAAGATCTCGACGCCGTCCGGCGCGACACCGATCAGCCGGGGAAGGCTGAGCAGCTTGAGCGCCTCCTCCAGAGTCAGCGAGTCCGGGGTCTGCGTACGCAGCAGCGACGACTTGCGCTCGCCGCTGGACACGTACGGGCCGAACCGGCCGGACTTGAGCACGATCGGCTCGCCGGTGCCGGGGTCGTCGCCGAGCTTGCGCTCGCCGCTGCCGCCCAGGAACAGCTCGTGCACCTTCTCCGGGGTCAGCTCGTCCGGGGCCAGGCCCTCGGGGATCGGCGCCCGGTCACCCTGGGTGCCGCCCTCCTCGCCCTCACCGGAAGCCGCAGCCGGTGCCGGCTGCTCGCCGCCGGGCAACTCCCGTTGCAGGTACGGCCCGTAGCGGCCGACCCGCACGACGACCTCGCGGCCGTCGTCGTCGGTGAAGAGCGGGATGGAGTTGACGCTGCGGGCGTCGATGTCGTTGAGGTTCTCGGTGACCAGCTTCTTGAGCCCGCCGGAACGAGCGATGTCCTGGTCGCCGGCACCGTTGGCGCTGCCGAAGTAGAACGCCGTGAGGAAGTCGACCGCCGCGTGGTCACCGCCGGCGATCTCGTCCAGCTCGTTCTCCATGGTGGCGGTGAAGTCGTAGTCGATCAAGCGGGGGTAGTGCCGCTCCATCAGCCCGATCACCGCGAAGGCCAGGAAGGTCGGGATCATCGCCTGGCCGCGCTTGGTGACGTACCCCCGGTCCTGGATCGTCTGCATGATCGACGCGTAGGTGGACGGGCGGCCGATGCCCAGCTCTTCCAGGGCCTTGACCAGCGACGCTTCGGTGTAGCGCGACGGCGGCTGGGTGTGGTGGCCCTGCGCGGCCAGCTCGTCGGCGGTCAGCCGCTGGTCCTTGACCAGGGTGGGCAGCCGACGCTCGGCGTCCTCGGCCTCGGCGTTCTCGTCGTCGCTCGACTCGACGTAGGCGCGCAGGAAGCCCGGGTCGGTGATGGTCTTGCCGGTCGCGCCGAAGTCGGCTTCCTCCTGCGAGGTGGAGACCGCCCGGATGCGCACCGACACGCTGGAGCCGACCGCGTCGGTCATCTGCGAGGCGATGGTGCGCCGCCAGATCAGCTCGTAGAGCTTGAACTCCTCGGCGGACAGCTCCTTGGCCACCTCGCCCGGGGTACGGAAGTTGTCCCCCGCCGGGCGGATCGCCTCGTGCGCCTCCTGCGCGTTCTTCACCTTGCCGGTGTAGCGGCGCGGCTCCGGCGGAACGCTGCGCTCGCCGTACAGCTCGACGATCTGTCGGCGGGCCGCCGAGATGGCGGTCTCCGACAGGTTGACCGAGTCGGTACGCATATAGGTGATGTAGCCGTTCTCGTACAGGCGCTGCGCGGTGCGCATCGTCTGCTGCGAGGACAGGCGCAGCTTGCGGGCCGCCTCCTGCTGGAGGGTCGAGGTGATGAACGGCGCGTACGGGCGACGGCGGTAGGGCTTCTCCTCCACCCGGGTGACGGTGAACGGCCGCCCCTCCAGCCGGGCCGCGAGACCCCGGGCGCCACTCTCGTCGAGATGCACGACGCCGGCGCCGGCCCGCACGCGACCGGTGGTCGGCTCGAAGTCCTTACCGGTGGCGATCCGGTCGCCGTTGAGAGCGATCAGGGTGGCGTTGAACGCACGCGGGCCCTCACCGGCGTCGGCCACCGCGAGGCTGGCCAGGATGTCCCAGTATTCGGCGGTGCGGAAGGCCATCCGCTGCCGCTCCCGCTCGACCACGATGCGGGTCGCCACGGACTGCACCCGGCCTGCCGAGAGCCGCGGCATGACCTTCTTCCACAGCACCGGGGAGACCTCGTAGCCGTACAGGCGGTCGAGAATCCGGCGCGCCTCCTGGGCGTCCACCAGATCGCGGTCGATCTCCCGGGGGTTGGCCACCGCCGCCTGGATCGCCGGCTTGGTGATCTCGTGGAAGACCATCCGCTTGACCGGGACCTTGGGCTTGAGCGTCTCGACCAGGTGCCAGGCGATCGCCTCGCCCTCACGGTCCTCATCCGTCGCCAGGAAGATCTCGTCGACTTCCTTCGCCAGCTTCACCAGCTTGCTGATCTGCTGCTTACGGTCGGCGGAGACGACGTAGAGCGCCTGGAAGCCGTTGTCGACGTCCACCCCGAGCCGGGCCCAGGGCTCCTTCTTGTGCTTGGCCGGCACGTCGGCGGCGTTGCGGGGCAGGTCGCGGACGTGACCGAAGCTGGCCTCCACGACGTACCCCGGGCCGAGGTAGCCCGAGATCGTCTTGGCCTTCGCCGGTGACTCGACGATGACCAGACGGGTGGTTCCAGCGTTGCTCGGCACGTCTCTCCCCGACCTCACTCCTGCTCGTGGCCCGCCGGCGCCCGGACAGCGACCGCTTTCGACCCCGCCGTCGCACCGGCGGTCCGGATGTCCAACGTAACGCGCCGCCCGCGTTTCGGGTTTCGCGGGCCGCAAACCGCTTCGACGCGGCTGTCGACGCCACTCCGCCGCGCTCGGCACTGCCGGACGGCGCCACCGTACACCGTGGGTAGGGCTCGAAGCGGGTCACTGTGACGATGGCGGGCCCACGACCCGCCCGTTTTCCGCTTGGATCGACCCGCCGTCTGTCCGGCACCAGACAGCCGGCCGCACCGTCTCAAGCCGCCGCCCAACCGCGTCGATCATGGACTTGTGGTGGGCGTTTTGGCCCCGGAGGAGCAATACGTCCCCCACCACAACTCCATGATCGACGCGATGAGGGGCGGATCAGGTTGGCCAGGCTTCGGGTGGTGTGGCGGGCGGCGGCCCGCCGACCAGCTCGGCGAGCCGCGCCAACCGGCGGCGGCCGGTGATCCGGTACGCCGGGCCGCCCTCACCCGGGCCGAGCAGCGCCCCGGCCAGCCCCGCCGAGGCGAGCGCCACGCCGATCGGCTCCCAACACTCCTGGTCGTCGACGCCCAGGCGCAACAGGAAGCAGTCCGGAGGCTCCGGCGTCCCGGCGGCGGCGAGCCACAGCCGCAACCGCCGACCGGTCAGGTGGAACGCGGCCGGCGGACGCTTCGTCGTACCGTGCAGCCAGGCGGCCGCCAGCGGCTTCAAGATCCGGGTGTACGACGTACGAACGGCGTGTCGCGCGCCCTCGGTCGGCTCCCAGCTCGCCGCCAGCCCACGCGACGCCAGCTCGGCGACGAGCACGTGCACCCGCCAGGCGGCGTCCACCTGCACCGAGAGCCGGGCGGTGCCGCCCATCCGGACCACCTCGGCCGGCCCGGCGAGCAGCCCGGCCAGGTCGGCGACTGTCGGTTCGGCCGCATCCGCGCCGAAGAAGACAAGTTGCCGGCCCGCGTCGTCCGTCTGGGGCGGGCCGCTCCGAACCAGGCCGTCCGGCGACGAGCGGTCCTGCGGCGCGCCGCCACGGCGTCGCCCGGGAGTGGGCGTGTCGGACTCGGGCGCGGGGAACAGCGCCGGAGGCGGCTGTGCCTTCCCGGTGTCACCGAGCCCGCTCAGCGACACTCCGGCACCTCGTCGAATGCCTGTTTCAACTCCTCGGAGTTGAGCTTGCTGGTGTCCAGCGCGCCGGCGTCGTACTCCTTGTTGAGGGTCTCCACGGCGGCCCGCACGCCGTCGTAGAAGGCCGTCGGCTCGCCGGTGCCCAGGCCGTCGATGGTGTCCCGGGCACGGCCGTACGCGTCCCGCATCTTCCCCAGGGAGCTGCGGAAACCCGCGGAGATGGCCTCGCCGTTCTCCGCCTCCGGGATGCCCGCCTTCTCGACCTTGCTGCGCGCGGCCTCGCTGGCCTGCTCCGCCCCGTCGAAGAGCCGCACCAGGTTCTCCTTGGCCTGCGCCGGCGTGGTCTGCGCGGTCATCTGCTCGTCGGTGCTGCTGGTCAACTTGTTGATCTCGGAGCGCCACGGGGTGAGGGCGCCACAGACCGAGGCCGCCCAGGCCCGTGGGCTGGGGCCGCCGCCGCAGCCGGCCAGAACGACGATCGTGGCCAGGACCACCGTGAGCTTTCCGGCGGCAGACGCCCGGCACGTACGCATGCGTTGCAGCGTACGGCCTTTGGCCAGGTGTGGCATCGGGCCGGACGGCCGGGGTCCCCGGTCGACAAGCCACGTCGACCGGGGACCCCGGGCCGTTCCTGGGTCAGGCGTTGACCGTCTCCGGGCGGTGGTCGGTGCTGCCCGCGCCGGTGTTGCCGTCGGCGTCCGAGTCGGACATCGCGATGCCCTTGCGCTTGCTGAACACCACCGACGCCACGATGATCAGCGTCGCGACCAGCGCGATGCCGACCCGCAGGCCGACGTTGCGGTCGTCGCCGACGCTCCAGGCCACCACGGCGGGCGCGATCAGCAGCGAGACCAGGTTCATCACCTTGATCAGCGGGTTGATCGCCGGGCCGGCGGTGTCCTTGAACGGGTCGCCGACGGTGTCGCCGATGACAGTGGCGGAGTGCGCCTCGGAGCCCTTGCCCCCGTACGCGCCGTCCTCGACCAGCTTCTTGGCGTTGTCCCAGGCCCCACCGGAGTTGGACAGGAACACCGCCATCAGGGTGCCGGCACCGATCGCACCGGCCAGGTACGCCGCGAGCGCGCCGGGCCCGAGGCCGAAGCCGACAGCGATCGGCGCCAGGATGGCGAGCAGGCCGGGGGTCATCAGCTCGCGCTGCGCGTCCCGGGTGCAGATGTCGACGACCTTGCCGTACTCCGGGCGCTGGGTGCCGTCCATGATGCCGGGCAGCTCACGGAACTGCCGGCGGACCTCCATCACCACGGCACCGGCCGAGCGGGACACCGCGTTGATGGCCAACCCGGAGAAGAGGAAGACCACCGCCGCGCCGATGATCAGGCCGACCAGGTTGCGCGGGTTCGCCACGTTCAGCGAGTTGAGGATCTCCGTACCGACGTCGCCCACGCCAGCGTCCTCGTACGCGCTGCGGAGCGAGTCGGTGTAGGAGCCGAACAGCGCGGTCGCCGCGAGGACCGCCGTGGCGATCGCGATGCCCTTGGTGATCGCCTTGGTGGTGTTGCCGACGGCGTCCAGTTCGGTGAGCGTGCGAGCGCCGTGCTCGTCGAGGTCACCGGACATCTCGGCGATGCCCTGGGCGTTGTCGGAGATCGGCCCGAAGGTGTCCATCGCGACGATGACGCCGACAGTGGTGAGCAGGCCGGTGCCGGCCAGCGCCACCGCGAACAGCGACAGCGTGATGGAGCTGCCGCCGAGGAGGAACGCCCCGAAGACGCCTGCGCCGATCAGGAGCGCCGAGTAGACCGCCGACTCCAGACCGATGCTGATGCCGGCCAGGATGACGGTTGCGGCACCGGTCTGCGAGCTCTTGCCGATGTCCTGCACCGGTCGCCTGTTGGTCTCGGTGAAGTAGCCGGTCAGCGCCTGGATCGCGGCGGCCAGCACGATGCCGATCACGACCGCGCCGATGGCGACCAGCCGGGGGTTGCCAGGCGCGTCGGTGAGCCCGCTGTCGAACTCGCCGAACGTCGCCGGCAGGTACGCGAAGGCGGCAACAGCCACCAGCACCGCGGAGAGCACAGCCGACAGGTAGAAGGCCCGGTTGATCGCGGTCAGGGCGTTGCGGTCGGTCGCACGCAGCCGGGTGATGAAGACGCCGACGATCGCGATCAGCACGCCGATGGTGGAGATGATCAGCGGGAAGACCAGGCCCTCCTCGCCGAACGCGGCGCGGCCGAGGATCAGCGCGGCCACCAGCGTGACCGCGTACGACTCGAACAGGTCGGCGGCCATGCCGGCGCAGTCACCGACGTTGTCGCCCACGTTGTCGGCGATGGTGGCGGCGTTGCGCGGGTCGTCCTCGGGAATGCCCTGCTCGACCTTGCCGACCAGGTCGGCGCCGACGTCGGCGGCCTTGGTGAAGATGCCGCCACCGACCCGCATGAACATCGCGAGCAGGGCGGCGCCGAAGCCGAAGCCCTCCAGCACTGTCGGCGCGTCACCCCGGTAGATCAGAACGACGAGCGCGGCACCGAAGAGGCCGAGGCCGACGGTGAAGAAGCCGACGACACCGCCGGTCCGGAACGCGATCTTCATGGCCGCCTCGCGGCCGCCTGCCCGCTCCCTCGCGGCGGCGGCCACCCGCAGGTTGGCTCTGGTGGCCAGCCACATGCCGGCACCACCGATGAACGCGCTGAACAGGGCGCCCACCACGAAGAAGAGTGACCGGCCGAGCTTCACCGCGAGCTCACTGCCGTCGGTGTCGTGCACCGGAAGCAGGAAGAGCAGCACGACGGCGATGACCACGAAGATCGCCAGGGTGCGGAACTGTCGGAGCAGGTAGGCCGAGGCGCCCTCCTGGACGGCCCCCGAGATCTCCTGCATTTTCTCGGTGCCCTTACCAGCGGCCAGCACCGTTTTCGTCAGGGCGGCAGCGAAACCAAGTGCCACCAGCGCGACAACCGCGGCGATGACGACGTAGGTGACATTGCTTCCGGTAAGGGAAAGCCCGCCGCCGTCGGCGGCCAAGGTCTCGGACATCTGTGTCCTCCTGTTACCGAACAATCGCGCCGGTGAGTGGAGACGCACTGACCGACGCCTGGATGCGGACTCGCAAGCGCGCGCCAACCCACCAGCGGACCAGCGATGAACACCCATACCCGCTGGCTGCGGGATAGGTCACTTGCTGACAACCCGGGTACTGTAGCCCTCCACAGTGTTGGAGGTCACACCCAGGTGGCACCGTGTCGCGATGATCTTCGTCGCTGTGTTATGAAACGAAATCTGATATAGGGCCCGATCCATGCAAAGAAGGCCGCATCCCCAGCAGGGGACGCGGCCTACGCAGCGGAACTGGTCAGCGGCCGACCGGCCACACCATCCGCACCTCGGTGCCGATGCCCTCGTCGACCGGGCGCACCTGGAGGTCCTCGACGAAACCGGCGAGCAGCGCGAAGCCGACGCCGGTGGTGAGCGCCTCATCGGTCAGCGACTCGTTGGCCAGCTCGTCCGGCGGCAGCGCGGTCAGACCGATACCCGCCTCGATCGGCGCCCGGTCCACCACCCGCACGGCGTACGAGCCACCGTCGGACATCTCGACCAGCACCGGGTCGGCCAGGCCGTACTGCCGGTGCAGGGCCACCGCGCGGGTGCACGCCTCACCGATGGCCAGGCGCACCTCGTCCAGCAGGTCCTCCCGCACCCCGGCCCGCCGGGCAACGGCGACGCCGACCAGGCGGGCGGTGCGCACGTGCACCGGAGCGGGCGAAAAGGAGAGCTTGACTGTCGCCATCACGCGTCGGCGCCCGCCGAGTCGGCGCTGACCGCCGCGTCGACCGTCGGGTGCAGCGGAAACACCTGGTCCAGCGCGGTGATCCGGAAGATCTTGAGCAGCGGCTCCTTGTCGCAGACCAGCGCGAACGAACCGCTGGCCGAGCGGAGCCGCTTGAGCGCGCCGACCAGCACGCCCAGCCCGGTCGAGTCGAGGAAGTCCACCCGACCGAGGTCCACCACCACGTGACGGGCGCCACCGTCGATCAGTTCGAGGAGTCGCTCACGGAGCCGGGGCGCGGTGTAGACGTCCACCTCACCACCGACCTCGAGCACCGTGTGCTCGCCCACGGTGCGGGTCGCCAGTGACAGCTCCATCGGTCCTCCTCGCCAGAGCCGTAAACTCTCGTGGGCATCTAACCACTACCGCCGGGGCGGCCTGCGGACGCCAGCGGAGGCTTCCCCTTACCCCGGTGTCCGACTTTTCATCTCCGAACACCAGTGCGAGAGTGCAGGGCGTGACCTCCAACGACTTCAGCTCCGCGCGCGGCACGCCGCGCCACGACCTGGAGTCGTCGTCCGCGGCCACCGTATCCGCTGCTCCCGGCACCGGGCCAGCGCCCGCCGACCTGCTGCGCCGGCTACGCGCCCGAGGCGCCGCCGACCCGGTCACCCACGTCGAGCGGGTGCCGGCCCGCGCCGGGGTGCCCGCGCCGTGGCCGTCGTGGGCACCGGCGGAGTTGCGCGCGGCGTTCACCCGACGCGGCGTGGTCGCGCCGTGGCAGCACCAGGCCGAGGCTGCCAACCTGGCGTACGAGGGCCAGCACGTCGTCGTCGCCACCGGCACCGCGTCCGGCAAGTCACTGGCGTACCAACTGCCCGCCCTGGCCACCCTGCTCGCCGACCCCCGGGCCACGGTGCTCTACCTGGCACCGACCAAGGCCCTCGCCGCGGACCAGTTGCGCGCCGTCTCCGCGCTGGAGCTGGAAGGGGTACGCCCCGCCTGCTACGACGGGGACACTCCGCGCACCGAGCGGGAGTGGATCCGGCGGCACTCCCGGTTCGTGCTGACCAACCCGGACATGCTGCACCACGGCATCCTGCCCGGGCACGCCCAGTGGTCCGGCTTCCTGCGCCGACTCGCGTACGTGGTGATCGACGAGTGCCACACGTACCGGGGGGTGTTCGGCTCGCACGTCGCGCACGTGCTGCGTCGGCTGCGCCGGCAGTGCGCCCGGTTCGGGGCCACCCCGGTGTTCGTGCTCGCCTCGGCGACGTCCGGTGACCCGGCCACCGCGGCGGGGCGTCTGACCGGGCTGCCGGTGACGGCGGTCACCGAGGACGCCTCCCCCCGCGGCGGAGTCACCTTCGCGCTCTGGGAACCGCCGCTGCTGCCACCCGACTCGTCGGCCTCGACCCCGGTGCCGCCGCAGGCGACGGGAGAACACGACGAGCTCCACCAGGTCCGCCGGTCGGCGCTGCGCGAGACCGCGGACCTGCTCGCCGACACGGTCGCCGAGGGGGTACGCACCCTCGCCTTCGTCCGCTCCCGCAAGGGCGCCGAGGTGGTGGCCACCAACGCACGTCGAGCGCTGGACGACGCGGTTCCAGGGCTCGGCGACCGGGTGGCCGCCTACCGGGGCGGCTACCTGCGGGAGGAGCGGCGCGAGCTGGAACGGGCGCTGCTGCACGGCGACCTGCTCGGCCTGGCCTCCACCAACGCGCTGGAGCTGGGCGTGGACCTGGTCGGGCTCGACGCGGTGCTGATCTGCGGCTACCCGGGCACCCGGGCGTCGCTGTGGCAGCAGGCGGGCCGCGCCGGGCGCTCCGGGCAGGAGGCCCTCGCGGTGCTGGTGGCCCGGGACGACCCCCTGGACACCTACCTGGTGCACCACCCGGAGGCGATCTTCGGCGCGCCGGTGGAGGCGACGGTGCTCGACCCGGCCAACCCGTACGTGCTGGCACCGCAGCTGGCCTGCGCCGCGGTGGAGGCGCCGCTCACACCTGCCGACCTGGCGCTCTTCGGCGAGGGGGCGAAGGAGGCGGTCGACGAGCTGGTCGCGGCGGGGGCGCTGCGGCAGCGGCCCACCGGTTGGTACTGGCGGCACCGCGAGCGGCCAGAGGTGGACCTGCGCGGCGAGGGCGGCGCCCCGGTCGCGGTGGTGGAGTCGTCGACCGGCCGGCTGCTCGGCACTGTCGACGGCGGCTCGTCGCACTTTCTGCTGCATTCCGGCGCGGTCTACCTGCACCAGGGCGTCTCGTACGTGGTCGACCAGCTTGACCTGGCCGACGGTTGCGCGCTGGTACGCGCCGAGGAACCGGACTGGTCCACCCACGCCCGCGACGTCACCGACCTGTCGGTGGTGTCGGTGCGCTCCTACGTGGACGCCGGCCCGGTGGGCATGTTCCTCGGCGAGGTGGATGTGACCAGCCAGGTGGTGTCGTACCAGCGGCGGCGGATCGCCACCGGCGAGGTGATCGACACCCGGCCGCTGGACCTGCCCGCCCGGGAGCTTCGCACGGTGGCGGTCTGGTTCACCCTGTCACCGCAGTCGTTGGCCCTCGCCGGGGTTCAGCCGGCCGACGTGCCGGGTGCGCTGCACGCCGCCGAACACGCCGCGATCGGCCTGCTGCCGCTGATGGCCACCTGCGACCGGTGGGACATCGGCGGGCTCTCCACCGCCCTGCACCCCGACACCGAGGCGCCGACCGTCTTCGTCTACGACGGGCATCCGGGTGGCGCCGGGTTCGCCGAGCGGGCGTACGGGACGGCGGCGGCGTGGCTGCGGGCCACCCGGGACGCGATCGCGGAGTGCGGCTGTGAGGCCGGTTGCCCGTCCTGCGTGCAGTCACCGAAATGCGGCAACGGCAACAACCCCCTCTCCAAACCGGACGCGATCCGGGTGCTCGACGTGGTGTTGGCGAACCTGCCGGACTGAGCGGCTTGCATGAATCGGCCTGGCACGGGGCACAATGGTGTGGGAGCGCTTCCATCGATGCCCATGTTGCCGACCGCCCCCGTGCCCGAGGAGAAGCCGTGGCCGACACCATCGCCGAAACCGTCGACCTGCTCTACACCATCGACCAGGACAATCTCACCCTCGACCAGCAGATCGCGCTGGGGTCGGCACTGGCCGCCCTGGCCCAGGCGGAACGGCTGGAACAGATCAACGAGCGGCTGCGCGGCATCCACCAGGTGCTGAACACCGCGGCGCTGCGGGCCGCGAACTCCGTCGACAGTCGCTGACGTCCTTCGGAGTGGTCCTGCCCGGGCACCAGTGACCACTCCGTGCTGGGTAGTCGTCCGGCGACCTCGACGGCTACCCAGCAGCAGCTGAACAAGGGCGGCAGGGACGCGACGGTTGTCGGGCTGTGCGAGACTCCGGCGCACCAACCCCGGAGGAGTACGCATGCAGCTCGACAACTTGCAGGGCCAGCACCAGTTCCACATCCGCCAGCGACTGCGCATGATGGTCAACCAGTACGAGGTCCGGGCGGTCGCCCCCGACGGCACCGAAGGTGAGCTGCTGGCGTTCGCGCAGCAGAAGCGGCTCGCCTTCAAGGAGCAGGTGACCATCTACACGGATGACTCCAAGCAGCAGCCTCTGCTCGGCTTCAAGGCCCGCCAGCGCATCGACCTCGGCGCCACGTACGACGTCACCGACGCGGCCGGCAACCCGATCGGGCTGTTCCGCAAGGACTTCGCCCAGTCGCTGCTGCGCTCCACCTGGCACGTCGAGCAGGCCGGTCTGCCGCAGGTGACGGGCCAGGAGCGGAGCATGCCGGTGGCACTGCTGCGTCGATTCGTCGACTCGCTGTCCTGGCTGCCGTACCACTTCGACTTCACCGCAGGCGGTCAGCCGGTCTTCACCGTGGTCAAGAAGTGGGGCCTGCGCGACAAGTACGTCGTCGAGGTGCAGAACCCGCAGATCGACCGTCGCCTGGTCATCGCGATGGCCGTCGCCCTCGACGCGCTCCAGGCCCGCTGACACACCCGGCCCGGGCCACGGCAGCGCGGCGACCCTCCACGGTCGCCGTAGCGGCCACCCAATCCTCGGCGGCCGGCCGGGACCTGGACCTCAACCAGTCCCGGCCGGCGGGCCGCGGCACCTGACCCCCTGCCCCCGGATGTGGTCCGCTCCCCCTTTGGAGCTGATGTCGTAAACGCATCACGCCCGGCGTCGTAAACGATTCAGCTCCGTAGCGCTCACCAGTCCCGAGTGCCTTGGCAATCCGGCAAGCCACAGGCCAGCCCTCCTCGCGCTACGTCTGGCACTGCGGCGATGGTGAGCAGAGACGCCGCCGGTCAGGCGGGCAACCACCCGGCTCAACCACGTACCGGGCCGGCGCGGGCGCTCGCCGCAGCCACCCGGGTCAGGCCGGGTAGTGGTGTGAACGCCACCTCGACCGTCACCAGCACGTCCATCCCGTCGAGGTGACAGCCGACCAGCCGGCCATCGTTGCGACCGGCGAGGTCGGATGCGGACGCGCAGGCTCCTGCCTCGCCGTCGAGCGCCCGCGCCGCCCCGGCCAGCGCGCCGAGGTCGGCAGCTACCGCCGCCCGCTGGCTCGCCATTCCGGCGGCGACGATGGCGGCGCCGAACGTCCCGAACACCACGAAGACGAGCCCCATCGCCAGCAGCAGGACCGTAGCGCCACCTCGCTGCCGGTCCGGCAGGCGATCAATGTGCTCCCCGGAAGCCGGTGGATGACCGGCGGGGGGTGACGGATCTCTTCGCACTACCAACTCCCCTCGTGCGCGCCCGGTTCGACGGCGGCGACTGCGGTGGCGACCACGGTGATCCGAGGTAGCCGGCCGCCCAAGGTCCGGACGGGTGCCCGTACCGTCGCCCGCACCCGCTCGCCGTCGACGGACACGGAAACCGCCGCGCCCGGCGGCGCCGCGCTGTCACCCGCCGCGCCGCCGTCCGCGCCCCGGGCGGCGGCGAGCGCAGCCTCCCGGGCCGCGTGCAGGCAACCCGCCTGTGCGCTGACGGCGTTGACAGCGGTCAGGCCGGCCAGCAGGAGCAGGAGCAGCGCCGGCAGGCCGGCCGCCAGTTCGGCGGTGAAGGACCCCCGGTCCCCGCCGACGGTCCGCGGGAGGACGCGAAGTCTCCGCCCGTCGCGTGCCGCCGGCCCGGGAACGCTCGAACCTGGATCGCGGCCGGCCTGCCGGCGCTCGATCACTTCAGTGCCCGGTCGATGACGGCGGTCAGTGCCGACTGGACGTTGCCGGAGGTCAGCACCTTCAACAGGATCCCGGCGAAGGCGACCGCGGCGAGGGTGCCCACGGCGTACTCGGCCGTGTTCATTCCGGCATCGCCGCGTAGGCGGGCGATGAGTTTGCGCATGACTGGTTTCCCTTCTCGATGGGTCAGAGCACGTCGCCGAGAACGGCGACGATCACCGGCACGAGTCCGGCGAGAATGAAGGCCGGCAGGAAGCAGAGCCCCAGCGGCAGGACGATGAGCACACCCGCCCGGCGGGCCGATGCCTCGGCAGCGGTGGCCCGATCAGCGCGCAGGTCGTCGGCGAGCCGGGTCAGCGCGCCGGCCAGGGCGGCACCACTGTTCGCCGACCGCAACGCCGCTGCGGTCAGGCGCTCCGCGCCGGGCACCCCGTCCAGCGCGGACCATGCCTCCGCTGGGCCACCACCGAGCAGCAGCGTGCGGCCGACCCGGGCCAACCGGCCGGCGAGCGGCCCGTCCAGTGCCTCGGCGACGGCCAGTACCGAGCGATCCACCGGGGCGCCCGCCCGCATCGCCGCAGCCAGCAGGTCGGCGGCGAGCGGTAGGTCGGCGGCCTCCTGCTGCCGCCGACGACGCACAGCGGGCGACTCGATCCGCCGCAACAGGACGTCGAGCAGGAACGCGGCCGGGATAGCGCCGAGCAGCCCGAGCCAGCCCCCGACGACGATGGCCACGGCGAGCCCAGCCAGCACCGCCACGAGCCGGATCACGTCCGGTCGCCGCCTGGCTGGGCCTTGGGCGGTCATCCGGCCCGCCCCGGTGCCGCGCCCAGCCGTTCCGCCCAGAGGAGGCCCACCACCTGAAGGGCGACCGCGACAACCGCGCTGGCGCCACCGACCGAGCTGTGCAGGAGCACCGCCATGGGGTCGACGCCGATGCCGTACCCCAGCCCGATCCCGCCAACCGGCAGGGCCGCCAGTAGCCAGGCCGTGGCCCGGGCACCGGCCGCCTGGGCCGCCGCTGCGGCCAGACCCCGGTCGGTCGCCCGTGCGTCCGCCTCGATCCGCTCCAGAAGCTCCGCCAGCGGAGCACCGGTCCGGTCGGCCAAGCGCACCGCCGCCGCGGTCAGCTGACGTAGGCGGCTCCCCCCGTCACTCCCGACGGCCGTGACGTCGAGGACGTGTGGAACGGGCAGGCCGGCTCGTAGGTCCGCCGCGAGGCCGCAGAGCTGGTCCAGCCCACGTCGTCTGTCGCGCTCGGCGCTGCGGTTCACTCGCCAGCGCAGCGCGGCGCGCACGGCCAGCGTGCCGTACGCGGCCATCGCGACCGCAGCTACCGGACCGCCGACCACGGCACCCACCCCGCCACCGAGCAGACCGACCATCGGCAGCACGCGGGTCGTCGATCGCGAGATGCGCACCGACGGAGGCGTACCCGGCCTGCTCCCGGTCGCGCCGACGCGCCCGCGGGCGCGGCAATCGACGATCGCGCACCCGTCGGACGCCGCCCCGTCGGACGCACCGCCTCGGCAGCCGGCGTCCAGGTCGCCGTGCCCGTCTGCGGTTGCCGGGCCGGAGACGTCGTTCCGACCGGCCGTGTCCGCACTGCTGACACCAATCGTGATCGTGGCTGCCGACGCGCCCGGCTGCCGTTCGGCATCGAGCATCGTGGGGGCCACCCCCGGGCGGGCGGTGCCGGTCGGGCGTCGGGGATCCCGCCGGGCCGGTGGGCGCGTCGGCCCCTCCGGACGTGTGAACCCGTCCGCCGCTCCCGGCCAACTCGGGCTGCGGGTGACGTCCCGGTCGGGCCAGCCGAGTGCCGTCCGTCTTTCGTTGGCACCCACGGTGGCACCCGACTCGCCCGCGATGCCGACCGGATGACCCTTGGTCGGGACAGCTCCGGTGCCGTCGACCGGCCCCTCCGCCGTGCGACCGAGTTCCCTGATCCACTGCACCAGGGCCTCATCCGGATCAACACGGTCGGCCATCCGCTCCGGTGCCAGCACGCGACGGCGACGGGACCGGATGCTCCGCACGGGCCACGCCACCAGGGCAGCGGCGAGAAGGAGCAGGGCCGCAACCAGCGTCGTCTCGGCGGTCATGTCGGACCCGCCGATCCGGGCCATGGTTCGCTGAGGATGGGTGGCACCGCCACCCCACGCCCCCGCAGCAGCGCCCCGAGGGCACGGGCGGCGAGCCCGAGCCCGCTGCCGCGCACCCAGGCGGGCACCACCGTCACCATGCGTTCGGGTCCCTCGGGCAGCAGCAGGCAGACCGATTCCAGGACGCGACCCCGGTCGCCGCGTCGTACCTGGAACAGCACCTGCAACGCGGCGGCCACCTGGGCGTGCAGCGCGGCGCGAGGCAGCCCACCCAACATGCCGAGGGCCTCCAACCGGGCCGGCACGTCCGACGGTGTGTTGGCGTGCAGGGTGCCCGCACCCCCGTCGTGGCCGGTGTTGAGCGCGGCCAGCAGGTCGACCACCTCGCCGCCCCGGCACTCCCCGACAACCAGCCGGTCCGGGCGCATCCGCAACGCCTGCCGGACCAGGTCCGCCAGGCTGACCACGCCCGTCCCCTCCACATTGGCGGTACGTGCCTGGAGCCCCACCACGTGCGGATGCCCCGGACGCAGCTCGGCGGCGTCCTCCACCAGCACGATCCGTTCGGTGGTCGGCACCATCCCCAGCAGGGTGTTGAGCAGGGTGGTCTTGCCCGACCCGGTGCCCCCGGTCACCAGGTACGCCAGTCGGGCCGCCACAACTGCGGCGAGCAGTGGTGCCAGCGGTCGCGGCACGGTCCCCTGGCGCACCAGCTCGTCGAGGGTGAACGGCCGGTGCCGGAAGGTCCGCAGCGAGAGGTAGGGACCTTCGGTCGCCACCGGCGGCAGCACGGCGTGCAGTCGGGTGCCGTCAGGTAGCCGCGCGTCCGCGTACGGAGAGCCGTCGTCGAGCCGCCGCCCCGCGCTGGCGATCAGCCGCTGCGCCAATCGACGGACGTCCTCCACCGAGCCCACCGGGACGGCGACCTGGTGCAACCCCGACCCGCGGTCGACCCAGACCCGGACGCCGTTGACGAGGACGTCGGTGACCTCCGGGTCGGCGAGCAGCGGCGCCAACGGCCCGGCGCCGACCAGGTCGTCGCGCACCCGGTCGGCGATCCGCAGCATGGCGGTGTCGCCGAGCACTGCGGCGGCGGGTTCGGCCCGTACCGCGGAGACGATGGCCGCTGCGGTGACCGGGGTGGCGGCGGCGGCGATCCGCTGCCGTACCCGGGCGGCGAGCGTGCCGTCCTCCGGCCCGGCGGTCACGCCGCACCCGCACCCGGCGCGCCGGTGAGGTCGGTGACGATCCGTTGGCAGAGCACGGCGAGTGGGCCCTTGCCCCCGGCGGCCGGCGCCTCGCCCCGTTCCAGCCGACGGCAGAGCTCTGGCTCGGGGCGCAGCGTGCCGGCCAGGGGGAGGCCCAGCGCCCGTGCCACCTCGGACGCCCGCAACCGCCCGGGCGCGGGCCCGCGCACCACCACCGAGAGTGCAGCGCAGTGCGGGGCGGCCGCGGCCACCACCCGAGTGGCCGCCGCGGTGGCACGCAACTCGGCCGGCACGACGACGAACGCCTGGTCGGCGGCTTGCAGCGCCACCACAGCCGCATCGTCCAACTGTCGGGGCAGGTCGATCACCACGAAGTCGCGCCCACGCCGGGCCGCGTCGACTGTCGCCGCCATCGCCGTCACCGGCAGCGGCAGCATCTCGCCGCGGTCCCAGGAGAGCACCACGAGGTCACCCCGGCTGGGCAGGGCCTGCACCAGCGCCGGGGCGTCCACCCGACCGTCTGCGCTGGTGAGCGACGGCCAGCGCAGGCCTTCCAACTGCTCCCAGCCCAGCACGAGGTCGAGGCCACCACCGAGCGGGTCGGCGTCGACCAGGAGGGTGCGCAACCGGGCCCGGGCGGCGGTCACCGCCAGACCACCGGCGAACACACTCGCCCCCGCACCGCCCCGACCACCGAGGACCGCGACGACACGGGCGCCGACGCCGGCCGGACGATCCGGATGATGTTCGGCGAACCGATCCACCAACCACGGCTCTGCGGCCGGCAGCGTGGCGACGTGCTCGGCCCCGATCAGCTCGGCGGTCTGCCACCCAGGGTCGAGCTGACCAGCCCGGCCGAGCAGCACCAGCCGAGGGCGCTGCGGCAACCGGGCGCGCAGGCAGGCCTGCGCCTGGTCGGCGCCGAGCAGGACCAGGGGCGCGGTAAGCCACCGGGTGCGGGCAGCCGCTGGGTCGCGGGCGAGTTCCACCTCCGTGCCGCCGACGGCGGCGAGCCGGAGCACATCGTCGAGCAGGTCGTCGTCGCCGGTGACGACCAGCGGGAGCCGGCGGATCGGCGGAACCGTGGTACGGGGTGGCATCGCGGCCTCCAGCGGTCGGGCTCTGGTATGCCGCCGACAGTGCTCGGAATCCACCCCACGAGCCGTCCCGATGTCGTCGCCTGTGGACAACCTGGTGGCCTGTGGAAAACCGCCGCCGAGACAGTTGATCTGCTACGGGCGCGGGCATCGCGGCAGCTACGGCCGCTACGGGGAAAACAGCGGGGCCGCTCCCGAAAGGAGCAGCCCCGCAAGTCGCGGTCAGCCGACCCGGTCGGTCCAGCCGGCATCGAGGATCACCTGGTACGAGCTGATCCGCACTGGCGACAGCGTCAACCGCTCATCGGCGAGCAGTTCGCCCGTCGTCGGATCGAAGACCAGAAGAGATTGCGCGTCGTGTTCGCGGTCGTCGAAGGTGACGGCGACCCCCTTCCGACCGGCACGGTCCGTGACCTGCCCCCGCCAGCGGAAGCCGGGCACGTCGGCGAGGACCCGCAGGACCGCCGCTCGGGTCGCACGCGGTACGACGTACCGGCCGTAGAGCGTGCTGACCCCCTTGCTCGCCGCCCCTGCGCCGTATTCGACCTTCAGCAGCTCCCGCAGCTCGGCTGGGACGGCCGACGGCGGCCTGAGTTCCTGCGGCGGCAGCGGGATCATGGCCGGAGCAGGGGTGCCCTCGACCGCCGGACGCGAATCGAAGGCTCGCTGCCAGTAGTCCCGGGACTCCTGGTCGGGGTACTGCGGCTCCAGCTGGGTGTTGATCTGACTGCCCGTCCCGTCTGCGGCCTGCCAGACCTGGGAGGCCCCGGCGAAGGCGACGTGGTGGCGACCGTCGGCGGAGGTCATCACCGGATCGCCCCACACCTTCGTGTGGTGATACATGTAGCGGCCGCGCTGGTGGTCGTACGCCGCATCTTTGATCTTGTCGGCCAGCATGCGCAGCTGCGGGCCGGCGGCCGGCGGATCCGCGTCGAACTGGTACGCGACCGGCACGAGCACCAACCCCGCCGCGTTTCCAGGCCCGCCCGGTGCCTCCGGTGCGCGCCTGCCGAGCGGCTGGAGCACCGCCACGGCACCGGCCGCGACCGCCAGCGTCCCGGCCGTCAGGACCAGCCGGCGGGTCGGGTGTACGCGACGACGCCCGGCGACCGTCTCGGTAGCGCTGGCGCGGTCGATGAGCTCGCGCGCCGAGACCGGCGGTGGCCCGACGGCGGCGTTGCGGGCCGGGTCGGCCGGGCCGAGAAGAGTACGGGTTCGCTCTGCTCCGAACATCACAGATCCTCTCGAAGGGTCGCCAACACCGGTCGACGCCCGGTCTGCGCAGGCCGGGCCGACATCGCTTCGGCAAGGCGACGGCGGGCGCGATGCAGGCGCACTGCGGCGGTCGCCCCGGTGCAACCGAGAACCTTGGCCGCCTCGGCCACCGTCAGCTCCTCCCAGCCGACCAGCCGGAGAATCTCCTGGTCGAGATCGTTGAGGTTGGCCAGCGCAATCCAGATGTCGGCGACCCCGACGTTCGTGTCGGCACCCGACGATCCGGCCAGTCGCTCAAGGTCGACATCGGTGATCGGGAGAAGGTCAGGTGCGCCGCGTCGCGACCGCCACTGGTTCGCCAGAAGGCGTCGGGCCACCCCGTACAGCCAGGGCAGGCTGCGCTCCGGCACCTCGGCGCGACGACGCCAGGCGACGACGAAGACCTCCTGGGCAAGCTCCGCCGACGCATCCCGGTCAGCGAGCCGACGCAGGCCGTACCGAACTATGTGCTCGTACTCGGCGGCGTAGAGACTGGTGAACCAGCCCTCGTCCCGCTTCTTCGGTGGACCCACCCGAACCCCCATTGCCTCGGCGACTCTCACAATGGCTTGTGTCGCTGAGGGCCCAGGGATTACCGCGCCGCCTGGGGCGAGTGCCGCCCACCGGTAACGAAGGGCGCGGTCAGTCGTCGATCGCCTGGTAAACGGTGGTCCACAAGTCGTGCCACATCGGCAGCCGCTGGTCGCCCGCGTGTGCCCGCTGCATGAACACGATCGCCGTCAGATCCTCGGCGGGGTCGTTGTACCAGGCCGTGCCGTAGAAGCCAGGCCATCCGTAGCTGCCGACCGAGGGCCCGAGGTGTGTGCGGCGGGTCCGGACCGACATTCCAAAACCCCAGCCGATGGCGTCGAAGTAGCCGGGCCAGAACCCGGAGACGGCCTTCTGGGTCGCGGTCAGGTGGTCGCTCGTCATCAGCGTCACCGCAGGCCGCGACAGCACCCGCTCGCCGCCGTGGGCACCGCCGGCAAGCAGCGCCGAGGCGAAGGCGAGATAGTCGTGAGGGGTCGAGACGAGCCCGCCGCCACCGGACTCGAACAGGCGCGGTCGACTGAACCGCCCGTCCGGACCGTCCTCGACCACCGGCTCGCCGGTGGCGGCGTTGTCCTGCTCGTACGCCGTAGCGAACCGGTCGATGCTCTCGCTACCCACGTCGAAGGCGGTGTCGACCATCCCCAGTGGCTTGCAGACCCGCGCACGGATCGCATCACCGAAGGACATGCCGGTGGCCCGGGCGATGAGCACGCCGGTCACGTTGGCGGCGGTGTCGTACATCCAGCGCTCACCCGGCTGGTGGACGAGCGGAAGGTCACCGAGCTGGCGGATCCACGCGTCCGGCGACTGATATTCGAGTGCGTCCAACGCGTCGGCGACCGGCACCGTGCCCTGCTCGGCAGGGACCATGCCGGTGCCAAGGGTGCCGTCCAGGACGTCCCGCAGCGTTATCGGGCGTTCCGCCGGGACGGTGTCGTCCAGCGGACCGTGGGGATCGGCGAGCACTGTCATGTCCGCCAACTCCGGGAGAAGATCGTCGACCGGGTCGTCGAGGCGGAGCGTGCAGTCCTCGACGAGGGTCATCGCACACGCGGCGACGATCGGCTTCGACATCGAGCCCAGGCGACAGATCGTGTCGGCCGCCATCGGCGTCTGCGACCCGGGACCCTCGAACGCGAGCTGACCCGTCGCTTCGATGTGAACCTCACCGTGCCGGGCGAGGACGACCACCATGCCCGGGACGAAGCGGGACTCGACGTGGTGCTCAAGAAACCCCCGCACCCGGGCCAGCCGTTTCGACGAGAAGCCACCAGCAGCCACGCGTTCCTCCTCAGCTCGTCCCGCTGGGAAATTACACGCCAGGCGGCGATTGCACCGTCCGGCGACAAGTTGGGAGGGGACCCTCGTCCGAGCGGTACCGCTCATAGACAGCCCCCCGCCAGTTCGCGCCTCGCGTTGCGACGCGTTGGCGCGCTCCCGAAGAGAAGAGACGACCCCGTTGGGGCATGGTGGCCTGACTTAAGTAGCGGGTGTGACCAGGAGCGTTGCGGCGTCGTCAGACGCAGCGGTCGTGCCGTTCGAGCATGATCGAGAGTCGCCGCGCGTTATTGCGATCGCTGGAATCTCGGATGACTCGCTCCGGACGACCGAGGACGGCCGAGGGCCGCCTGGAAGCCAGTCAGCTGAGCGCGTGCAACAGGTTCGGCCCGCTACTCTACAAAGATCAAGATATCGCCTCGGCCCGGCGTCTCAGAGGTGATAAGAAATTCGACGGGGGGCTTTGCGTGCGCCAGCCGGTGCACTGAAGGGTCCGGAGCCGCCGCCCCGTGGCGGGGTCAGGTGTATCATGGCGAAACCTTCCGTGTGTACAACTCGACTTGTGGGCGGTCTCGTATCGAATGGCCAGCCAGATCACAGTGACGGGCAGCATAGCGCACGGCGGAATGCCTCCCGACATGGTCCTAGAACGCGTTAAGGCATCATTTCCGCGGGCAACAACGGGTGGAGCGGACTTTGTAATTCCACTGACCGATTGCACAGCTGAACTCTTTTGCAGCAGTAATAGCACACTTCAGTTTTCCATCATTGCAACCAACTCAAGCAATCCCAACCGCTCAGTCAGAGCGGTCACTGCAGCCGAGTTGCTAGTGAGATCAACGGAAACCCTTTGGCAGGGCTTACGCAAATCCCTCAAGCCTTCCAGAATCTACAGGGGCCCACGGCTAGAATGGTGCATCATTGAAGATGCGCAATCGAAAAGCCCGCTACTGGTTCGCGATGACAAGTCGCCACTCGCTTCACCCGGTGCCAAAGTTGCATACGGAGCGAGCGCACTATTTCTCTTTATCGGCGCCGCCCTCTGCTGGTGGCAGATCAAGGACCTCAGTCAGGCACCCAATCGCACGCCAAACTTACTGCAAATCATACTATCTTTAGGACTGTCCGCCATTAGCATGCCAATTCCGATCCTCGTAAACTGGCTGCAGTGGAGGAAGAGCCTGGTGTGGCGCTACGTGAGAGCAGGTCAGTGATGGGGCCGGCAAGCAAGACTCGCTACATTTCTGCAGTAATTGAAAGGGCCCACGCTGCGAACTGGAAGGTCGTCGAATCCGGCGACGAGTTGGCAGTACGTCCTGATCTTCTGTTGCAAAGCGAGCGCGGAAAGTTGTTTGCAATAGACTGGAAGGGCGGAGAAGGCCCTCTCCATTTCAGGAGCGTCTCTTCGCTTGAAGCCGCGTTGACTAGCATCGTGGAACGGTACGAGCCGCCAACGCCGCCGACGGCGATTCTCATTACGTCACAGATACTTACGGAACGACTGCGAGCTGCGGTGGTGACGTCCGCAATCGTTCTCGTCGAATACGGGGCAAGTGATCATGAGAAGCAGGTGTCGAAGCGGATCTTCGATCTATGCCTTGCCCTCGATCGTCGAGTCAACCACCAAGGCGAGGCGCAGGAGATCGAGGACGAGGCGTTCGCGACACTCGAGTCCGACTTCGATCTCACCAGGCGTCATAACTTAGCTAATGTCGCCGCGAGTGTGGGTGACTACGGCAAGGCAATAGAGCTGTACAGGAGCTTGATATCAGACCAGGAAGCCGTGCTAGGAAGCCAACACCCCGAGCCACTGAATAGCCGGGTAAACCTTGCACGGATTCTAGTATCAGCTGGCCGACTTCGCGAAGCCGAGACGGAACTGAACTTCGCCCTGCGTCGGCAAGCAGAGCTTCTTGGATTTGAACATACAGAAACTCTCACGACGCGGTTCGCGCTTGCCACGGTCCTTCGAGACTCCGGCCGAATAGAGGATGCAGAAGCGCAGATCCGCTCAGTTATCTCAGCATATGAGAGGACCGCCGGGCAGAAGCATTCACAGTTGCCGGCAGCTCGCATACTGCTTGCCGCCATACTAGCCGCTGAGGGTCGCTTCCATGATGCCGAGGCAGAACTCAACCTTCTTTTATCGGAACGCCTTGGTAGAGGCGGCAATGTACGTGACGTCGCATATGCCTACGGCCAGCTCGGCCTGGTCGCACAGCAGCAAGAGCGGTTCGGCGAGGCCGAAGCCCACTACCGGCAGGCACTCGACATCGCGTTGGAGTTCAACGACCGCCGAAACATCGGAGCCATCTACTACCAGCTTGGCATCGTTGCACAACAGCAAGAGCGATTCGATGAAGCGCGTAGCTACTACCACCGGGCCCTCGACGTCGAACTTGAATTTAACGACCGCGGAAACGCTGCAATCACCTACCGCCAGCTCGGCCTGGTCGCACAGCAGCAAGAGCGGTTCGACGAGGCCGAAGCCCACTACCGGCAGGCACTCGACATCGCGTTGGAGTTCAACGACCGCCGAAACATCGGAGCCAACTACTACCAACTCGGCAACGTCGCACAACAGCAAGCACGGCTCGACGAGGCCGAAGCCCACTACCGGCAGGCACTCGACATCGAACTCGAATTCAACGACCGCCGAAACGCTGCAATCACCTACCACCAGCTCGGCCTGGTCGCACAGCAGCAAGAGCGGTTCGACGAGGCCGAAGCCCACTTCCGGCAGGCACTCGACATCGCCTTGGAGTTCAACGACCGCCGAAACATCGGACCCAACTACTACCAACTCGGCAACGTC
>NZ_JBEZEX010000002.1:38270-257620 GCF_040649115.1 Micromonospora sp. NPDC049049 | reverse complement strand
ACGTCGCACAACAGCAAGCACGGCTCGACGAGGCCGAAGCCCACTACCGGCAGGCACTCGACATCG
Organism: Micromonospora sp. NPDC049049; assembly: GCF_040649115.1. Lineage (NCBI taxonomy): Bacteria > Bacillati > Actinomycetota > Actinomycetes > Micromonosporales > Micromonosporaceae > Micromonospora > Micromonospora sp. NPDC049049. The sequence goes on along the minus strand of NZ_JBEZEX010000002.1, from coordinate 257,554 downwards.
CCTTGGAGTTCAACGACCGCCGAAACATCGGACCCAACTACTACCAACTCGGCAACGTCGCACAACAGCAAGCACGGCTCGACGAGGCCGAAGCCCACTACCGGCAGGCACTCGACATCGCCTTGGAGTTCAACGACCGCCGAAACATCGGAGCCAACTACTACCAACTCGGCAACGTCGCACAACAGCAAGCACGGCTCGACGAGGCCGAAGCCCACTACCGGCAGGCACTCGACATCGAGCTCGAATTCAACGACCGCGGAAACGCTGCAATCACCTACCACCAGCTCGGCAACGTCGCACAACAGCAGGAGCGGTTCGACGAAGCGCAGAGCTACTATCGGCATGTCCTCAGGTTATCTTCTGACCTTAATGACCAGCACCTCTCCGCTGTCGCTTACCAGAGACTCGGGGAGATCGCCTCGGAGCAACGGCGCTTCAAGCAGGCTGCGGAGGCGTTCGTGAACGCCGCTATCCTTTGGCAAAAATTGCACCGTGAATGGCCGATGGAATCATTGACTGCCCTTGGCAGGCTTCGGCGAGAGTTAAGTCCGGAGGAACTCGGCGAAGTTTTGAACACAAGAGAGGCATCAGCTCTCATCGGCATACTCAACGCCATTAACGATAACCGCGAGTAAAGCCCGGACACGCGATCCCGTATCTCATTCTCCGGCTACCATGATTAGCTTGCACGACCAGCCGGGATCGCAATTTCCTTGATGCTTATCGACAGCGATCCGAGGCGTAGGCAGCACGTGCATGCCACATGACAACGCCTTAATGTCGTATCGAAATTGCGGTCTAGATGGCGCTGCCGTGTTCCGCGTATGCGGACATGCCGTCACTGAGCGCCGCGATCGCAGTGCGGATCCTGCGGGCGAGTCGGGGTGGGCCGTGCTGCTCCAAGGACTCTGCGCTCACGTAACGCCACTCGGTCAGTTCACCGTCTACAAAGCGGATCTCGCGCTCCTGCTCCGGGCTGAGTGATCCGCCAGAGAAAATAAAGAGCAGCTTGTCGCCCTCGTGTTCGGCGGGCGCCCAATCCACAACGAGCATCGGCCCGAGCGCCGCGGCGAGACCAAGCTCTTCTTGAATCTCCCGCATGCATGCGTCGCGAGGTGACTCGCCGGGTTCGACGTAGCCGCCGGGGATGTCCCAGTGGTTCTTGTAGCTGGGACGCACGAGGAGCACGCGGCCCTGGTCGTCGAAGAAGAGGGCACCGGCGGCGACGCGTGGGGTTGCCAAGGGTGGCATCTCGTTGGCCGTCACCAGGGCAGCCTAGAGGGGCTGGGTTCAGTCGAGCACCTTGAGTCGCTGGGCCAGGCCGACCAGTTCGGCCGAGGGCTTGCCTCGCTGCCGTCGGATCCAGGTCAGCGCGAGTTGGCGGCTGAGGAAGTGGTGGCGGAGCTGTTCGGGTGCCATCTGTTCGGCGTCGAGCAGAACGGCTTGGGCGTCGTCGAGCCGGTTCCACGAGTTGTAGGCGCGCGCGACTTCGAGGGCGTGCCGCACTCGGCGCTCCATCGGCAGCCCGGTGGTGTTGACGCGCGGGCCGAGGTCGATGGCGACCTGTAGGTCGCCCAGCTCGGCGGCCGTGGCGACGCGGTGGATGGCGACGTTGGTCGGGCCGAACGCGGTCCAGAGGTGGTTGGCGTCAGCTCCGAGCTGGCCGGCGGCGTGGTCAGCGGCGGCGAGGAAGGTGCGGGTGGTGGCGGCATCGTTGGCGCGGGCGGCGGCCATCGAGCCTGACAGGAACAGGGTTCCGTAGACGGAGAGCAGCGCTGGCGTGGCGTGCTTGAGGTGAGGCTCAAGGTAGCCGGCAGCGTCCTCGGTGAGGCGTACGGCTTCGGTATAGCGGCCAGTGGCATGTAGGGCGTGGCCCACCGAGCGGAAGAGGGAGCCGGTGATGAGTGGGTCGCCGGTGGGACAGACGGCGGTCAAGCCGCGGTCGGCGGCGATCCAGGCGAGGTCGCTCTCGCCGAGCTTGGTGAGCTGGGTGGCAGCGAGTTGGTATGTCAGACCGAGGAGGCGGCGGGCCTGGTCCTGGCCGTCGCCGTCGTGGTGGTCGGCGGCGACTCGGGCGCGGTGCAGCAGGTCGGGCAGGCGGCCGGTGACGTACGCGAATCGGGAGTCTTGGTAGGCGTCCCAGAGGGCGCCTACCTCCTTCCTGAGTACGGCGACGCTCGATGGCACGGTTTTCGTGCCGCCGCTGAACGGGCCGAGGGCGCGGTAGTTCATCAGGGCGGCGCGCAGGGCGGGGACGGTCGTGATGCCGCTGTCGCTGTTCCAGTCGAGCAGCCCGGGTTCGCCGAGTAGGTCGCCGAGGGAGACGTCCAGGACTTCGGCGAGGGACTTGATGACGGAGAGCCGGTCCAGCTCGATCCGGTTGTTCTCGATCTTGCCCAGCCAGTCGGCGGTCCGGCCGACGAGACCGGCCAGGACCTCCTGGGACAGGCCACGTCGGTAGCGGTACCAGGCGACGCGTTCGCCGATGGTCAGGTTATTGGTTCTTCCGCGCACCGGTTCACCGTCTCCCCTCGGTCGGCTGTGACCCCGGAAGGATTTTCCGGGTAGCTGGGCGGTATGTGCCACAACCTGTCTGCATGACGGGGCTGGATGCATCGACCAACTGCCAATCCTGCTCGGCGCGGGTTGGAAGTACGCCTTCGCCCGTGCGGCGGTCCGGGCATTCGGGCGTGGTGCGGAGTGGACCAGCGCCTTCGCGCGTCGGTCATGCCTGGACTGCGCGGTTTCCGGTCGCGCGGCGACCTGCTGAGGCTGGCCCGGGGTGGGTACTGGCGTGAGACCGCGACCCGAACGACGACCCGTGAATGGCCCGCCCGCCTCGGCGCTGCGCACATCGACGCCGCACCGGCCGGGTGTCCCCGTTCCTGGTGACCTGGTGCTGATTGACGGCCGGGCATCGGTGCAGTTCGGCGGTCATCGGGCGCTGTGGCTGCGGGTGACCTCGGTCTGCGACAAGCCGACGTACCACGGCTGGGTGTGGCTGACCGGCTACTCCATCGACCTGGCCACCGGTGCAGCCCTGGCACGACGGGAAGTCTTCGCCCAGATCGCCGGCCTCCAGATCCAACGACGCACCACCGACAGCGCGCCGCCTCTCCACAACACGGCGCCAACGACGAGGAGACGCGGTGTTTGACGTTCGGGTACGACTCGGCGCGGTGCTGGACATCGACGCGGTCGATCGCCTTCTGCCTTCGGACGGACCGGTGCGGTTGTGGGTGACCGGGGTACGGCTGGTGGCCAACCGCCCGCCGCGCGATGAGTGGATCTGGGTCGAGGGCATCAGGCTTTCTGCGTCGGGCCGTCGTGGCCCTCAAACACAGATCCTGGTACGCGCGAGCAGGCTTCCACCGGAGGGCTCAGTCCATGGAGCGTCCCCGTCGGCGTGACCAAATCGGAACGGCCGGGAACAGCGGACGGACCTTCCGACCGATGCGGCGGCGGTGGCGCACTCGGCACCGCTACGCGCACAGGCCCGAGCACTACGCGACCGGTCCGGCTGACCTTCGCTGCCGATCCGCTGCCTTTCCGCTCGCCGTCCCGACCGGCCGACCCGGGAGACACACTTTCACCTGGCCGGAAGCGCTCCCGGGAAAGGGACGACCCCCGTCGGGGGGAGACGGGGGTCGTCGGAGGTTCGGCTCCGGGGGGGTCGAGCCGAACCACTCAGCGGTCACGGGGGGTGCAACCGCTGAGGGTCTGTCTGTTTCGGGGATGTGAAAGCTCGTCGTACGGACAAGTCTGCCTGAGCGGGCCCGTCACGTCGAGTGGTGCTGCCTCCACTCACTGCGAAAATCTCCTCGCAGAGTGTGAGCGTGATCACGCGGAGCGGAGAGCCCGCAGGTCTGAGGGGTGGCATGACCCCGGGCACCCGCCGACGATAGACCATCCGGCTAGACTTTCGCGCCGTGGGCCGAAGTGCCGCTTTCTTCGATCTGGACAAGACCGTCATCGCCAAGTCGAGCGCCCTGGCGTTCGGTCGGCCGTTCTACCGGGATGGGCTGATCACCCGGCGGGACGTGGTCAAGTCGGCGTACGCGCAGCTGATGTTCCGGCTGGGCGGCACCGACGAGCAGACCATGGCCCGAACACGGGACTACCTGGCTGCGCTCTGCAAGGGCTGGCAGGTGGAGCAGGTCCGCCAGATCGTCGCGGAGACGCTGCACGAGCTGATCAACCCCTACGTGTACGCCGAGGCCGCCGCCCTGATCGTGGAGCACCAGGCGGCTGGGCGGGACGTGGTGCTGGTGTCGGCGTCCGGCGAGGAGATGGTCCGGCCGATCGGTGAGCTGCTCGGCGTCACCGACGTGATCGCGACCCGGATGACGGTGGAGGACGGCCGGTACAGCGGCGAGGTCGAGTTCTACGCGGCGGGGCCGAGCAAGGTCGAGGCGGTCACCGAGTTGGCCGCCGCCCGGGACTACGACCTGGCTGATTCGTACGCCTATTCCGACTCGTACAGCGATCGCCCGTTGTTGGAGTGCGTGGGCCACCCGAGTGTGGTCAACCCGGACCGGCAGCTGCGCAAGCTGGCCTCGGAGAACGCGTGGCCGGTGCTGGAGTTCCGCCATCCGATCCCGCTGGGCCGGCGGTGGCGGGAACGGCCCGCTGTCCCGGTGGCCGCGGCGGCTCTGGGGGTCGGGGTGGGTGTGGCCATCGGCATCGCCTGGTATGGCCGCCACCGCCGAACCCGAGCCGCCACCACCGCCTGACACCACCCGTCCAACTGCTCAGGCGGCGGCGAGGATCTCGTCTCCGATGGCGGTGAGCTGGTCGGCGGCGACCTCGACGGCGGCCATGTAGTGCCGTAGCCAGGAGCGCAGCCCGTCGGGGGTGCCGGTGGCGAAGGCACCGGCCGCGCCGACGTACTCGGGCTCGCGCTCGCGGTGCCCGACGTCGACGGCGAGCAGGCCACGCGGGTCGAGGCCGCTGGCGAGCAGCACCAGTCGGGCCGCCCCCCGGGCCACCACGCCGGACGGCCCGGCGAACGGGCGCAGGTTCAACAACTCCCCGTGTACGACAGCGGCGAGCACCAACGGGGAGACCTTCGTGCCGCCGGCGACGAGGCCGGCCAGCCCGTCCAGTCGGGTGGCGACCACCGGGTCGGCGACCGGGCGGCCCAGCTCGGCCTCCGTCACCATGTCCCGTGCGGCGAGCACGTGCAGTTTCGCGAGCGCCTGGCGGGGCGCCTTCGGCCACAGCTCGCTCAGGCCCGGCAGCGCTCCGGCGACCCGCAGCGCCCCCTGGAGCACCGGGTCGGTGACGGTGCCGGCCCGGACCGCCTCACGCTCGTGCCCGGCCCCCTCGAGGGCCGCGCTGGCGACAGCGGAGCGCAGACTGACCTCGGCGGCGACCTGTCCGCCGTGCCGGCGCAGCGCCCGGTGCCCGAGCGCCTGGTCGAACCGCGCGCGGGCCTGATCGACGGCGGCGGCGATGTCGGCGAGCGCGAGCAACGGGGCGAGCGGGTCGGTGGTCACCCCGCCACGCTAACGACCCGGCCCGGCGCGGCGGGCCGCACCCGCCTCCAACGCGACAGGGACCACCCTCCCGGCGCGGCACCGCACCAGGCCCGGCGCGGTCGGACAGCCGAACCACCGCAGCAGTTCCGCACGGGTTTCCTTGAAGTCGGGGTGTCCGCCTGGCCTGGACACCCCGATTTCCATGAAACCGTGTTGATCAAGGCATCCCGCGCGCGGCGGGGACAGGTGGGATGGGCCGCCGGGCGCGCCCCGGGGGCCGCTCGGCGCGAGGCAGTGGGCAGCCGTGGCCGCTCGCAGGCCCCGCGACTACCCTCGTGCCATCGAGACCCAGGTCACCCCGAGGATGAGGAGTCACGGCATGAGCGAGGCATTGGCCAATCTGCTGAACGAGACGCGCCAGTTCCCCCCGCCGGCCGAACTCGCCGCGCACGCCAACGTCACCATCGACGCGTACGCCGAGGCTGAGGCCGACCGGCTGGCCTTCTGGGCGAAGCAGGCCGATCGGCTGGCCTGGTCGAAGAAGTGGGATGAGGTGCTCGACTGGTCGAACCCGCCGTTCGCGAAGTGGTTCGTGGGTGGGCAGCTCAACGTCGCGTACAACTGCCTGGACCGGCACGTCGAGGCGGGCCGGGGCGACAAGGTCGCGATCCACTGGGAGGGCGAGCCGGGCGACACCCGCACCATCACGTACGCGGACCTGCACGAGCTGACCTGCCGGGCGGCGAACGCGCTCACCGACCTGGGGGTGACAGCCGGCGACCGGGTGGCGATCTACCTGCCGATGATCCCGGAGGCGGCGGTGGCGATGTTGGCGTGCGCCCGGATCGGCGCCGCGCACAGTGTGGTCTTCGGTGGCTTCTCGGCCGACTCGTTGAGCAACCGGATCCAGGACGCCAGCGCCAAGGTGGTGATCACCGCAGACGGTGGTTACCGGCGGGGCAAGCCGTCGGCGTTGAAGCCCACTGTGGACGAGGCGGTCGCGAACTCCCCGTCGGTGGAGCACGTGCTCGTGGTCCGCCGCACCGGCGAGGACGTGGCCTGGACCGAGAAGGACCACTGGTGGCACGAGACGGTGGAGACCGCGTCGGCCGAGCACACCGCGCAGCCGTTCGACGCCGAGCACCCGCTGTTCATCCTCTACACCAGTGGCACCACGGCCCGCCCGAAGGGCATCCTGCACACCACCGGCGGCTACCTCACCCAGGCGTCGTACACCACGCACGCGGTGTTCGACCTGAAGCCGGAGACGGACGTCTACTGGTGCACGGCCGACATCGGCTGGGTCACCGGGCACTCCTACATCGTGTACGGCCCGCTCTCCAACGGCGCCACCCAGGTGATGTACGAGGGGACCCCGGACACGCCGCACAAGGGCCGGTTCTGGGAGATCGTCGACAAGTACGGGGTGAGCATCCTCTACACCGCTCCCACCCTGATCCGGACGATGATGAAGTGGGGCGACGACCTCCCGGCGGGCTTCGACCTGTCGTCGCTGCGCCTGTTGGGCAGCGTCGGCGAGCCGATCAACCCGGAGGCCTGGATGTGGTACCGGCAGCACATCGGCCGGGGCGAACTGCCGGTGGTGGACACCTGGTGGCAGACCGAGACGGGCGCCATCATGATCTCGCCGTTGCCGGGGGTGACCGCGGCCAAGCCGGGCTCGGCGATGACGCCGCTGCCGGGCATCGTGGCCGACGTGGTGGACGACCAGGGCCAGTCGGTGCCGAACGGTGGTGGCGGCTACCTGGTGCTGCGCGAGCCGTGGCCGTCGATGCTGCGCACCATCTGGGGTGACGACGACCGGTTCATCGACACGTACTGGTCGCGTTTCCAGGGCATGTACTTCGCCGGCGACGGTGCGAAGAAGGACGACGACGGGCACATCTGGCTGCTCGGCCGGGTGGACGACGTGATGTTGGTGTCCGGGCACAACATCTCGACGACCGAGGTGGAGTCGGCGTTGGTGTCGCACCCGTCGGTGGCCGAGGCGGCGGTCGTCGGCGCGACCGACCCGACCACTGGTCAGGCGATCGTCGCGTTCGCCATCCCGCGGGGCAGCACCGACATCGCCGGCGAGGCGGGTGAGCAGCTCATCGCCGACCTGCGCAACCACGTGTCGAAGACGCTCGGCCCGATCGCCAAGCCGCGGCAGATCATGCTGGTGCCGGAGCTGCCGAAGACCCGCTCCGGCAAGATCATGCGACGGTTGCTGCGGGACGTGGCGGAGAACCGCTCGCTGGGCGACGTGACGACGTTGCAGGACTCCTCGGTGATGGACCTGATCTCCTCGGGGATGAGCGGTACGAAGTCCGACGAGGACTGACGGTAGGCGTACTCATTGGAGGGTGGCGGTCCGTTTCGGGCCGCCACCCTCTGCCATGTCTTACGGATGCGGTCCGCGCCGCCCTGCCGGTGTCACATCGGTCGGTCGGGGGAGTCGGGGAAAGCTGAACGGGCACAGGCGTCGGCCACCACTGTCCTTTCGGCCGGTTGTGCTTTAGGTTCACGCAGGTTGGCAGAGTTCGACAGACATCGCTTCGATGGTCGGCAACCCCAACGTCCTCCTCCCCATGCCCGAGAAACGGAGCGGCATGAACCACAAACCGCAGTCCAGGGCGCGGCGACGACTACTCGTCGCACTGCCCGTCATCGCCCTCGCGGCCACGTCACTGACCGTGAGTGGCAGTGCGGCAGCCCAGCCGTCGTCCGGCACCCCCCAGGCGGTGATCGGCGCGGACGAGCACTACATCAACTACGCCGAGCCCGAGGTGCAGCCGGACACCACCGGCCGTGAGGTGAAGGGCAAGGGTGGCATCTACACCCCTGCCGCGGAATCCGCGCGCGCGTTCGACCAGAAGCACGCCCGGGGCAACCCGGTGACCGCACGGCAGCTGGCCAAGGACGAGGCCAAGTCGCTGAAGACGGGTCAGAATCCCCGCAAGTTCAAGAAGGCCCCGACCACCCAGACGGCGAAGCTGCTGACGCTGCTGGTGGAGTTCAACGACAAGGCCAACGACGACTTCACGAACGTCATGGTCCCCAAGACGGTGTTCGAGGACCGCACCTGCGTCCCCGGCACGGTCCAGAACGGCCCGAAGCACAACAAGATCGCGGACCCGGCGCGCCTGCCCCACGAGGACAACAACTCGATGTGGGTGCCGGACTTCTCGCCGCAGCACTACAACAAGATGCTCTACAGCAAGAAGGGCATCACCGAGCGGGTCCGCACGGACCTGAAGGGCCCGGACGGCAAGAAGGGCATCGACCTGTCCGGTCGCACGATGCACAACATGTACCTGGAGATGTCCAAGAACGCGTACACGGTGGACGGGCAGGCCAGCCCGTGGATCACCGTGCCGCACTCGGAGGGCTGGTACGCGGCCAACCGCTGCTTCCAGGACGAGACCGGCGCGTGGGTTCCCGGCCGTGAGCAGTCGATGAACGGCCACCCGGACAACCCGGCCGGCGCGGGCCGCCTGGCGACCGACGCGATCGACGCGCTCGTCGCGAAGGACCCGAACTTCCCGTGGGCCGACTACGACATCGAGGACCAGGCCGACCGCGACGGTGACGGCAACGTCTTCGAGCCGGACGGCGTGATCGACCACCTCGTGCTGGTGCACGCCGGCCAGGGCAAGTCCCGTGGCGGCGGCGACCAGGGCGTGTACGCGGTGTGGGCGCACTCCTCCACGGTTGCCGGTGGCTACACCATCCCGGGCACCAACCTGAAGGCGTCGAACTACATCGTGCAGCCGGAAGACGCCGGCGTCGGTGTCTTCGCCCACGAGTTCGGCCACGACCTGGGTCTGCCGGACCTCTACGACACGTCCGGCAACGCCGACTCCGACGTGGACTTCTGGGACCTGATGGCCTCGGGCTCGCACTCCGGTGAGATCTTCCAGGCGCTGCCCACGCACATGGGCATCTGGGACAAGTGGGTGCTCGGTTGGGCCGACCCGCTGACCATCCGCCCCGGGTCGAACCCGCGTGAGGTCAAGCTCGGCCAGACGTCGCGCACCCCGATCGACTCCGAGGACGGCATCAAGGTCGACCTGCCGGACAAGGTGACGACGCTGGCGACCCCGCACAGCGGCACGAAGATGTGGCACAGCAACAACGACCAGGAGTGGGCCGACGTCAAGCTGAGCCGCTCGGTCGACGTGCCGGCAGCCGCCGACTCGAAGTTCTGGATGTGGAACAACTACATCATCGAGGAGGACTGGGACTACGGCTTCGTCGAGCTCTCCACCGACGGCGGTACGACCTGGACTGAGCAGAAGGTGTACGACGAGGGCGGCACGGTGGTCACCACGCCGGACGGCTACCCGGACCCGAACGGCCGGATGAACGACTTCGGCGGCAAGAAGTACGGCCTCACCGGCAGCACCGACGGCTGGCGGCACGACTACGTCGACCTGTCGGCGTACGCCGGGACGACGGTTCAGGTGCGGCTGCGTCTGGCCACCGACGAGGCGTTCGAAGAGCGCAACTGGTTCGTCGACGACTTCTCGGTCACCGGCGGCGGCGCCACCACCTGGAGTGACGACGTCGAGGGCGGCGCCAACGGCTGGACGGCCACCGGCGGCACCTTCGTCGACACCACCGGCGCGGGCTGGAAGGTCTCCAGCGGCACCGAGGTGCACGCCCAGTACTACCTGGCGGAGTGGCGTAACTTCGACGGCTTCGACAAGGGCCTGCAGTACGCCTACGACACCATCTACTCGCACGAGGCGTGGAAGGTCGACCGGATCTCCTACAACGCTCCGGGCATGCTGGTGTGGTACCGGGACACCGCGCTCGGCGACGTCAACCACGTCACCGGGCAGATGACCGCGCTGCCCAGCTACGGCGCGAAGGGCGGCCTGCTCATCGTCGACTCGCACTTCGACCCGCTGCGCCGTACCGGCGAGGCGGCGGTGAAGGACCCGTCGGTGACCGACAACCTGCCCAGCCGCCCGCAGTCGTCGAACGCTGCGTTCACGCTGAACCGGACGTACCCGTTCACCGAGTGCCTCGAGGCGGCCGACGAGCCGTACAGCGCGTACTGCACGAAGTTCAAGGGGCTGCCGCCGGTGAAGGCGTTCACCGACGCCAAGGGCTGGTACCCGGGCATCGAGATGCGCGACGGTGCTGCCTACGCCCGCGACAACGACGCGTCGGTGGTCCTGCCGTCGCGTAACAACGCGCCGTACACCACCCGGGTCACCAACCCGGACGGCAGCCCTGCGCCGGAGTTCTACGGCGTGACCCTGGGCGGTGGCGCGATCGTGCTGGGTACCGGAAACCCGGGCGACGCCGGCGTGAACTACGGCGTCTCGCTGACGATCAAGAAGGCCGCCGGGGACAACTCGTCGGCCCAGATCTACGTGACCCCGGCAAAGAAGTAACTGTTTCACTGCGCGACAACTGACTGTGGGGCCGGTGGCGGAGACGCTGCCGGCCCCACTGTCTTGCGTGCGGCCAGATTGATCGAGAAATGTCGTTGTATACGGTCGCGGTCGCACCCGCGCTGCTCACCGTGGCTGATGAACCGGCGGGGTGTGACGGTGAAAAGCATTCCCAACAAAATCTTGCAACAAATCGACGCGTTCGTCTTCCCACCTGTCCCGCCAGTAACTATGTTCACCAATGGTCCCACTAGTGGGATCGATCTCCCACCGGCCCCGTACCCCCGTTGGGCCGGTTCCCTCACACCGGAGGTACCACGTGCGCAAAGTCGCAGTGGGTCTGCTCGGGCTCTCACTGACGGCGACAGGCCTGGCGTTCGGCCCGTCCGCCTCGGCCGCCCCGCAGCCCAAACTGCCGGCAGCGGCACCGGCCGCTGCCGAACCACAAGCGCTGAAGGATGAACTCCCCGACAAGCTCGAGGACAAGCGCCGCGAGCTGCGTGAGCAGGGTCTCGCCGACGTGCTGAGCGGGCGCAGCAAGCCGATCGAGCGCAACGGCAGCACTGTCGTCAAGGTCGGCCAGGTCGGCAAGACGGCCACCAACGGCAACGCACGCTCCGCCGCTGGCGCTCAGGCGACGAAGGACCAGTACGTCGAGCTCAAGCGCGAGCGGACCGACAAGATCTTCGTGATCCTGGCCGAGTTCGGTGACGAGCGGCACCCGTCCTACCCGGACAAGGACATGAACCCGGACATCGCCGGACCGGCGACGTTCGAGGGGCCGCTGCACAACAAGATCCCCGAGCCCAACCGGGCCGTGGACAACTCCACCATCTGGCAGCCGGACTTCAGCCCGGACCACTTCCGCCAGCTCTACTTCGGCACCAACCCGGGCGACGAGTCGCTCAAGCAGTACTACGAGGCGCAGTCCTCGGGTCGCTACACCGTCGACGGTGAGGTGACCGACTGGGTCAAGGTCCGGTACAACGAGGCCCGATACGGTCGCTCCGACGACCCGATCCCGGACGACCTGGACGTCCCGGCCAACGACCCGGCCGTCTGCAACGACAACGTCTGCGCGAACACCTGGAACCTGATCGCCGACGCCGCCAACCAGTGGGTCGCCGACCAGAAGGCCAAGGGCCGTACGGACGCGCAGATCGCCACCGAGATGAAGTCCTTCGACCAGTGGGACCGCTTCGACTACGACGGTGACGGCGACTTCAACGAGTCGGACGGCTACATCGACCACTTCCAGATCGTCCACTCCGGCGGCGACCAGGCCGACGGTGACCCGCAGCAGGGTGAGGACGCGATCTGGAGCCACCGTTGGTCGGCGTTCAACAGCTCGCCCGTGGGCCCGCCGAACTTCCCGATCGGCGGCACCCAGATCGGCAACACCGGCGTCTGGATCCGCGACTACACGATCCAGCCGGAAAACGGCGGCCGCAGCGTCTTCTACCACGAGTACGGCCACGACCTGGGCCTGCCGGACGACTACGGCCCCGCGGACAACAACAACGAGCACTGGACCCTGATGGCCCAGAGCCGGCTCGGCGCGAAGAACGACGTCGGCATCGGCGACCGGGGCGGCGACCTCGGCGCGTGGAACAAGCTCCAGCTCGGCTGGCTCGACTACGAGGTCATCGTGGCGGGTCAGAAGCGCACGCTGGAACTCGGCCCGCAGGAGTACAACTCGGACAAGGCGCAGGCCGCGGTGGTCGTGCTCCCGCAGCGGGAGTACACCTTCAACTACGGGGCACCGTTCGAGGGCTCGAAGCAGTACTTCTCCGGTAACGAGGACGACCTCGACAGCAAGATGACGAGGACGTTCGACCTCACCGGGAAGTCCTCGGCGGCGCTGTCGCTCAAGGGCAAGTACAGCATCGAGGCCGGCTACGACTACCTCTACTTCGAGGCGTCGACGGACGGCGGTCAGACCTGGGCCGACCTGGACGGCACTGTCAACGGCAAGCCGATCGGCGTCGACGGTGCGGGTCGCCCGGCCCTGGCCGGCAGCAGCAAGGGCGCCTGGGCGGACATCAACATCCCGCTGACCTCGGTCGCCGGCAAGGTGGCGCAGGTCCGCCTGCACTACGTCACCGACGGTGGGGTCTCCGAGGGCGGCTTCTTCGGCGACGCGATCACCGTGACCGCCGACGGCCAGACCGTGTTCAGCGACGGTGCCGAGACCGACGCCGGTTGGACGCTCTCCAAGTTCGAGGTGGTCGGGGCGACCTACACCCGGCTGTTCGACAACTTCTACATCGCCGGCAACCGGTCGTACGTCTCGTACGACAAGTACCTGAAGACGGGCCCGTACTTCTTCGGCTACGCGAACACCCGCCCGGACTGGGTGGACCACTACGCGTACCAGGAGGGCCTGCTCATCTCGTACTGGAACACCCGGTTCTCCGACAACAACACCGCGCCGTACGACCCGGTGACGAACCCGGGTGGTCACCCGGGTGAGGGCCGCAACCTGTACATCGACGCGCACCCGCGCCCGATCTACAACCTGACCGGAGCCCCGTGGCGCGCCCGTATCCAGGTGTACGACGCACCGTTCAGCCTGAACAAGGCTGACTCGTTCACCCTGCACCTCAACAGCCAGCCGCAGTACATCCGCGGTCAGGCCGCTGAGCCCGTGTTCAACGACACCAAGAAGTACTTCTACGAGGAGCTGCCGAACCACGGCGTCAAGCTCCCCGCGACCGGTGTCAAGATCGAGGTCAAGGAGCAGAACGGCACCTCGATGAAGATCAGGGTCAGCTGACCACTGACTCAGCAACACCCAGCGACGCCCGGGCAGGTCATCTGCCCGGGCGTCGCCCTTTGGCGGCGGTTCTCCTCGGCCGACAGCGCCGGGCCTCGGAGCACATCAATCGATCACAGTCAACGCCAGTACGGGCGGTTGACGGCACATCGACCGACCGTGACGATTGGTATCGCCTGACTGTGGATCCCGGGTCACCTCGACTCGGCGCTGACCGAATCACGCGCCAGCCACGGCAGGCACAACCACGGGGGTGGTTCGCATGTCGAGTGACGTTGAGTTGGATCTGGGTGGGGGCGGCGCACCGACAGTGCGCTTGGCCACCGTCTCCGCCCTCGAACTGAGGTTGCGGCTCGCCGCCGGGCAACAAGAACTTGTCCAGGCCCAGCACCGCCTGATGGAGCACTACACCCGGCTTGAACAGCGGGAGCAGCAGACGACGTCACCGGCGGAGGAGCGTGACACGGTCCGCGACTGGGCCGAGTTCGTCCGGCTCGCCGACCGCCTGACCGTCGAGAACGACGACTGCCGGTCGCTGCGCGGCGTGCCGCCTCCGGCCGGCGGTGGCACGCTCTGGGGCTATCCGGAATCGGCGCGGCGCCACCCGACGATCGTCGATCACCGCGTACTCGACACGCCGAACCACCTACGCGGCGTCGACACCACCCAGGTACGGATGGCGGCATCCGTACCCACGTCGATGGTGATCGGTGGACACACCGCGTTGATCGCTCCGGATGGCGCCGGTCGGTGGTCGGGCTTGTTCCTTCGCACGGCCGCGCTGGTGGAGTTCATGACGCACCACTTCGACTGCCTGTGGTCACGGTCCGTACCACTGGCCGAACGGCAGACCGGCGAGAGCGACGGCCCGACGGCGGTGCAGTCACAGATTCTCCGACTGGCCGCGAGCGGCGCGAAGGACGAGGCCATCGCGCGCAGCCTCGGGCGCAGCCCTCGCTGGGTACGCCGCCACTTCGAACTGCTCTCCGAGCGGCTCGGTGCGTCCAACAGGCTGACCCTCGGGGTCGCCGCCGCGCAACGCGGCTGGATTTGATCTTGCAACTTGCGGACTGCGGCCACTTCGCCATGTCCCTGCCTCCCGGGGCCCCCGATCATTGACACAAGCCGATGGAGATCCTGTCGGCGACGCGCCTCCGGCGCGGATGTTCAACGGGGAAGGATCCACTTGCGAAGGATCGGAATGCGACGGACCGTCGCCCTCTTCGTAGCCGCACTCACCATCGGCGGCACCATCACCGCAGTACCCCGGCCGGCGCAAGCCGTCCCGGAGGGCTTCGACCATGTCATCTACTGGAACAACGTTCTGCTGAAGACCTACCGCGCGGTCGGGGGCCCGCCGACGGTGTTGTCTCGGGCCGGCGCGATGATGCATCTCGCCATGTACGACGCGCACGTGTCGCTCGGCGGCAACGGCGCTCCGTACATCGCCCGGATCGCGAAAATACCCAACTACAATTACGACCGCCAGTGGAACATGGACGTGGCGGCGGTGACCGTTCTCGGCTCCATCTGGCCGACGCGGGACTTCTCCAACGACTTCGCCGGCTCCCGCTCCTATCCGCCGATCGGCAACCCTGGACCTGAGGGATGGAGCACGAGCGTCGGCGAGGGCGCGGCACAGAACATGATCAATGCCCGCGCCAACGACGGCTCCACCAACAACGCCGCGTACACACCGAGCTTCACCGCCGGCCAGTGGCGACCGACCGGCTCCGGCGCTGCGGCCAGCCCCAACTGGGGCGCGGTCACGCCGTTCGCCCTCACCTCGGGCTCGCAGTTCCGTCCCCCGCTACCGGGCGGTTTCACCAACGTCGACACGATGCTCCGCAGCAGCGCCTACGCGGAGCAGGTGAACGAGGTCAGGAAGCGCGGCTCCGCTACCGCCAGCACCGAGGACCGCACCGCAGACCAGACCCAGGCGGCGTACTTCTGGGCCAACGACCTGGACGGCACCTACAAGCCGCCGGGCCAACTCTTCCGACACACCCAGATCGTCGCGACCAAGAGCCCTCTCGACACCCCGCGACTGTTCGCCCTGGTGGCGATGGCGATGGCCGACGCCGCCATCGCAGCCTGGGACGCCAAATACAACACCAGCATCGACCTGTGGCGCCCAGACACCGCGATCGCCGAGCCCGAGACGGACAACAACGCCGCAACCACGCCCAACCCCGCCTGGGAGCCCCTGTCGGCCGATCGAAGCGGCAACCACTTCTCCCCGCCCTTCCCGGCGTACGTGTCCGGGCACGCGACCTTCGCCGGCGCGTGGGCCGGCATCATGAAGCGCCATTACGGCACTGACGCGTTCACCTTCGCCGCCACCACCGAGGATCCCCAGGCGGTCAACGTCACGCGCACCTTCACCAGTTTCAGCGCGGCTGCAATCGAGAACGCCCGCAGTCGAGTCTGGCTCGGTGTCCACTACCAGTGGGACGCTGACTCCGGACTGACCGTCGGCGATCAGGTGGCCAACCGGGCCTTCAGCACCTACCTGCGGTAGACCGACAGCGATCCCGGATCGGTGAGCACCTCACCGATCCGGGATCGTCGCGCGTTCGAGCCTCGTACCTGTCGGCACACCTTTGCGGTCGCGACGTGGCCGTGGCGACTGTCACCGCGACCTCGGGTTCTAGGCTGTCTGCCATGACCGACCAGCGCGGCGGGGCCGTCGACGAGTCCTGTGTCCTCACCGAGGGGCCGTGGACGCACCGTTTCGTCGGCGCCAACGGCAGCCGGTTCCACGTGGTCGAGGGCGGCACCGGGCCGATGGTGCTCTTCCTGCACGGCTTCCCGGAGCACTGGTGGGCCTGGCACCAGATGCTGCCGGCGATCGCCGACGCCGGCTTCCGGGCGGTCGCCGTCGATCTGCGCGGCTACGGGGCGAGCGACAAACCACCCCGGGGGTACGACGGCTACACCCTCGCCGCCGACATCGCCGGACTGATCCGCGCGCTCGGTGAACGGTCCGCGACGATCGTCGGCAGCGGCCTCGGTGGCATGGTGGCCTGGACGGTGGCCTCGTTCCACCCGTCCCTGGTCCGCCGGCTCGTCGTGCTGGGGGCACCGCATCCGCTGCGACTGCGCGCCGCCATCTTCGCCGACCCGCGCGGGCAGTTCACCGCGTCCACCCCGGCGTTGAAGTTCCAGCTACCCCGCTACGAGCACGTCCTGACCCGCGACGGCGCCGCGGCCGTCGGCGAGATCATGCGCCGCTGGGGCGGCCCACAGTGGGTAGCCGGGCCGGACTTCGAGGCGTACGCCGAGCGGTGCCGGGAGGCGATGTGCATCCCGCAGGCGGCGTTCTGCGCGCTGGAGGGTTACCGCTGGGCGTTCCGCTCGCTGCTGCGACTGCACGGCTACCGGTTCGTCCGCCTGATGCAGAAGCCGCTGTCCACCCCGACCCTGCAGCTGCACGGCGCCCTGGACACCGCCTCCCTGCCCCGCACCGCGCTGGGTTCCGGCCGGTACGTCGTCGCCCCGTACGAGTGGAGGTTGCTCGACGGGGTGGGGCACTTCCCGCACCTTGAGGCGCCGGAGCTGGTGCTCGGTGAGATCCTGCGATGGGCGAAGACCTGACCGGTCAGACCCGCTGCTCCCGCAGGTCGGTGACCTCGGCGGCCGGCGCCCAACCCTGGTAGACGCCGAAGTCGAAGACCTCCAGCCGCATCGCCTCGGCCACCGGCCAGCGACCACCCGTGTACTCCACCCGCAGCCAGGCGTCGTGCTCGCCGAGCACTATGAACGGCTGCCCCTGCCAGGTGCAGGTGGTCCGCACGTACGCCAGATCCTCGATCTCGCTCGCCGGCAGCACCCGGACGTAGCGGCCCGCGCGGACCTCCTCGAAGCCCTCACCCGGCTCGGGCTGGTAGAGGCGGATGTCGTCGCCGTCCGGGCTGGCCTGGTATTCCCGGCCCCGCCAACGGGCCACGTAGCCGTCGCGCATCACGCCTCCCCGACCCGTCGCCAGGTGACCGAGTCGGTGTCCAGCTCGGCGACCACCCGCTCGCTGCCGTCCGCGCCGATGCGCCAGAGTTGGGCGCCGTGCGGCAGCCGTGCGCTGTCCACCTTGAACTCCGCCACCACGTCGCTGCTCTCACCCGGGGCGAAGCCGTTGCCCCGGAACGGCGGGCGTTCGATGACCCAGCCCTCCATGGCCCGCATCGCCGGCTCGTTCTGACCTCCGTACGGGATGCGGTAGAGGCTCGGCCGGTGCGCCGGCCAGCGCAGCACGTAGATCTCCTCGGCGTCCTGGGCGAACGGCGAGCCGGGGTAGCTCAGGCCCAGCGCCTCGTGCAACTGAGCCGGTGTGGTCAGGTGGGACAGCTCGCCGGCCCGGTGCACGAACCCGGACACCCGGTCGTACCCGCGATCCAGGTAGTACGCGAGCTGGCTGGGGGCGATCGCCTTCTGCATGACCGTCGGCCGGGTCGGGTCGACCGCTGCGGGGGCGTACCGGGGACGGGCGGCGGGTTCGGCCACGGCCGGCGCTTCCACCTGGTCCACTTCCAGGTCGTCCCCGAGCCCCACCTCGGCGGCCCAGTTGGCCAACGCGACGATCTGCTCGCCGGGCAACTTGGCACCCACCGGGGTGCCCGGGTTGACGGCGAACGACCAGTCCTCGTCGGGCCAGCGCCGGATCAGTTGGGCGAACTTCACCCGGACCGTGTCGATGTCTCCCTCGACATGGTCGGCGAGGCGCTCCGACGACGTGTAGACCACCACGTACGTCTCGCCGTCGAGCTGCCCGGTACGCCAGACGAAGCCGGGATCCCCGGGGCGGCTTCCCCGCGCCGAGTCCGGTGCCGCCGGCAGCAGCACCCGAGCCAGCAGCAGGGTGGACAGGAACGTGTCGGTGCTGCCCGAGCCGGCGGCATTGAGCAGGTCTTCCTCGACCGTGTTCGCCGGCTCGAACTCGACCGGCGGCGGCTCGTCGGCAGGCGGGTAGGGGCCGTCAGCCGCGGTCATGCTCTCGCCGCCGGCCGGGCTTCCCGACAAGCCCCCACTGTCGGAGCGATCGTCACTGAGCGGGGCGTCGGCCCTCAGGTTGCCCAGGCCATCGCCGACAGCGCCGGACTCCGCCGGAATCACGGGCTGCGGGACGGACGGGCTCGGAGCGGGCTGGTCGGGGCTGAAGGACGGGGGTGCGAACGGACCGGGGCTGGCGAACGGCGGCGGGGCGGCCTCAGCGGGGCTGGGGGACGCCGTGAACAGGCCCGGATCGGAAGACGCCGGGCCGAACGGTGGTGGCGCGGCGGCCTCGGTGGGGCTGGGCGACGACGGACCGAACAGGCCCGGACCGGGGGGCGTCGAGCCGAACGGCGGCGGGGCGGCCTCGGCAGGGTTGGGTCGCCGGGGCGCGTCGACCGGCGCGATGCTCTCGACCGGGTCGGTGAGGTCGCGGGACTCGATGATGGTGCCCTCGATGACGATGGGCGTGAAGCCTCGGCGCGGCGCAGGCGGGGCGGAGACCGGTTCCGCGACGGACACCGGCAGATCCTCGGCCGGCTCGAACCTGCCCGGCCGGTCCTGGGGAATCGCCTGCGTCTCCTCCGCCGATGGCCGACCGAGCCCACCGGTCGGGCGAGGCTCGCCGGTCACCCGGAACGCGCGGGTGGGCTCCTCGGCCAGCGGGTTGTGCCGGCGCGGCGGCAGCGGTTGGGTGATCTCCTCGCCGGACGGCGGCGCGTCCATCCCGCGAGGCGCGCCGAGGCCGCCCTCCGGCCGTCGTACCGGCTGAGTGGCGGCCGGGTCCGCCGCCATCGGAAAGGCCCGCGTCGCTGTCTCGTCGGCCGGCGCATCGGCTGGGCGGCGGCGAGGGAAGGGTTGGCTGCCTCGACCGAACCGGGTCGGCGGGGCCGCCCGGTCACCGGGGCGTCCCCCGCTCGCGGCCGGGTCGCGGGCCGGAGTGGGGTCGAAGAAGGAGCGCCGAGGCGCGGCCTGGGGGCCACCGTTGCCGTTGGCCGGGGCGGGGCCGTCGACGTCGCCCGGCCGGGTCGCTGCCGGCCAGCCCGCACCCGGCCCAGCCTGGTCGGTGGTGGGGCCGGCGGTAGCCAACGGGGTGAACCGGGACGGCCGGCCGGTGCGGGGCAGTGCTCCGACGCCTGGGCCGGGCCGAGGCGGTTCGGTCGGGTGCCGCTGACCGGCGGCGGGCAGGTCCTCCTCGCCAGGTCGGCGCGGCGGCTCAGCAGAGGCGGGTGGCCGGGGCGCCGGACCCGGCACCGGCGGGGCACCCACCCGAGGGCCCGGGCTCCGCGCGGGCCTTCGGGGTGCGAGCGGAGCGCTCTCGGGCGCGGACGAGGCCACCCCCGTCACGGGAGGTGATCCAGCGGCTGCGGCAGTGTCCCGCGGTGGCGCGCCGGGCCGGCTGCGGGCCAGGGTCTCGGCCCGCTCCAGGCGAGCGCGGGCACCCATGGCACGGCCGGGCAGCCGCACGTCACCTCGGGACAACTGCGACACGAACCAGGCCGGGAGGTAACCCTCGACCGGCAGACCCGGATTGACGGCGAGCCACCACTCGTGGTTGGGCCAGCTGGCCGCGAGGTCGGCGAAGGGGATGCGTCGGTTGCTGCCGGCGTGATCGCCGAGGCAGGCTCGCAGTGCGGCGGCGGAGGTGAAGGCCAGGACGTGGGTCCGGCCGCCGGTGGTCCAGGTGCCCCACCCGGCAGGTGGCTGGCCGGGCTGCGTCGGCGCGGAGACCGGCAGCAGCACATCGGTGCGGGACAGGAGCCGGAAGTAGAGCTCCTGGTCGTTCGCGCGCAGAGCGTCGCGCATCGCCACCTCGGCCTCCGTGGCCGGTTCCCATGCGGTCACGGCCACCTCCCCTTCCGAGAACAGGCCACAGGTATCGCGTACAACCTACAAGGTGGTACCAAGATCACAATGGCTGGCCGGCGGCGGCCTGCCAGGGCCCGAGGGAGGCGATAACATCCCGTTTCGGAGCCGACACGATACGGAGGGTGTCGTTGTCCCAATCGATCACGCGCCCGGTCCTCGCAGGTCTGGCCGCCAGCCTGTTGACCGTACCGGCCCTTCCGACCGTCGCCGCCACCGCCGGGCTCGGAGCGTCGGCACCGGCCTGCGCGACCCCACTCGCCCCCGTCCGACCGGTCGCCGCCAGGCCCTGGCCACAGCAACGGTACGACCCGGCGCGGCTCGCGCCGCTGGCCACCGGCGACGGGGTGACGGTCGCGGTGGTCGACTCCGGGGTGGACCGGGTGCACCCGCAACTGGCTGGGAGGGTGCTGGCCGGCACCGACCTGCTCGACCCCGGCGGGGACGGCGGTCGGGACTGCGCCGGGCACGGCACCGGTGTGGCGAGCATCATCGCCGCGGCACCCCGCCCCGACGTCGCCTTCCGCGGCCTGGCACCGGGTGCCCGAATCCTGCCGGTGCGGGTGAGCGAACAGCAGGTCGTGCAGGGGCGGGAGTCGGGGCGTACGGTCAGCGCCGGCGAGTTCGCCCGGGCCATCCGGTGGGCCGTCGACCATGACGCCGACGTGGTGAACCTGTCCGTCGTGCTGTACGCGGACGACCCGGAGGTCCGGTCGGCGGTGCGGTACGCGGTCGAGCGGGACGTGGTGCTGGTGGCCGCCGCCGGCAACCTGCACGACGGTGGAGACCCCCGACCGTTTCCCGCCGGCTACGACGGGGTGCTCGGCGTGGGCGCGATCGGGGCGGACGGCGGGCGGGCGGCGTTCTCGCAGACCGGCTCGTACGTCGATCTCGTCGCTCCGGGCAGCGAGGTGCTGACCGCCGCACCCGGTGTCGGCCACCATCGGGTCGAAGGGACCAGTTACGCGGCGCCCTTCGTGGCCGCCACCGCCGCGTTGCTGCGGGAGTACCGGCCGGAGCTGACCGCCGCCCAGGTGGCGGAGCGGATCATCGCCACCGCCGACCCAGCTCCGGGCGCGGGCCGGGGCGGCGGGTACGGCGCCGGAGTGTTGAACCCCTACCGGGCGGTCACCGAGACCAGCGGCGGCCGTGCGGCCGGCGCGCCGCAGGTCGCCGCGCTCGCCGACGACCGGGCCGACCCGGCGCAGCTCGCCCATCAGGCCCGTCGGGTCGCCGCACGGGACCGAGCCCTGCTGGTCGGGGCGGTGGCCGGCATCACGGCGGTCACCGTGGCGCTGCTCGCCCTGGTGGTGCCCCGGGGCACCCGTCGACGCTGGCGACCGGCCGGCCCGGCCTGAGGCCGCCCGCACACGGCCCTCGCCGCCGACCGGCTGCGGGCGGGGCGCTGGCCCGGACACGGTCAGCGCTCCCGGCCCACATCGCTCACTGGAACAGCCCGGTGTTCTTCTTCTCGGTGTCCAGGTAGTCGGTGGCGGAGTCGTTCACCGCCAACCTGATGTCACGCAGCATCCCCTGCAGGTCCTGCGAGGCCGAACGCCACCGCGCCTGCCGCTGTTCGTAGGCCTGCTGCGCGTCGCCCGTCCAGCTCGCCACCAGCGGGGCGGCGTCGCGTTCGAGTTGACCGAGCTGCGCGTCGAGGGTGTTCAACGCCTTCTGAATGTCAGCGCCGGCCTGCTGCAGCGCGGCGAAGTTGACGACCAGCACACCATGGTCCATCGGATTCCCTCCCCAGCGGGATCAGAGCGGCAGCTGGATGCCGCCGCGGTTGGTGCCGGCCACCCGGCTGGCCACCTCGTCGTCGGACGCGTGGTACTGCCGACCGGCGGTGCGGATCGCACCGGCGGTCTCGCGCAGCGCGCGGTGCAGCGCCGCCTGGTCCTGTGACCACTGCTGCTTGACCTGCTCGAACGACCGGCCACCAGCGCCACGCCAGGCCTGCTGCAACACTTCCAGCTCGGCCAGCAGGCCGGTCAGCATGGACTGCAACGACTGGTCCACCTGCTCGAACTTCGCGGCAGTCTGCTGCATCACCGCTGCTTCTGCCTTGGTTTGGGACATCCGGACGTCACCTCGTCTCTCGGATCGCACCTGGCCGTCGACGCGCCCATCCCGGGGCGACGCGTCGTCGCTTGGCCCGGTCTTTCGAGCACTGAGACACGGGTCAGCGAAGGACTTCGTGGCTGACGGTAGCGACCTCGTAGCGGTTCTGCTACCCCACCGGCTTCCCCTGTGGACAACCGAGGCGGCCATCGGTCGCTTACGATGTGCCGCAGCCACGTCGCGGCGCGTGACGGGCCGCCGGAGGGCGGCCGGCCGCCCGACCCCGGTCCCCACTGGTCGAGGAGGCACGGTGCCGGCGATCACCACCGGAGGGCCGCACCCGCCGACCCCGGTCGGGTCCGAGGCAGGCGCCTCCCCACGGGTGGGCGGGCCGGGTCGATCCACCGACAGCGGTCCACTGCCGGTCGAGCAGCGCACCCCCCGTCGCCGGTCGCCGGCGGCCCACTGGGTCGCACTCGGCCGTCGTGCGGCTGCCGGAGCGCGAGCCGGCCAACTGGTCACCGCACAGGTCGCGGCGGCCCTGGTGCTCGTCACCCTCGGCCGACCCGCGCCGGTCGTCGCGGCAGCCGTACTGGTGGCCGTGCTGCTGGTGGCCGCCGCCTGGGTGCCGGTGCGGGGCCGGTGGCTGTTCGAGTGGCTCGGCACCGCCATCGGGCACCTCACCCACCGGCGTGCGTTGACCGGGCCGGCCGACGCGGCCGAACTGCTCGACCTGGTAGCCCCGGGCACAGTGGTCCGCTCGACCGAGTTGACCGGCGGGCCGGCGGCCCTCCTGGAGGACACCACCGGCATGGTCGCGCTCCTGGAGCTCGGCGACCCCGGCGACCTGCTGGGTGACGTGTCCCAGGCGATCCCCGCCCCGGCCGCGTTGCTCCCCCCGACCGGGCCGGACCAGCCCCCGCTGCTGGTGCAACTGCTGCTCGCCGGTGCGCCGGCACCGGTGCCGAGCGCCGGTGGCACGGTCGGCACGTCGTACCGGCAGCTCACCGACGGGCGGCTCGCCGGGCGCGAGCGGGCGGTGGTGGCGGTCCGGGTGCTGCGGGTGAACGGTTGGTCCGAGGAGGACCTGCGCCGGGTACTCGCCGGCACGGTCCGCCGGATCGTCCGCCGGCTCGGGCCGTTGGCCGCGCGACCGCTCGGGGTGCCGGCGGCGCTGCGCGTACTGGGCGAGCTGGCCCACCACGACGGCGACCCGGTCCGGGAGTCGTGGCCGGCGATCCGGTCCGGCAGTCTCGTCCAGGCCACCTTCCGTCTGCTCCACTGGCCCGACGCGGGCGCTGCGGCTGGGCGCCGGCTGGTACCCCGCCTGCTGGCGCTGCCGGCGACGGCCACGACGGTGTCGATCTGCTCAGGCCCGTCGCCGACGATGTCGACGTCGTCGGCTCCGCCCACTGCCGGCGGAGTGCCGACCGAGCTGACCGTACGCCTGGCCGCCGGGACGGCGGCCGAGTTGGCGGCGGCCGGCGAGGCCCTGGTACGCCTGGTGACCGACCTGGGCGGAAAGCTGCGACGACTCGACGGCGCACACCTGAGCGGGTTGGCCGCCACGCTGCCGTTGGCGCTGACGGCACCGGGAGCGCAGCCCCGCCCACCCGCGCCCGGGCCGACCGTGGACGACTGGGAGCTGTCCCTGGGCGACGCGGGAATGATGGTCGGCACCAACCGGCACGGTCGCGCCGTCACAGTGCGACTGTTCCGGCCGGAGAGCACCCGCGTGCTGCTGGTCGGCGGGGTACGGGCAGCCCAGCTGGTGGCCCTGCGCGCCCTGGCACTCGGCGCCCTGGTGGTGGTGCAGACCGCCCGGCCACGGGCCTGGGAGCCGTTCGTCCGTGGGGTTGGCGCACCGGGCGGGACGATCCCGTTGCTCCCTCCCGGTCGGGCGGTCGCCGACGGGGTGGGCACCGCGCTGCGGCCTTTGCTGCTGATCGTCGACGCCGGGCCGGTGGCGGCCGAGGCCGTGCCGGGCCCGCCGTGGCGGGCCACCCTTGTGGTACGCGACGAGCTGACCCCGGCCGATGTGGACGCGTTGAGCCGCGCCGACCTGGCGTTGCTCCAGCCACTGACCTCCGCCGAGGCCACCCTGGCCGGAGCCGCGCTGGGGCTGGGCGGGTCGGCCGAGTGGCTGACCCGGATCCGGGAGGACATGGTGGCGGTGGTCAACCGTCGGGCGCTGCGCTGGGCACTGCTCTCCCCCACTCCGATCGAGGCGCAACTGGTCGGCCCGCCGACGCGCGGCTGAACTGATCGGCCCGCCGACGCGCGGCTGATTCCACCGGACGCGCCAGCCGGCGGGTTACGTCCGTGCGGTGTCCGTGGCACGATCCCCGCCATGGGTTTTCTGAAAGGTCTGCTGATTCGGCTGGCCAGCACAGCTCTGGCTTTCTGGCTGGCCACGCTCCTCATCCCGGGCATCTCCCTGGATTCGAACTCGGCCACCGAGACGGTGACCACGCTGCTCCTGGTCGCGGTTATCTTCGGTGTGGTCAACGCTGTTCTTCAGCCGATCATCAAGACCGTCGGTTGTGGCTTCTACCTGCTGACCCTGGGTCTCATCGCCCTGGTGGTGAACGGGCTGCTCTTCCTGCTCACCAGCTGGATCGCCGACCAGGCCGGGTTGCCGTTCTCGGTGGACGGTTTCTGGCCGGCGGCAGTGCTCGGCGCCCTCTTCGTGAGCATCGTGACCTGGATCCTCGGCGCCGTCCTCGACCGGGACTGACCGCCGACCAGCAAGCACCGACCCGGTCCGTCCGGGGCTCCGACCTCGGCCGGGGCCCCGGCGGGCCGATGACCAGAGTTCGGGAATGTTGCGGCCTTACCGCCCACCTCGGCGGTTAGCGTCGCGGCATGTTCTCGCTGACCTATTCCGACGGCCACCTGCTCAGCACCGATCCGGAGCGGATCGACCTCGATCTGGTGCACCACTGGTTGTCCACCGACGCGTACTGGGCGCTCGGACGGGACCGGGCGACCACCGAGCGGTCGTTCGCCGGCTCGCTGCCGTTCGGCATCTACCGGCCGGAGGACGGCCGCCAGGTCGCCGTGGCCCGGGTCGTCACCGACGGTGCCACCTTCGCCTGGCTCTGCGACGTGTACGTCGACCGCGCCGCCCGGGGTCGCGGGCTGGGCGGACGGCTGGCCGGCGCGGTCCGGGACCACCTGGATGAGCTGGGCGTACGCCGGATCCTGCTCTGCACCAACGACGCCCACCAGGTGTACGCGGGGGTGGGCTTCACCCCGCTGGACGCGCCGCAACGGTGGATGCAGCTGGACCGGCGAGCCCCGGTGACCCCGCTCACCGGAAAGGAACAAAGCAGCACTATGCCCCTTACGGTGGAGACGTGACGCCACTCCGCCTGGGATACCTCTACGGCCTCGGCGCGTACCTGCTCTGGGGTTTCTTTCCGCTCTACCTGAAGCTGCTGCGACCCGCCGGCCCGCTGGAGATCCTGGCCCACCGGATCGTCTGGTCGGTGGTCTTCGTGGCTCTGCTGCTGGGCGCGCTGCGCAACATCGGCTTCCTGCGGGCGTTGCTGCGCCGCCGGTGGGCGGTGGCGGGGATCGTCGCCGCCGCCGCGCTGATAGCTGTCAACTGGGGCACCTACATCTACGGGGTGAACTCGGACCGGGTGGTGGAGACCGCGCTCGGCTACTTCATCAACCCGCTGGTCGTGGTGCTGCTCGGGGTGACGGTGCTGCGGGAGCGGCTACGCCCGGCGCAGTGGGTGGCGCTGGGCATCGGCGCGTCGGCGGTCGCGGTGCTCACCGTGGACTACGGACGGCTGCCCTGGCTGGCGTTGACCCTGGCGTTCAGCTTCGCCGGCTACGGCCTGGTGAAGAAGCGGCTCGGGCTGCCGGCGGCGGAGGGGCTGTTCGTGGAATCGGCGGTGCTGGCGTTGCCGGCGCTGGGCTACCTGGGCTGGCTGACGGCGAAGGCCGACCTGACCTTCGGGCATGTCTCGGCGGGGCACACCGCGCTGCTGGTGCTGGCCGGCGCGGCCACGGCGATTCCACTGCTGCTGTTCGCCGGGGCGGCCAACCGACTGCCTTTGAGCAGCCTGGGCATGGTCCAGTACCTGGCGCCGATCCTTCAGCTCGGCTGCGGGGTGCTGATCTTCCACGAGCCGATGCCGCCGGCCCGGCTGGCGGGCTTCGCGCTGGTCTGGCTGGCCCTGATCGTCTTCACTGCCGACGCCGTCCGAGCCTCCCGCCGTACCCGCCGGCCCACCCCTCTCCCAACGCCCGTCCCAACCCCAACCCCCTGACCACCCCGCGATCTTGCAGTTTCTGTCGCCGATATGCCCTCCATGCCCCTTCTGGAAGGACAGAAAGTGCAAGATCGCGAAAGGGACGGGGTGGGTTACGGGACGGCGTAGGTCAGGAGGGGGGTGCCGTCGGCTTTCTGGAGCTCCACGCTGACCAGCTCGGCGTCGGTGAACCTCGTCGTGCCGGTGAAGCTCAGATCGTCGCCGGGGGCCGCCAACCACGAGCCGATCTGCTCGGTGGCCCCGTTCGGGCCCCGCGCCACCAGCCGGAACGGGTACGCCTTGCCGTAGCTCGTCCGCGCGTCGTACCCGCAACGCATTCTCACCTCGGTGCCCCACTTCGTGCCGGTCAACCCGAGGTCGGCGTGCACCGGCCCGGCGGAAGCCACCGGTCGCATGGCCACCATCGACACCTGCGGGGCGGGCTTGCCCTGCACGCTGGGCGGGTCGGCCGGTCGAGGCAGCGCCACTGCGGTGCCGACACCGACCAGCAACGCCAGCCCGGCGGCGGCCAGTGTGGTCAGTGCGTACCGTCGCCGGTCCGCGGCGCGTTCCCTACGACGACGCTGGCGGGCCTCGTCGAGCAGCGCGGGCACCCGGGGCGGGGCCGGCGGCGGCAGGATCTGCTCCAACCCCGCCGGGTCGAGGCGCCCGAGCAACCCGGGCAGGACGGCGATCTCGGCGACCGCCTCCCGGCACGAGGCGCAGCCGCCCAGGTGCCGCTCGTAGGCCGCCCGTTCGGCAGGGGCCAGGGCGCCCAGCACGTACGCGCCGTCGTCGTACGCGAACTCGCACCGGGTCATCCCGTCACCCCCATCTCGGCCAGGACCAACCGTAGAGACCGCAGCGCGTAGTGGGTGCGGGATTTCACGGTCCCTGGCGGTACGCCCAGGCGCGACGCCGCCTCGGCCACCGACCGCCCCTGGTAGAAGCACTCGACCAGCACCTCCCGGTGGGTCGGGCTGAGCCGGTTCAGCGCCTCGGCGACGGTCCACGCCTCCACCGCCCGTTCGGCCTCGTCGATCACCTCGGGCGGTTCGGGCAGATCGTCGGTGAACACCTCGCCGACCCGGGTGGATCGCCGCCGCCAGGCGTCGATGGCCAGGTTACGGGCGGTGGTGAACAGCCAGGACCGCACCGATCCGCGCCTCGGGTCGAGTGACTCCGGATGTCGCCAGGCCCGCAGCAGCGTCTCCTGTACCAGGTCCTCGGCCCGCTGCCGGTCCCCGTTGACCAGCCGCAGGGCATGGGCGTACAGCGCCTCCGCGTGCTCGTCGTGCAGCGCGCGGAGCAGTTGGGCGTCGTGGTCGCTGATGGCGGTCTCCTCGCTTCCGGCGCGCGTCCGGCGGTGCGTCCGCTCGGGAATACGTGCGGTCACGCCGATCGGTTCAGCCCGAGGTCAGACGGGTGCCGCCCGGAGAGGTGTTCATGCCCGGTTCACATCGCGGCTGACGAGCGCTCACCACGTCCTCCTAGCGTCCGGCTGGTACGCCGCTTGTCGTGCCACCGACTTCTCTGGAGGCCTCCCCCATGAGCGACCGTCCCCGGCTGCTCCCCCTGTTGAACGGCACCCGTCATGGCACCCGTGATGCCATGACCTGTCTGTACCGGTGCGGAAACGCGTGTGACCACCCGGTCCCGAACACCTCCGACAACGCGTACTTCGGTGACGTGGTGAACGCCGAGGTGTCGCGGCGTGGCGTGGTCCGGGCCGGCGCGGTCGGCGCGCTGGTGCTCGGCTTCGGCGGCACGGCGGCTGGCGCGCTCGCCGGGGCGGCCCCGGCCATGGCGGCCCCGACCGCCCCGGACGTTCCGGAGAACTTCGGGTTCGGCCGCCCGAGCACCGGGATCGGCAGCGGCGCGCTGACCTTCAAGCCGATCCCTCCGAA
Organism: Micromonospora sp. NPDC049049; assembly: GCF_040649115.1. Classification (NCBI taxonomy): domain Bacteria; kingdom Bacillati; phylum Actinomycetota; class Actinomycetes; order Micromonosporales; family Micromonosporaceae; genus Micromonospora; species Micromonospora sp. NPDC049049. The sequence goes on along the minus strand of NZ_JBEZEX010000002.1, from coordinate 228,802 downwards.
CAAGCTGGACACCCTGGTCGTGCCGAACGGCTACGACCACGCCGTGGTGATCAAGTGGGGTGACCCGGTGCTGCCGGGCGCGCCGGAGTTCGACCTGCACCACCAGACCGCCGCCGCGCAGTCCAGGCAGTTCGGCTACAACAACGACTTCGTGGGCGTGCTGCCGCTGGACAAGCAGGGCAAGCGGGCGCTGCTCGTGGTCAACCACGAGTACACCAACGAGGACCTGATGTTCCCGGGCTTCCCCGGCCTGGACGGGCTCTCCGTGGAGCAGGTGCGCACCGCCATGGCCGCGCACGGCATGTCGGTGGTGGAGCTTGAGCGGGTCGCGGGCACCGGGCAGTGGAAGCCGGTCGGCAAGGGCCCGCGGCCGTACAACCGGCGGGTCACCGCCCTGAGCACCAAGTTCGACCTGACCGGCCCGGCCGCCGGCTCGGCCTGGCTGAAGACCGCCGCCGACCCCAGGGGCCGTACGGTCGTCGGCACGCTGAACAACTGCGCCGGTGGCGTGACCCCGTGGGGCACAGTGCTCTCCGGCGAGGAGAACTTCAACCAGTACTTCGTGGGCGCCGACGCCGCCCCGGCCGAGCTGAAGCCGAAGCTGGACCGTTACGGCATCAGCACCGCCAGCCGCTACCCCAGCGGCAGCCGCAAGTGGGAGCGCGCGGACGAGCGCTTCGACCTGGCGAAGCACCCCAACGAGGCACACCGGTTCGGCTGGGTCGTCGAGATCGACCCGTTCGACCCGGAGAGCCGCCCGCGCAAGCACACCGCGATGGGCCGGTTCAAGCACGAGGGCGCCAACGTGATCGTCGCGAAGGACGGCCACGTGGTCGCGTACATGGGCGACGACGAGCGGTTCGACTACCTCTACAAGTTCGTCTCGGACAAGAAGTTCATGAAGGGCAACTCCTGGGCTGCGCGCAAGCACAACCTGACCCTGCTGGAGTCCGGCACGCTCTACGTGGCGAAGCTCGAGCAGACCAGCGCCGCCGAGATCGACGGTACGGGCAAGCTCCCCACCGACGGCGCGTTCAACGGTCGGGGGCGCTGGATCAGGCTGGTCAGCGGCAACCGGTCGTTCGTCGACGGGATGACCGCGGCGGACGTGCTCACCTTCACCCGACTTGCCGGTGACAAGGTCGGCGCGACCAAGATGGACCGCCCCGAGGACGTCGAGCCGAGCCTGCTCACCGGCAAGGTGTACGTGGCGCTGACCAACAACACCAACCGGGGCGTCGGCAGCAACCCGAAGCCGGACGAGGCCAACCCGCGCAACGCCAACAAGCACGGGCAGATCCTGGAACTGGTCGAGGACCGCAACGACAACACCTCGGAGACCTTCGCCTGGTCGTTGCCGATCGTGTGCGGCGACCCGACCGACCCGTCGACCTTCTTCGCCGGGTACGACAAGACGAAGGTCTCCCCGATCTCCTGCCCGGACAACGTCGCCTTCGACGCCACCGGCAACCTCTGGATCTCCACCGACGGCAACGCGCTGGGCAGCAACGACGGTCTGTTCGCCACCGCGGTGGAGGGTCCGGAGCGGGGTCACCTCAAGCAGTTCCTGACGGTGCCGCTCGGCGCGGAGACCTGCGGCCCCTTCATCACCGGCGACAACCGCTCGGTCTTCGTCGCCGTGCAGCACCCGGGCGAGATCACCGGGGCCTCGGTGGAGAACCCGGCCTCGAACTGGCCGGACGGTGATCACGCCAAGCCGGGCGTGGTGGTCACCTGGCGCCTCGACGGCGGCCCGGTGGGCAGCTGACGGCACGACAGCCACTGACGTTGCTCCGGCGGTCCCGCGTGGACCGCCCCGAGAGGCCCTCTCCCAGCCCGGGAGAGGGCCTCTCGGCGGTCAGTTGTCGCTGGCGATGCCGTCGGCCACGCTGCGGGCCACTGTGAGCAGCTTGGCGCGTACCACCCGGGCGGAGGTCATCATCTCGCTGGCCGGCAACGCGCAGGCCAGCACGACCCGGCGTTCCATGTCCTTGTCCGGCGCGACGAGCACCGCGGCGCAGGCCACCCCCTGGCGGAACTGCCCCATCTCCAGTTGCATGCCGCGCCGGTCGCCGGCGGCCAGGTCCGCCTCGAAACTCTCGGTGGTGGTGAGCGTGGCGGTGGTGAACGGGCGCATGCCGTACTCGCGCAGATAGCGGTAGCGCTGGTCGGTCGTGAGGGTGGCGAGCAGCGACTTGCCGAGCGCTGTCGCGTGCGCACCCTCGTCGAAGCCGGGGACCAGATCCTCCAGGTAGGGCGAGCGGTGGCCCTCGGCGACGGCGGTGAGGGCGACCTGGCCGCCGACGAAACGACCAAGGTAGTGGCTGTAGCCGGTGTCCAGGGCGGCCCGGCGCAGTGTCTCACCGACCGCCGGCGGGCCCCGGAACGCCGTCACCAGCTCCCGGTACCGGTCGGCCACCTCCAACCCCACGATGTACGTGCCGTCCTCGCGACGGATCACGTAGCCCTCGTAGGCGAGGGTGCGAACCAGGTGGTAGGTGGTGGCCACGGTCAGCTCGCAGCGTCTGGCGATCTGCTTGACGGTCAGGCCCTTCGGGGCACGACCGACCGACTCCAGCACCCGTAGCGCTCGGGACACGCTGCGAATCAGGTCCGAAGGTTCTGCCAAGGGGTCGCGCACAACCACCTCCGCCGCCGTGGACTTACACCATATGAAAAACAGGCCCGGTGCGAAATGCCTGTTCGGGTCGAGGATGCCAGATCACCATCCACAGGTTGTTGCCCGCCGGTCACCGGGAGTGCGGTGAGCGGGGCTCGCGTAGGTTTGCCGAACGATGACCGACACCTCGAACACCCCCGATCCGGCCGTTGCCCAACCCCATCCGGTCCGGGCCAGCGCCGGCGCAGTCGTCACCACGGTGGCCTGCGTACTCCCCGTCTTCCTGCTCGGCGGTCTCGCCGTGCAGATGGGCACGGACCTCGGTTTCTCACCGGCCGGCCTGGGCCTTGCCGTCTCCGTCTACTTCGGGGTCAGCGCGCTGGCCTCGGTGCCCTCTGGGCGGTTGGTCGAGCGGTACGGACCGGCGGTGGTCGCCCGCTGCGGCATCGTGCTGGCCGCCGGGTCAATGCTGGCCGTTGCCGCCTTCGCCAGGTCGTACCCGGTGCTGGTCGGTCTGCTGGCGCTCAGCGCCGCCGCGAACGCGCTCGGCCAGTTGGCCAGCAACGCGGCGCTGGCCCAGCACGTGCCGGCCCGGCGGCAGGGGCTGTCGTTCGGTGTCAAGCAGGCGGCCATCCCGGTCTCCACACTGCTGGCCGGCGCGGCGGTGCCCACCATCGCGCTCACCGCCGGCTGGCGCTGGGCGTTCGTGGCCGCCGCCGTGGCGGCGCTGACGACGCTGGCCGCCGTACCCCGACAGTTGCCTGGCCTGGCCCGTCGGGCCGGCGCCGCGCGCGCGGGGCGGGCGACGGCGGCGCTGGTGGTGATCGGCGCGGCGGCGACGTTGGCGTCGGGCGCGGCCAACGCGCTCGGCACCTTCCTGGTGGACTCCTCGGCGGCCCGAGGTCTGTCGCCGGGCCTCGCCGGCCTCACCCTGACCCTGGGTAGCGCTGTCTGCGTGGCGGCCCGGGTGGGCGCGGGCTGGTTGGCCGACCGCCGCGAGACCGGTCACGTCGCCGTCATCGCCGCGATGCTGCTCGTCGGCGCGGTCGGGCTGGGCCTGCTCGCGTTGACCGGCTCGGTGCCGTTGGTGGTCGGTGTGGTGCTCGGCTTCGGCCTGGGCTGGGCCTGGCCCGGTCTGATGAACTTCGCGGTGGTCCGGCTCCACCCGCAGTCACCGGCCGCCGCCACCTCGATCACACAGACCGGGGTGTACGCGGGCGGCTGCCTCGGCCCGCTGAGCCTGGGCCCGCTCGCCGCCCACCTCGGTTACCCGGCGATGTGGACCGTTGCGGCCGTGGCGATGCTGCTCGCCGCCGCCCTCATGCTCGTCGGCAGCCGCTTGTTGACCCGCGCCGGCGCTGCAAAGGGCCGTGGCGTGGATCAGCTGGTGCGGTCGGCGATGTAGTCGCAGAGCGACTCCAACGCGCTGCGGGACGGGCCGTGCGGCAGCGGGGCGAGCTGCGCGCGGGCGTCCTCGGCGTAGCTGCGGACGGTCTCCCGGGCCCGCTTGAGCGCCGGGCTCTCCCGGAGCAGCCCCAACGCCTCGGCGTGCAGCGCGTCGTCGGTCAACGGGCCGGTCGCCAGGATCTCCCGCAGCCGCACCGACGACGCGTCGGAGTCGTCCGCCTCGCGGGCGTAGAGCACCGGCAGCGTCGGAACACCCTCGCGCAGGTCCGTGCCGGGGGTCTTGCCCGACTGCACCGACTCGGAGGCGATGTCCAGCAGGTCGTCGGAGAGCTGGAAGGCGACGCCGATCGTCTCGCCGTACCCGGCGAGGGCCTCCACGTGCTCGGGGGCGGCCCCACCGAACATGCCGCCGAACCGGGCGGACGTGGCGATCAACGAGCCGGTCTTCTCAGCGATCACGTGCAGGTAGTGCGCCACCGGGTCGTCGTCGGCGCGCGGCCCGACCGTCTCCGCGATCTGGCCGTGCACCAGCCGGGCGAAGGTGCGCGCCTGCAACCGGACCGCCTCGGGGCCCAGGTCGGCGGCGATGTCCGCCGCGCGGGCGAAGAGGTAGTCGCCGACCAGGATGGCGACCGAGTTGGTCCACCGGGAGTTCGCGCTCGGCGCGCCCCGACGGACGGCTGCCTCGTCCATCACGTCGTCGTGGTAGAGGGTGGCGAGGTGAGTGAGCTCCATCACCACGGCGGCCGGGACCACCTGCGCACCGGTCGGATCACCGAACTGGGCGCCGAGCGCCACCAGCAACGGCCGGAACCGCTTCCCGCCGGCCTCGACGAGGTGCCGGGCGGCCTCGGTGACGAACGGGTCAGCACTGGCCACGCTGGCCCGCAACTCGACCTCGACCGTGTCCAGCAGACCCAGCACGGACGCCTCGACACGGGGATCGGCGAGGCTCAGGCCAAGCGCGCCGAACTGACTCGTGCTCGCCCGACCCCGTCGACCGCCGGAGCCGGAGGCACCTGAACGCTCGCCCGCCGGATTCACCACGCTATCAACCATGCCACACCCGTTCGACCTGCTCCGGCCCGGGGATACGCACCGGGGGCCGGCACGTGAACACGCGCCGACCCCCGGTGATCGATCCTTCGGTCATCTAACGAATTCGGCGGCTCCGGTAGCCAGATCGAGCAGCGGCGCCGGGGCGACACCCAACACCAGGGTCGCCACCACACCGATCATCAGCGCGGCGGCGGTGAGCCCACCGGGCACCGTGACGGTCGGGGTCGACTCGCCCGGCTCGGAGAGCCACATCATCACCACGACCCGCAGGTACGGGAACGCCAGAATCATGCTGGTCAGCACACCGGCGATCACCAGCCAGGCCTGGCCACCCTCCAGCGCCGGCCCGAAGATGGCGAACTTGCTGGTGAAGCCGCTGGTCAGCGGAATACCGGCGAAGGCCAGCAGGATGAACGTGAACAGCGCGGCGAAGAACGGCGACCGGCGACCCAGCCCGGCCCAGCGGGACAGGTGGGTGGCCTCGCCGTCGTCGTCGCGTACCAACGTCACCACGGCGAACGCGGCCAGCACCGAGAAGCCGTACGCGACCAGGTAGAACATCGTGCCGGCGAGCCCGTCGCGGCTCGGTGCCAACACACCGACCAGCAGGTAGCCGGCGTTGGCGATCGAGGAGTACGCGAGCAGCCGCTTGATGTCGGTCTGGGTGACCGCGAGCACCGCGCCGATGAGCATCGTCAGCACCGCCACCGCGCCGAGGACCGGGGTGAAGTCCCAGTTGGCGTCGGCGAACGCGACCTGGAAGACGCGCAGCAGGGCACCGAACGCGGCGACCTTGGTGCAGGCCGCCATGAACCCGGTGACCGGGGTCGGAGCGCCCTGGTAGACGTCCGGGGTCCAGACGTGGAACGGGGCCGCAGCGGCCTTGAAGAGCAGACCGATGGCGAGCAGCGCCATGCCGGCGAAGAGCAGCACCGGGCTGGCCGGCGACTCACCCACCGCCGCGTGGATGGTGGCGAAGTCGACGCCGGCCGTGCGGCCCGGGATTCCGGCGGTGAAGCCGTAGATCAGGGCCACGCCGAACAGGAAGAACGCCGAGGCGTACGCGCCGAGCAGGAAGTACTTCATCGCCGCCTCCTGACTCAGCAGACGCCGGCGACGGGCCAGCGCGCAGAGCAGGTAGAGCGGCAGGGAGAACACCTCGAGGGCGATGAACATGGTCAGCAGGTCGTTCGCCGCCACGAAGATCAGCATGCCGCCGATCGCGAACGTGGTCAGCGGGTAGACCTCGGTGAGACCGTTGCGACCCTCGGCCTGCCGCCGGTCGTCGGCCGACTCCGCGGTCACCGCGGCCTGGGCGACGAACGCCCCGCCCCGCTCGACCGAGCGGTCACCGATCAGCAGCAGCGCCATGGCGGCCAGCACCAGGATCGCGCCCTGGAGGAAGAGCGTCGGCCCGTCGATCGCGAGCGCCTGGCCCGCCGTGATGATCCGCTCATCGGCGCTGAGGACCACCATGGTCAGTGCCGCGAGCACGGCGAGCAGCGCCAGCGTCAACTGCACCACGTGCCGCCAGCGACGAGGCACCAGGGCCTCGACCAGCACGCCGAGCAACGCGGTGCCCAGCATGATCAGGATCGGAGAGATCGCCGCGTAGTCGATCGACGGCAGCTTCAACTCGGTCACTTTGCCGCCTCCTGGACGGTGCCGCCCACGGACGGCGCCGGGTCGGTTCTGCCGATGTCGTCCATTGTCGCCTGGACGGCGGGGTTGATCACGTCAGTGACCGGCTTGGGGAAGAAGCCGAGCAGCACGATCAGCGCGATCAGCGGGGCGACCACGACCTTCTCGCGCAGGTTGAGGTCCTTGCGCATCCCGTCGACCTCGGTCAGCGCCGGGTTGAGGGTGCCCTGGGTGGTGCGCTGCACCATCCACAGCACGTACGCGGCGGCCAGGATGATGCCGAGCGTGGCGATCACCGCGACCGGCTTGTTCACTGTGAACGTGCCGATCAGCACCAGGAACTCGGAGATGAACGGCGCCGTGCCGGGCAGCGCGAGCGAGGCGAGACCGGCGAAGAAGAGCACACCGGCGAGCACCGGGACGAGCTTGCCGGCGCCACCGAAGTCGCTGATCAGCGACGAACCACGCCGGGAGATCAGCATGCCCACCACCAGGAAGAGCAGGCCGGTGGCCAGCCCGTGGTTGAGCATGTAGAGCACCGCGCCGGTGCCGGCCTGGGTGGTGAAGGCGAAGATGCCTACGCCGATGAAGCCGAAGTGCGCGATCGAGGTGTACGACACCAGCCGCTTGAGGTCGTTCTGGCCGACCGCCAGCAGCGCGGCGTAGACGATGCCGATCACGCCCAGGGCCAGCGCCCACGGCGCGAACCACTTCGACGCCTCCGGGAACAGCGGCAGGCAGTAGCGCAGGATGCCGAAGGTGCCGACCTTGTCCAGCACGCCGACGAGCAGCGCCGCCGCCCCCGCCGGGGCGGCGCCACCGGCATCGGGCAACCAGGTGTGGAACGGGAAGAACGGCGCCTTGATGGCGAACGCGAGGAAGAAGCCGAGGAACAGCCATCGCTCGGTGCCGGTGCTGATGTCGACCTGCGAGAGCGCCTGCCAGTCGAAGGTCTTCCCGCCGACCACCCACAGGCCGATCACCGCGGCCAGCATGAACAGACCGCCGACGAGCGAGTAGAGGAAGAACTTCACCGCCGCGTACTGCCGCTGGTGGCCGCCGTAGCTGCCGATGAGGAAGTACATCGGCACCAGCATGACCTCGAAGAACACGTAGAACAGGAAGACGTCGGCGGCTGCGAAGACGCCGATCATCGTGCACTCGAGGACCAGCAGCAGCGCGAAGTAGACAGGCACCGACCGCTTCGACGACTCCGCGTCGTGCCAGGACGCCAGGATCACCAGCGGCACCAGCACCGCGATCAGCATCAGCATCACCAGCGCGATGCCGTCGGCGGCGAAGGTGAAGCTGACCCCCCAGTTCGGGATCCAGGAGTACGACTCGCGGAACTGGAACCGGTCACCGCCGGCGTTGAAGCTGACCCACATCACCACCGAGAGCACCAGCACGAGCAGCGACCAGGCGAACGCCACCTGCTTGGCCAGCTCCGGGCGGTGGCGCGGCAGGAAGGCCACCACCAGGGCGCCCACCAGCGGCGCCACGGTGAGCACCGAGAGGAACGGGAAGTTGGACATTATGCGGCCTTACCTCCGTCGTCACTGCGTGGTCCGCCGGCGGGGGCGGCCGGAAAGAGGTCGATCACGCCAACCACCCCGCCTGCACCGCCAGGAACGCCGCCATCACCAGCAGCGCACCGGCCAGGATCGAGGTGGCGTACGAGCGGACAAAGCCGGTCTGCATCCGACGGAGGCGACCCGAGCCACCGCCGACCGCGGCGGCGAGCCCGTTGACGAGCCCGTCGATGCCCCGGTTGTCGAGGTACACCAGCGCCCGGGTGAGGAAGATGCCCGGCTTCTCGAAGACCGCCTCGTTGACCGTGTCGGTGTAGAGGTTGCGCCGGGCGGCGGTGACCAGCACCCCGGCCGGCTGCGGCGCGGTGGCGGTGCCGGCGCGGAACAGGAACCAGGCGAGCCCGGCACCGAGCACTGTCACCAGCAGCGACAGGATGGTGATCACGGTGTGCGAGAGGACCGCCTCGTGCTCTGCGTGCTCGCCGCCCAGTCCGGCGGTCTCCGTCAACCAGTCCGGAACGGACGTGGCGAGCAGGAAGCCGGCGCCGACCGACCCGACCGCCAGCAGGATCAGCGGGATGGTCATCAGCTTCGGCGACTCGTGCGGGTGCTCGATGTCCTCGGTCCACCGCTGCGGCCCGTGGAACGTGAGGACGAACAGCCGCGTCATGTAGAACGCGGTGAGCCCGGCGCCGAGCAGTGCCGCACCGCCGAAGAGCCAGGCGGTCCAGTCCTCCCGCTCGAAGGCGGCCACGATGATCGGCTCCTTGGAGAAGAAGCCCGAGAAGGGGAACATGCCGATGATGGCCAGCCAACCCATCATGAAGGTCAACCAGGTGATCTTCATGTACTTGGACAGCCCACCGAAGCGGCGGATGTCGACCTGGTCCTTCATCCCGTGCATGACCGAGCCCGCGCCCAGGAACATGTTGGCCTTGAAGAAGCCGTGCGCCAGCAGGTGCACGATGGCCAGCGCGTACGCCGCGCCGCCGAGGCCGACACCGAGGAACATGTAGCCGATCTGGCTCACCGTCGACCAGGCGAGCACCCGCTTGATGTCGTCCTTGGCAGCACCGATGATGCAGCCGATCAGCAGGGTGAGCGCGCCGACGCTGACCACCACGAGTTGCAGCGTCGAGTTGGCCGAGAAGATCGGGTTGGACCGGGCGATCAGGTAGACGCCCGCGGTGACCATGGTGGCGGCGTGGATGAGCGCCGACACGGGGGTCGGGCCCTCCATCGCGTCCGGCAACCAGGCCTGGAGCGGGAACTGACCGGACTTGCCGGCCGCCCCGAGCAGCAGCAACAGGCCGAGGACCAGCACCGTGGTGCCGGTCAGCGCGCCGACACCGTTGAACACCTCGTCGTACTGGGTGGTGCCCAGGGTGGCGAACATGATGAAGATGCCGATGGCCAGGCCGGCGTCGCCGACCCGGTTCATCAGGAACGCCTTCTTGCCGGCGGTGGCCGCGCTCGGCCGCTCGGTCCAGAAGGAGATCAGCAGGTACGACGCCAGACCGACGCCCTCCCAGCCGAAGTACAGCATCACGTAGTTGTTGCCGAGGACCAGCAGCAGCATCGCCGCGACGAACAGGTTGAAGTACGCGAAGAACCGACGACGGCCCGCGTCGTGCGACATGTACTCCACCGCGTACAGGTGGATCAGGAAACCCACCCCGGTGATCAGCAGTACGAAGACCGCGGCCAGCGGGTCGAACAGCAGGCCGAAGTCGACGCGCAGATCACCGACGGCGATGAAGTCCCAGAGGCTCAGCTCGACGGACTTGTTCTCCAGGCCACGCAGCTGGAAGAAGAAGCTCAGGCCGAGCACGAACGCCGCGCCGATGGCGGCGACGCCCAACCAGTGCCCCCAGCGGTCGGCCCGGCGGCCGAGCAGCAGCAGGATTGCCGCGCTGAGCAGCGGGATCGCCACCAGCAGCCAGACGCCCCCAAGCAGCCCCGTGGCCTGGGCGTATTCCACAGTCTCTTCCACCGGTGGACCCCTCTAGTACTTGAGCAGGTTGGCGTCGTCGACACTCGCCGAGCGTCGCGTCCGGAAGATGGACATGATGATCGCGAGCCCGACCACGACCTCGGCCGCCGCCACCACCATCACGAAGAACGCCATGATCTGGCCGTTGAGGTCACCGTTGATCCGGCTGAAGGTGACCAGCGTCAGGTTGGCCGCGTTGAGCATCAGCTCCACGCACATGAACAGCACGAGCGCGTTGCGCCGGACCAGCACCCCGGCGGCGCCGATGGTGAACAGCACCGCGGCGAGCACGAGGTAGTAGGTCGGCTCGACCGAGAAGAACGATCCCATTACTTGTCCGTCCCCTTCAGCGAGGTCTCCTCGGCGGTCAGCTCGCGCTGCGGAAGGATCGCCGGGGTGCTGCGGTCGGTCAGGCGGCCGTCGGGCAGCCGGGCCGGGGTGGCCACCGAGGAGGAGGTCGCGAAGACGCCGGGGCCCGGCTTCGGGCCGGGGTAGTTGCCCGGGGCGAAGCGTGCCTTCATGGTGGACACCTGGTCGACCTTGTCCTGCTTCCGCCGCTCGACGTGGGCCAGCACCATGGCACCGACCGCCGCGGTGATCAGCAGCGCCGAGGTCAGCTCGAACGCGAAGACGTACTTGGTGAACAGCAGCCGGGCGATGCCCTGCACGTTGCCCTCGGCGTTGACCTGCTCCAGACCGACCGTGTTGGTCCGGTCCAGCGCCTGGTAGAGGCCGGTGCCGACCAGACCGGCGAAGCCCAGGCCGAGCACGATCGCGGCGACGCGCTGGCCGCGCAGCGTCTCGATCAGCGAGTCCGTCGAGTCCCTGCCGACCAGCATCAGCACGAAGAGGAAGAGCATCATGATCGCGCCGGTGTAGACGATGATCTGCACCATGCCGATGAACGGGCCGGCCTGGAGCACGTAGAACACGCCCAGGCAGAGCATTGTCAGCACCAGCCACAGCGCCGAGTGCACGGCGTTGCGCGCGGCCACCATCCCGATCCCGCCGATCAGCGCGAGCGGGGCGAGGATCCAGAAGGTGACCGCCTCACCGGTGGAGACCGAACCCGCCGCGGCGAGCACCGTAGACGTGGTCATGCTCCCTCTCCCTTGCCGCCCGCCACGCGCTGGGCGGCCTGCTCGGCGCCCGGGAACGTCACGCCGGGGTGCTCCTCGACCTGGTAACGGCCGGGGCCCTTCGGGGACGTCTCCGCACCGGCGGAGGTGCCCGGGTTGTCCAGCGCGCCGACGTAGTAGTCCTTCTCGCTGTCACCCAGCCGCATCGGGTGCGGAGGCTGCTCCATGCCCTCCAGCAACGGCGCGAGCAACTGCTCCTTGGTGAAGATCAGGTCCTGCCGGTTGTCCCGCGCCAACTCGTACTCGTTGCTCATGGTGAGCGACCGGGTCGGGCAGGCCTCGATGCACAGCCCGCAGAAGATGCAGCGGGCGTAGTTGATCTGGTAGATGCTGGCGTACCGCTCACCCGGCGAGAAGCGCTCCTCGTCGGTGTTGTCGCCACCCTCGACGTAGATCGCGTCCGCCGGGCAGGCCCAGGCGCACAGCTCGCAGCCGATGCACTTCTCCAGGCCGTCCGGGTGCCGGTTGAGGATGTGCCGCCCGTGGTAGCGCGGCGCCGACACCGGCGGCTTGAACGGGTAGTCGGTCGTGACGACCTTCCTGAACATGTGCGAGAAGGTGACACCGAATCCCTTGAACGTTCCGGTGATCGCGCCCACGTCACACCTCCCTGGAGTCCGAGCCGGCAACGATGTTGGCCGGCTCCCGCTCGGCGACCACGCGCGTGATGCGCGGGCTCGGTGGTACCTGAAGATCCATCGGTGGCAGCGGGAAGCTCCCGTGCGGCCGGTTGTCGACCTGTTCCTGCGTCGTCGGCTTCGGCGTCGGGCGCCGGCTGGGCCAGAAGATCGTGGCGATCAGCAGGATGCCGGCCGGGATGCCAACGGCGATCACCTTGCCGCGGGTGTCCCAGTCCTCGATGGAGCGCAGGCCCGACAGGACCAGGATCCAGGCCAGGTTGATCGGCAGCAGCACCTTCCAGCCGAGCCGCATGAACTGGTCGTACCGCAGCCGGGGCAGCGTGCCACGCAACCACACGAAGACGAAGACCAGGGCGATCACCTTGCCGAAGAACCAGAGCATCGGCCACCAACCGGAGTTGGCGCCCTCCCAGATGGTGATCGGCCAGGGTGCCCGCCAACCGCCCAGGAACAGCGTGGTGGTGACAGCGGACATGGTCACCATCGCGACGTACTCGCTGAGCATGAAGAGCGCGAACTTCAGCGAGCTGTATTCCGTCATGAAGCCGGCGACCAGCTCGGACTCGGCCTCGGGCAGGTCGAACGGCGCCCGGTTGGTCTCACCCACTGTGGCGATGAAGAAGATGATGAAGCTCGGCAGCAGCAGGATCGCGTACCAGCCCGGTGCCGGGATGGTCTGGCCGAAGACGGTCAGCTCGGTGCCGTCGCCCTGAGCGGCGACGATCCCGCTGGTGCTCATCGTGCCGGCGGTCATGAAGACCGCCACGATGCTGAGCCCCATCGCGACCTCGTACGAGATCATCTGGGCGCTCGACCGGAGACCACCCAGCAGCGGGTACGTCGAGCCCGAGGCCCAGCCGCCGAGCACGATGCCGTAGACGCCCATCGAGGAGCAGGCCAGCAGCAGCAGCACCGCCACCGGCACATCGGTGACCTGCAACGGCGTGTGGTGACCGAAGATGCTCACCATCGGGCCGAACGGCACCACCGACAGGGCGGTGACCGCGCAGATCACCGAGATGGTCGGGGCGAAGAAGTAGACGACCTTGTCGGCCGCCTTCGGCAGGATGTCCTCCTTGAAGGCCATCTTCAGGCCGTCGGCGAGGGTCTGCAGCAGGCCGAACGGGCCGACCTGGTTGGGGCCGGGCCGCACCTGCATGTAACCGACCACGCGCCGTTCGAACCAGACACCGAGCAGGGTGGCCAGCAGACCGAAGGCGAACGCGAAGACAATCTTGCCGAGGACCAGCCACCACGGATCCCGGCCGAAGTCGGCCAGCGTCGGATCCTGGGCGAGGTAGGAGGGACTCACTGTGCCCACCTTTCGTTCGCGACTGCGGGGCTCACTCGCTGCGCTCGTTCACTCCTCGCACTCACTGGTTACCCCCGGAGTTGAGGAGCGGACCCGGGAGACCGGTCTCGTCGGCCGCCACGCGTCCGGCCGGGATGGCCGTACTCGGTGCGGGGACGGAGATCCGGACGACCGCGCCGGACGTCGCCCCGAGGCTGCGCCGCACGGTCGAGCCGGGTGAGTTGGTCGGCAGCCAGACCACGCCGTCCGGCATCTCGGTGAGTTCCGCCGGCAGGGTCAGTGCCCCCCGGTCGGTGCCGACAGTGACCGCGTCACCGTCGACCACACCGAGTGCCTCGGCGGTGCCCTTACCCAGCCGGACCACCGGCGGGCGGGCGGTCCCGGCGAGGTTCTCGTCGCCCTCGGTCAGGGTGCCGAGGTCCACCAGCTGGTGCCAGGTGGCCAGCACGGCCTCCCCGGCGTTCGGCTGCGGCACGCGGCCCGGTGCGACCGACGGCGCGGCCGGCCGGGACATCCGCGTCGCCGGCAGCGTGCCCAGCTCACGACGCACGCTCAGCACGTCGGCCGTGCCGAGGCGTACGTCGAGCAGCGCGGCCAGCGCGTCGAGCACCCGGCCGTCGGTCATCGCGGAGGTGTTCAGCACCGCCTCGAACGGGCGCAGCCGGCCTTCCCAGTCCAGGAAGCTTCCGGCCTTCTCGGCCACCGGGGCGACCGGCAGCACCACGTTCGCCCGCCGGGTCACCGCGCTGGCCCGCAGCTCGAGGCTGACTAGGAACGGCACCGCGTCCAGGGCGGACTCGGCCAGTCGCGGGTCGGCCAGGTCGGCCGGGTCGACACCGCCGACGACAAGCGCGCCGAGCTGCCCGTTGGCGGCCGCGGCAAGGATGCCGTCGGTGTCCCGACCGGCCTGGCTCGGGATCACCCCGGCCGGGATGTCCCACGCCTCACCCAGCTCGGCCCGGGCGGCCGGCTCGGTGACCAGGCGTCCACCGGGGAGCAGGTTGGGCAGGCAGCCCGCGTCGACAGCGCCGCGGTCACCAGCGCGCCGCGGCACCCAGGCCAGCTTCGCGCCGGTACGTCGGGCCACATCGGCGGCGGCGGACAGTCCACCCGGCACGCTGGCCAGCCGCTCGCCGACGATCAGGATCGCGCCCGGTGCGCTGAGCGCCTCGCTGACCGTGGCGTGCTCGGCGAGCACGCTGGCCTCCTCGCCCGGCACCACCCGGGCCAGCTTGGCACCGAGCTTCTCCAGGCCGCGGGTGGCGAAGGGCGCCAGCGCGTACACGGTCAGAGTCTTCTTCAGGTACGCCTTGCGCAGCCGAAGGAAGAGGATCGGGCACTCCTCCTCGGGCTCCAGGCCCACCAGCACCACCGCTGGCGCGTTCTCCACGTCGGTGTAGGTGACGTCGGTGACCCCGGCGACCGAGCTGGCCAGGAAGTCGGCCTCCTCGCGGGAGACCGGGCGGGCCCGGAAGTCGATGTCGTTGGTGTTCAGCGCGACACGGGCGAACTTGGCGTAGGCGTACGCGTCCTCGACGGTCAGCCGGCCGCCGGTGAGCACCGCGGTGCCCTGCCCGCTCTCGCGAGCGATGTGCAGCCCTTCGGCGGCGACGGTGAGCGCCTCACTCCAGGACGCCTCCCGCAGCTCACCGGTGCGCTCGTCCCGGACCAGCGGAGTGGTCAGCCGGTCGGCGGCCCGGGTGTACTGGAAGCCCCAGCGGCCCTTGTCGCAGTTCCACTCCTCGTTCACCGCCGGCTCGTCGCCGGCCAGCCGGCGCAGCACCTTGCCACGCCGCCAGTCGGTGCGCTGCCCGCAGCCCGCCGAGCAGTGCTCGCAGACGCTCGGGCTGGAGACCAGGTCGAACGGGCGGGCGCGGAAACGGTACTGGGCACCGGTCAGCGCACCCACCGGGCAGATCTGCACCGTGTTGCCGGAGAAGTAGGAGTTGAACGGGACGTCCCCGGCGTCGCCCTCTTCGCCGTACGCGTCGTCCCGGTAGATGTTGATCTCCTCGGCGGACGACCGGCCCATCAGGTCGATGAACTTGTCGCCGGCGATCTCCTCCGAGAACCGGGTGCACCGCTGGCAGAGCACGCAACGCTCGCGGTCCAGCAGCACCTGGCTGCTGATCGCCATCGGCTTCTCGTACTCCCGCTTGTGCTCGTGGAAGCGCGAGTCGGTGCGGCCGGTGGACATCGCCTGGTTCTGGAGCGGGCACTCGCCGCCCTTGTCACACATCGGGCAGTCCAGCGGGTGGTTGAGCAGCAGCAGCTCCATCACCCCCTCCTGCGCCTTCTTGGCGACCGGGGAGGTGATCTGGGTACGCACCACCATGCCGTCGGCGACGGTCTGGGTGCAGGAGGCGACCGGCTTGCGCTGGCCCTCCACCTCGACCAGACACTGCCGGCACGCGCCGGCCGGGGCCAGCAGCGGGTGGTCGCAGAACCGGGGGATCTCGGTGCCCATCTGCTCGGCGACCCGGATCAGCAGCGTCCCCTTGGGGGCGGTGACCTCGACGCCGTCGATGGTGAGGGTGACGGTCTCGGTCTGCTTGGCTACGTCGGTCATCAGTGCGCCCCTACCAGGGTCTTCTCCGACAGCTTGGGTGCGGTCCGACCCTCGATGTAGTCGAGGTAGTCCTGCTTGAAGTACTGCAGCGAGGAGGTCACCGAGCTGGTCGCGCCGTCACCCAGACCGCAGAACGAGCGGCCGAGGATGTTGTCGCAGGTGTCCAGCAGGGTGTCCAGGTCTTCGTGGGTGCCCTGACCGGCGAGGATCCGCCGGTAGACCCGGACCATCCAGTAGTTGCCCTCACGGCACGGGGTGCACTTGCCGCACGACTCATGGTGGTAGAACTCCAGCCACCGGTACGTCGCGTAGACCGGGCAGTCCTGGTCGGAGAAGATCTGGGTGGCCGTGGTGCCGAGGATCGAGCCGGCCGCCGCCACCCCCTCGAAGTCCAGTGGCACGTCCAGGTGCTCGGCGGCGAGCAGCGGGGTGGACGAGCCGCCCGGGGTCCAGAACCGCAGGTTGTGGCCGGGATGCATGCCACCGGCCAACTCCAGCAGCTCGCGCAGCGTGACACCCATCGAGCACTCGTACTGGCCCGGGTTGACGACCCGGCCGGAGAGCGAGTAGATCATCGGCCCGGAGGACTTCTCGGTGCCCATGCTCTTCCACCAGTCGGCCCCACCGAGCACGATCGGCGGCACGCTGGCGATGGTGCCGACGTTGTTCACCACCGTCGGGCTCGCGTACAGGCCGTGGGTGGCCGGGAACGGCGGGCGCAGCCGGGGCTGACCCCGGAACCCCTCCAGCGAGTCCAGCAGCGCCGTCTCCTCGCCGCAGATGTACGCCCCGGCGCCGGAGTGCACCACCAGCTCCAGGTCGTAGCCACTGCGCAGGATGTTCCGGCCCAGGTAACCCTTGTCGTACGCCTCCTGGACCGCGTTGCGCAGCCGGCGCGCGGCGTGCACCGCCTCGCCCCGGATGTAGATGTAGGCGCGGGCGGCCCGGATCGCGTACGAGGCGATGATGACGCCCTCGACCAGCGCGTGCGGGTCGTGGGTCATCAGCGGCAGGTCCTTGCAGGTGCCCGGCTCGCCCTCGTCGGCGTTGACCACCAGGTAGTGCGGCTTGCCGTCGCCCTGCGGGATGAAGCCCCACTTGAGGCCGGTCGGGAAGCCTGCGCCGCCCCGGCCCCGCAGCCCGGAGTCCTTGATCAGCTGGATCAGGTCGTCCGGGTGGGCCTTGAGCGCCTTGCGCAGCGCGGCGTAGCCGTCCAACTGCTCGTACGTGCCGATGCGCCAGGCGTCCGGCGACAGCCAGCGCTTGGTCAGCACCGGCGTCAGCTTGGCCAGCGTCTCCGGGCGGGGAGTGGTCACTTCTGGGCCCCCGTTTCGTTCGCGTCCGCCGGGCCGGCGCCGTCGGCGTCCGTCCCAGCCTTCGCTTCGGTGAGGTTGCGCTCCTGCGCCCCGGCCTCGTCGCCGGCGGGCTTGCCGTCGCTGGCCGGCGCGTTGGCCGCCACGCCGGCGGCCTCGGCCGACCGCGCGTCGCCAGCCTCGGACGCGGTGCCGGTGCCGTCCGTCGGGACCTTCGTGCCGGGGCTGTCACTGGCCTCTGCCGGCCCGGTGACTCCGGCCCCCGTCGGGGCGGACGCCCCGTCGCCGCCCTTGACCGGCGCGGCGCTGGCCTCGACGGGCGCCGGCTTGGCGGCCTCCGCCTTCGCCTTCGCCTCGGCGGCAGCCTTGTCGGCCTCGGCCTTGCTGCGGATCGGGGTGTTCGGGTCGAAGCCCGGCACCGAGACGCCGTGTTGCTGGGCCAACCGCAGCCCGCGCAGGGTGGGCTCGCCCGGCCCGCCGTCGGCGACCGCACCGTCGCGCTCGTCGGCGAAACCGGCGAGCTGCACCGCCATCTCCTTCAGCGTGCAGAGCCGGGCGCCCCGGGTCGGCATCGGCCGACCGCCGGCCCGCAACTCGTCCACCACACCGACAGCGGTGGAGGCGTCCACGCCGTCGAAGAAGTCGTAGTTGACGGTCATCACCGGGCCGTAGTCACACGCCGCCAGGCACTCGGCGTGCTCCAGCGTGATCGTGCCGTCCGCCGTGGTCTCGTCGTGCCCGACGCCCAGGTGCTCGGCGAGGGTGTCGTAGACCTCCTGGCCACCGAGCACGTTGCACATCGTGTTGGTGCAGACGCTGACCAAAAAGTCACCGGTCGGCTTGCGCTTGTACATCGTGTAGAAGGTGGCCACCGCGCCGACCTGGGCCTTGTTCAGCCCCAGCACCTCGGCGCAGAACGCGACCCCGGCCGGGGAGACGTACCCCTCTTCGGCCTGGACCAGGTGCAGCAGCGGCAGCAACGCCGAGCGGGACCGGTCCGCCGGGTAACGGGCGATGATGTCGCGCGCCCGCTCCCGGGTCTCGTCACTGAAAGTCGTCGTCATCGGTCACACCCACCCATCACCGGGTCCAACGAGGCGCCGCCGGCGATCACGTCGGCGATCAGACCGCCCTCGGCCATCGCCGGGAGGGCCTGGAGGTTGACGAAGCTGGGCTCCCGGTAGTGCACCCGGTAGGGCCGGGTGCCGCCGTCGGAGACCGCGTGGACGCCCAGCTCGCCGCGGGGCGCCTCGATGGCGACGTACACCTGGCCGGGCGGGACCCGGAAGCCCTCGGTCACCAGCTTGAAGTGGTGGATCAGCGACTCCATCGACTGACCCATGATCTTCGCGACGTGCTCCAGCGAGTTACCCATGCCGTCCACGCCGATGGCGAGCTGCGCCGGCCAGGCGATCTTGCGGTCGGCGACCATCACCGGGCCGGGACGGAGCCGGTCCAGCGCCTGCTCGACCAGCTTCATCGACTCCCGGATCTCGGCGAGCCGGACCTGGTAGCGACCCCACACGTCACCGTCGGGGTGGGTCGGCACGTCGAACTCGTACGTCTCGTAGCCGCAGTACGGCATGGTCTTGCGCAGATCCCAGGCGAGGCCGGCGGAGCGAAGCACCGGGCCGGTGATGCCGAGCGCCACGCAGCCGGTGACGTCCAGCACCGCGACGCCCTTCGTCCGCTCGGTCCAGATCGGCTGGCCGGAGAGGAGGTCCTCGTACTCCTTGAGCTTCTTCGGCATCATCTTGAGGAACTCGCGGATCTTGACGATCGCCTCGTCCGGCACGTCCTGCGCCACACCGCCCGGCCGCACGTACGCGTGGTTCATGCGCAGGCCGGTGATGGTCTCGAAGATGTCGAGGATGTACTCCCGCTCGCGGAAGCCGTACAACATGATCGAGATCGCGCCCAGCTCCATGCCGGTGGTGGCCAGCCAGACCAGGTGCGACGAGATCCGGTTGAGCTCCATCATCAGCACGCGGATCGTGGTGGCCCGCTCGGTGATGTCGTCGGTGATGCCGAGCAGCTTCTCGACCGCGAGGGCGTACGCCGTCTCGTTGAAGATCGGGGCGAGGTAGTCCATCCGGGTCACGAACGTCGAACCCTGGACCCAGTTGCGGTATTCGAGGTTCTTCTCGATGCCGGTGTGCAGGTAGCCGATGACCGAGCGGGCCTCGCGGACCGTCTCGCCCTCCAGCTCCAGGATCAGCCGCAGCACGCCGTGCGTGGACGGGTGCTGCGGACCCATGTTGACGACGATCCGCTCGTCGTTGATCGGGTCGGTGCCCGAGACGATGGTGTCCCAGTCCCCACCGGTGACGGTGAAGACCCGACCCTCGTCGGTCTCGCGCTCGCTGGCGTAGTTCGACGTCGTCACTGGTACGACCTCCGCTCGCTCGGCGGCTGGATCTCCGCGCCCTTGTACTCGACGGGCACGCCGCCGAGTGGGTAGTCCTTACGCTGCGGGTGGCCCTCCCAGTCATCCGGCATGAGGATCCGGGTCAGGTTGGGGTGGCCGTCGAAGACGATGCCGAACATGTCGTACGCCTCGCGCTCCTGCCAGTCCGCCGTCGGGTAGACGGCGGTCACGCTGGGCAGGTGCGGGGCTTCGACGGAGACCGCGGCCTCCAGCCGGACCCGCCGCCGGTACGTCATCGAGGTGAGCAGGTACACCACGTGCAGCCGACGCTCGTCGGCACCGAGGTAGTCCACACCGGACACCGAGGAGCACAGCTCGAAGCGCAGCGCCAGGTCGTCCCGCATCACCTGGCACACCTCGGCGATCCGCTCCGGGCGTACGTGCAGGGTCAGCTCACCCCGGTCGACCACCACCTTCTCGATGGCGTCGTTGAAGGCCGGGTACGCCTCCTCCAGCGCGTCGCGGACCTCGTCGAAGTAGCCCCCGTACGGCCGGGACGCCTCTTCGATGGGCTGGCGCTGGCGGACCAGGCCGCCGTAGCCGGACACGTCGCCGGTGCCCTGGTTGCCGAACATGCCGCGCCCCGCCGGGCTGGCCGGCGGGTACTCCGCCGGGGCGGTGCTGCTGGCGCCGACCGGAGTGACCGGTACCGGCACCCCGCCGTCGTTTGGCTTGTCGGTGGGTGACGTCATTTCGGGCCTGCCTGCGGGTGGAGGTGGTTCTGAGCGTTCATCCAGTTCTCGATGCGCAGCTGCTCCTCGCGGCCCTCGCGGACCGCCCGGGTCCACTCGGCGCGCCGGGCCTTGTCGCTGCGGTACGAGGAGGGCATCGAGCCGTAGGGGACGATCGGAACGTCGCCGCGCTCCTGGCGGGCCGCCAGCATCTTGCGGCCGTTCGGGCCCAGCGGCTCATACATGATCTTCTCGCGGAGCTTGAGGATCGCGTCGATGAGCATCTCCGGCCGGGGCGGGCAGCCGGGCAGGTACATGTCGACCGGCACCACGTGGTCGACGCCCTGCACGATCGCGTAGTTGTTGAACATGCCGCCGCTGCTGGCGCAGACGCCCATCGAGAGCACCCAGCGCGGCTCGGCCATCTGGTCGTAGATCTGGCGCAGCACCGGGGCCATCTTCTGACTCACCCGGCCGGCCACGATCATCAGGTCGGCCTGCCGGGGCGACGCCCGGAAGACCTCCATGCCCCAGCGGCCCATGTCGTAGTGCGGACCACCGGCGGCCATCATCTCGATGGCGCAGCAGGCCAGGCCGAAGGTGGCGCCCCACACGGACGACTTCCGAGACCAGTTGACCAGCTTCTCCACCGAGGTGAGCAGGACGCCGGCGGGAAGCTTCTCCTCGATGCCCATCTGACGTTCCTTCCTCAGTCCCAGTCCAGGCCGCCGCGCCGCCACACGTAGGCGTACGCAACGAAGACCGCGACGATGAACAGGACCATCTCCACGAAGCCGAAGATCGGCAGAGCGTCGAACGAGACCGCCCAGGGGTAGAGGAAGATGATCTCGATGTCGAAGACGATGAAGAGCATCGCCGTCAGGTAGAACTTGATCGGGAACCGCCCGCCGCCGACCGGCTGCGGGCTGGGCTCGATGCCGCACTCGTAAGCCTCGAGTTTGGCCTTGTTGTAGCGACGGGGACCGGCGAAGCGGGCGGCGCCGACGGAAAACAGCGAGAACGCCGCGGCGAGGGCGAACAGCCCGATGATCGGTGCGTAAGGCGAGAGCGACATCGTTTTCTCCTGCTCGTCCTTCCCTGCCCTCGGTGCTTGACGAAAATCACACTATTCACGTCCCTCGCAGTGGCAGTCGGCGGGGGTCGATCTTTGTCGGCATCGGGGCCTTGACCAGCACCGATGCCGTCCTACTTATACGGCTGGGGCGGCCTTCGTCATCGCGTTGATGACCCGATCCATCGCGTCCCCGCCGCGCGGGTCGGTCAGGTTGGCCAACAGCTTGAGCACGAAACGCATCAGCGTCGGGTGTGGCATGCCGTGTTTGGTGGCGATCCGCATGATCTCGGGGCGGCCGATCAGTTTCACGAAGATGCCGCCCAGCCGGTAGTAGCCACCGAGCCGGGCCTTCAACTCGTTCGGGTACGCCAGCAGCGCGCGCTCGCGTTCCGGGCCGGCCGGCCGGGCGAGAGCCTGGACCACGACCTCCGCGGCCAGTTCGCCGGACTCCATCGCGTACGCGATGCCCTCGCCGTTGAACGGGTTCACCATGCCGCCCGAGTCGCCGACCAGCAGCACTCCCCGGGTGTAGTGGGGCACCCGGTTGAAGCCCATCGGCAGCGCGGCACCGAGGATCGGGCCGTCGGCGTTGGTCTCGTCGGTCATCCCCCAGTCCTCGGGGGTGTTGGCGAGCCAGTCGGTCAGCAGCCGGCGGTAGTTGGTCTTGCCGAACGCCGAGGACGAGTTGAGCACGCCGAGCCCGACGTTGACCCGCCCGTCACCGAGGCCGAAGATCCAGCCGTACCCGGGCAGCAGGTTGTCACCGCTGTCCTTGCTGCGCAGCTCCAGCCAGGACTCCAGGTAGTTGTCCTCGTGCTTGGCCGGCGAGCGGTAGTAGCGGCGGACGGCGACACCGATCGGCCGGTCCTCCCGCTTGGCCAGCCCGAGCGCCAGCGGGAACCGGCCGGAGACGCCGTCCGCCGCGACGACCAGCGGGGCGTGGAAGGTGGTGGGCTCCTTGCCCGGCCCGACCTCCGCCTCGACGCCGGTGACGCGGCCATCGCCGTCGAGCACCGGGCCCAGCACGTTGACGCTGGTCCGAAGCTTCGCGCCGGCAGCCACCGCCCTCTGGGCGAGCAGGTCGTCGAAGTCCAGGCGCGTGCGCACCAGACCGTAGTTGGGGAAGCTGGCCAGCTCCGGCCAGTCCAGTTCGAGGCGCACCCCACCGCCGATGACCCGCAGGCCGCGGTTGTGCAGCCAGCCCGCCTCGGGCGAGGTGTCCACACCCATGCGGATGAGCTGGCGCACCGCGCGCGGGGTCAACCCGTCGCCGCAGACCTTCTCCCGGGGGAACTCGGTCTTCTCCAACAACAGCACCCGTACGCCGTGCCGGGCCAGGTGGTACGCAGTCGCTGATCCACCGGGACCGGCGCCCACGACAATGACGTCGGCGTCATGTTCCACCGCGGTCATCCGCGCCTCCTCCCGCACGCTCGTGAAATGCTTCACAAGCCAGACGGGACGAGTGTATGACCGGCGTCATACCAGCGCAGGATCAGGGGTACCTAACTCGCCGATGTGACACCTCACCACCGTCCACAGCGGTCAGGTGTCAGGCCGGGCTGGAGGCGTCCAGGCCCGCATCGACCCGAATTGTCTCCGGTAGATGCTCGCGGAGCGCCCCACCCGCCGCCCGGTCCAGTGCCGCCAGAACCTCGGCGACCACCTGCCGGACCTCCACCGGGTCGGCCCCGGCCAACTGGCGCAACTGGGAGATGAGCTCGGCCGCGTCGTCATCGGTCGCGGCCACCGGGTCCGCCGGGTCTGCTCCGGTCATGCGATCGAGCGTACCGGGCAAAGTGGACCAAGTCCGATATTTACGGAACCTGAATAATTGTCAGTGCCGATTGGTGCGGTCCGCCAGCTACTCGCGGATCCCCCGGTGCAGGGCCACCACGCCACCGGTCAGGTTGCGCCACGCCACGCGCCCCCACCCGGCCGCGGCCACCCGGCCGGCCAGCGCGGACTGCGCCGGCCAGGCGCGGACCGACTCGGCGAGATAGACGTACGCCTCGGGGTTGCTCGACACCGTGCGGGCCACCGCCGGCAGCGACCGCATCAGGTACGACAGGTAGACCGTCCGGAAGACCGGATTGACCGGGGTGCTGAACTCGCAGACCACCAGCCGGCCGCCCGGCCGGGTCACCCGGGCCAGCTCGCGCAGCGCCGCGTCGGTGTCGTTGACGTTGCGCAGCGCGAAGGAGATGGTCACCGCGTCGAAGCTCGCGTCGGCGAACGGCAGCCGCAGCGCGTCGCCCGCCAGCAGCGGCACCTCGGGCCGGGCCCGCTTGCCGGTGTGCAACATGCCCAGGGACAGGTCGACCCCGACCGCGTACGCCCCGGACTGGGCCAGCTCGCGCGTCGAGACGCCGGTGCCCGCGCCCACGTCCAGCACCCGCTCGCCCGGCCGCAGCCCGAGCGCCGCCCGGGTGGCCCGCCGCCAGGAGCGATCCTGGCCCAGCGAGATCACCGTGTTGGTCAGGTCGTAACGCTCTGCCACGCCGTCGAACATCGCGGCGACCTCGTGCGGCTGCTTGTCCAGACTGGCGCGCTGGCCCTGCGGGGTACGGCTCACCCCCTCACTCTGCCAGCCGCCCGCCAACCGACGTTCGCTGGGTGGGCGGCCCGCACCCCGTACGCGAAAGGGCGGGGTGGTCGCCCACCCCGCCCTCGCGTCGTACCCGCGTCCGTGACACCTCGGTCAGAACGCCTGTCGCCATCGCACCCGTCGCGGTCGCGCCGCTCGTGCGCGCCGCTGGTCAGGACACCGGGGTCAGTCGGTCGACTTCTCGTCCGTCGGCGAGACCAGGACCACCTTGCGGCGACGCGTGAGCACCAGCAGCGCCCCACCCACCAGCAGGATGATCACGCCGATGCCGCCGATCAGGCCAACCTGCACACCGGTCACCGGCAGGCCGCCACCGCCCGAGCCACCACCGGTGGAACCATCACCGGCACCCGGCGAGACGGTCGTGCCCGGCGTCGTCGTACCGCTGGGGATCGGCGTAGGAGTGGCAGTCGCCGTCGGGGTCACCGTCGCGGTCGGAGTGGCCGTCGGCGTCTGCGTTGCGGTCGGGGTCGGCCTAACCGTGGGCGTCTCGGTCGGGGTGACCGTCGGGGTCGGCGTCGCCGTGGGGGTGACCGTCGGCGTCGGGGTCGGCGGCGCCGTCGGCGTCTCGGTCGGGGTGACCGTCGGCGTCGGCGTCTCCGTCGGCGTCGGCGACTCGGTCGGAGTGACCGTCGGCGTCGGCGTCTCCGTCGGGGTCGGCGTCTCCGTCGGGGTGACGGTCGGAGTCGGCGTCGGCGTCTCCGTCGGCGTCTCCGTCGGGGTCGGCGTCTCCGTCGGGGTGACGGTCGGAGTCGGGGTCGGCGTCTCCGTCGGGGTGACCGTCGGCGTCGGCGTCGGCGACTCGGTCGGGGTGGCCGTCGGCGTCGGGTCGACGGTCTGGTCGACGAAGACGTCGAAGATCGCCTGGTTGTCGCCCTCGTCGACCTCGGTGAAGGCCTTCCGCTGGGCGGTGCTGGCCCGTCGTGGCTGCTCCTCGGGCTTGCCCGCTGCCGCGTCCAGGCCGTGCGCCACGAGCTCGCCGACCCGCAGCACGGGCTCGGTGACGTCCTTGCCGACTGTCACCTTGATGTCCGCGGTGTAGTAGTCACCGGGGCGGATCACCGCGCCGTCGTCCTGGCAGAGCGCCTGAACGACACCGAACGTCTGAGTGGTGCACGTGTCGGGCAGGGTGTCGAAGGTGACGCCCGCCGGCAGGGTCAGCACGTAGGCGAGACCGGTGGCCTTGCGGCTGCCGTCGTTGTAGACGGCCCAGTCGACCGGCACCGTCTCGCCCGGCCGCACCGGCCGAAGGTCGGGGTCATCGCCGTTGACGCCGTTCAGCACGACGTTGGCGTTGACGTCCTGCACCCAACTGGTCAGGTCGTACCCGGGCTCGGTGACGGTGATGTCGTGCTCGACCTTGTTGTCTTCCTTGTTGGGGTCCTCGGTGGCCGAGCGGATGGTGACCACCAGGGTGCCCGCGGCGCCCTTGCCACCGGTGGAGAAGATCGGGATACCGAAGTCCTCGCTGGTGCCGGCGGCCAGGTCGCCGAGGCGGCAGGTGAACTTCTTGCCGTTCACCCGACAGCCGTCGGGCACCACGACCCGGACCTTGTTCGTCTTCAGCTTGCTGGTGTCTACCGTGTAACTGACACCCTTGGCGTCTTCCTCGCTCCGGCTGTTGTCGACGGAGAACTTGAACGGCTTGCTCTTGGCCTCCGTGACACCCTTGGCCAGGTTGTAGCTGAGCGGCACCAGAGCCAGATCGGCCTGCTCGGCCGCCAGCACTGGGGCGGCCACGGCGGCGATGCCGCCGGCCGCGAGCAGCGCCACGACGCTGGCGCGCACCAGCGTCGAGCGGTGGAACGCTGTCATCAGTCCCCCGGGGGTAGGGAAGGAAGAATGGTTGCGGAACGAGCGGACGCTATCGGAGGCCGATCTTCCACGCCAGCGGGCGGAGCCGTTTTCGTCCGTCCGGCCCAAGCTGCGCAGACAGTACGGGCGGGATGGTCACCCATCCCGCCCGTACTGCCGTGCGTTATATGAACGACCCGCAGCGGGCCGATGGAGGACAGCCTCTTCCGTCGACGGTGGCGACGAATATGAGCCGGGACGCTAGCCGCCGACGATCATCTCCACCAGCCCCAGACCGGAGAGGCTGACGCTGCGGCGGCGGGGACCACCCGTACCGCCGGGGTGACCCGGCGGGAGCATGAGCGTCGATCAGCCGAACGGCCGGGTGTAGACCGTCAGCTGACGTCCACCAGCGGCAGGGATCGGCCCGCGCCTCCGCCGGGCAGCGCGATCGAGGAGAAGTGCGAGACCACCCGCTCGTCGGTCGGGTCGTCGGCCGGCGTGTGGTGCACGGCGAGCCGGTTGTAGAGGGTGTCGCGCTGCGCGGGGATCCGGTCCGCCGAGCGGATCATGCCGATCAGCTCGTGCAGATTGGAGCGGTGCCGGGCACCGGCGGAGGAGATGACGTTCTCCTCCAGCATGATCGACCCGAGGTCGTCCACGCCCATGTGCAGCGAAAGCTGCCCGACGTCCTTGCCGGTGGTCAACCAGGACGCCTGCAGGTGCGGCACGGTCTCGAAGAAGAGCCGGGCCACCGCGACCAGCCGCAGGTATTCCAGGGTGGTCGCCTGGGTACGGCCCTTCAGGTGGTTGTTCTCCGGCTGGTACGTCCACGGGATGAACGACCGGAAACCGCCGGTGCGGTCCTGCACGTCACGGATCATGCGCAGGTGCTCGATCCGCTCGGCGTGCGTCTCGCCGGTGCCCATCATCATGGTGGCGGTCGACTCGATGCCCTGCCGGTGGGCCAGCTCCATGACCTCCAGCCAGCGCTCGCCCGACTCCTTGAGGGGGGCGATCGCCTTGCGGGGCCGCTCGGGCAGCATCTCCGCGCCGGCGCCGGCGATCGAGTCCAGGCCGGCGGTCTTGATCCGGGCGATGGCCTCGTCCAGGCTCACTCCGGAGACCTTGGCCATGTGCAGGATCTCGCTGGGGCCGATCGAGTGGATGACCAGCTGCGGGTACGCCTGCTTGACCGAGGAGAACAGCTCCTCGTAGTACTCCACGCCGTAGTCCGGGTGGTGCCCGCCCTGGAGCATCACCTGGGTGGCGCCCAGCTCGACCGCCTCGCCGCAGCGGCGCAGGATCTCCTCGGTCGGGTGGGTCCACCCTTCCTTGTGCTTGGGCGCCCGGTAGAACGCGCAGAACTTGCACGCCGTCACGCAGACGTTCGTGTAGTTGATGTTGCGGTCGATCAGGTAGGTGACGACGTTGTCCGGGTAGCGCCGCCGGCGCACCGCGTCCGCCGCCTCGCCCAACGCGTGGAAGGGCGCCTCGGTGTAGAGCAGCAGCGCCTCCTCGGGCGTGATCCGCCCGCCGTCCGCGCCGCGCTGCAGGATGTCGTCGATCTCCCGGCTCACCGTCACACCCCGAGCCTACGTCGCCCCCTCGCCTACCTCTCGGCCCGGTGACATGGATGTGACCCAAGCTGGGTCCCTATTATATTTCGAGATCATCTATAACTTGCTGATACAGCCTTGACAAGATGTTCTGTCGAACGCGAACATTCTCTCCACGGCATCGACGTGCGGGAGAGGTGCGACATGAGCGAGATGGATACCGCTCCGGGCATTGCCGCCCGATGCCGGGCCGACGGCGGGCTAACGGAAGCAACCCTCGGCGAGTTACGGGGAGAGTTGGGCTACCGCAAGCTGGGCCGTTGGGTCCTGGTGGAGATCGCCGACAGGCTCAGGGCGACCGGCCTGGGCTTCTTCCCTCCGGAACGTCTCGACGCCGAACTCAACACTGAGCCACGCCAGTCGCAGACGGTGTGGATCTACGTTCGAGACGGGGGATCCCGGGCACGGGTGATCGACGCTGTGCTTCAGCCTGACAGCTGCGACGTTCGGGCAGAACTCGACGCCATCGACACCAAGCACCTCGAAGCGCTGAGTCCCCAACAGAGGCTTGACCGGATCCGGGACATCGTCAACGCCTGACCCGAGCCCTTTGGCCGCCAGAGGAAGGGACCGCGCGCGATGAACGCGCATGTCTTCGTGGACGAAACCAAGGAGCGAGGGCTTCTCGTCGCGGCTGCGGTCGTACTGCCGGCTGACCTGGCTGCTGCCCGGCGGACCATCCGCGACCTGATTCTCCCGGGTCAGCGCCGAATCCACTTCCACAAGGAGAGAGACGATCGACGCCGGCAGATAGTTGCTGCTGTCGTCACGCTGTCTGCTTATGCGGTGATCTTCGATGCGAAGAGACACCGTGACCCGAGGGCGGCACGCGAGGCCTGCCTCATCGAGCTCGTGGAGCACGCAGCGAAGATAGGCGCTGGACGCCTTGTTCTGGAACGTGATGATTCGACGTTGCAAGCCGACCAGCGTCTGCTCTTCGAGCAGGTGAGAAAGTCGGGAATCTCGGGGACCCTTCGTTACAACCACCTGCGAGCGCACGAGGAGTGCCTGCTGGCCATTCCCGACGCACTAGCCTGGTGCTGGGCCAAGGGTGGCCGATGGAAGACATCCGTGCAACGGATCGTCAGTGAGTCTCGGCAGGTCTGACAACGCCCAAAAACGCGAGACCCGGCCCACCCACCGTCCGGAAGGCTGCCGGGTCCACTTCCAAGGAGCTAATGCTCCTGGCAGTAGCAGGCTACCTCTGCCCGTCTCCGACGGGCAAGGAATTGGGCCGTTCCGTGGAACACCCAACGGCGAGTCTCACAAGAGAGGCTGTCCACCCGCTCAGGCAGCTCTCTCTGAAGCACTCTCAGGCGTCGTAGTCGACAGTGAGCCTGTCGGTGGTCGGGCTGGACTGGCAGGTCAGCACGTAGCCGGCGGCCAGTTCGTCGGGCTCCAGTGCGTAGTTGCGGGCCATCGTGACCGCGCCGTCCACGACCTTCGCCTTGCAGGTCGAGCAGACGCCACCCTTGCAGGCGTACGGCAGCTCACCTCGCACCTTCAGCGCGGCGTCCAGCACCCGTTCCTCGCGGCCCATGGTGAAGCTCGACGACCGGCCGTCCAGCACGATGGTCACCTCGGCCCCGGCGCCCGCCTGGTCGACCGGTCGGCGCACCGGCTCCGGTGGCGTGTCGACGTGGAACAGCTCGGTGTGCACCGCCGACTCGGGCAGCCCGCGTGCGGTCAGCACGTCCCGGACGTCGACCACCATGCCGTACGGGCCGCAGAGGAACCACTCCTCGATCAGGTCGCCCGGCACGATGGTGCCCAGCAACCGGCCCAGCCGCTCGGCGTCGATCCGACCGGAGAGCAGCGGCGACTCGCCCTGTTCCCGGGAGAGGACGTGCACCAGGTGCAGCCGGGTGGGGTAACGGTCCTTCAGGTCGGCCAGTTCCTCGGCGAACATCACGGTGTTCGCCGTGCGGTTGCCGTACACCAGGGTGAAGGTGCTGGCCGGCTCGACGGCCAGGGCGGTCGCGACCAGCCCGAGCACCGGGGTGATGCCGGAGCCGGCGACGACCGCGCCGTAGTGCCGCGCTCGGTCCGGCGCGAACGCCGTGGTGAAGGTGCCCAGCGGCGGCAGCACCTCCACGGTGTCGCCGCCGCGCAGCGCCCCGCACGCGAACGCCGAGAAGGCGCCGCCGGGGATCTCCCGCACCCCGATCCGCAACCGGCCGTGCCGGGCGAGGTCGTCGGGGGTGGAGCAGATCGAGTACGACCGGCGCACGTCCGTGCCGTCCTCTGCGGCTCGCCGCACGGTGAGGTGCTGGCCGGCGCGGAACGCGAAGGTTTCCCGCAGTTCTTCGGGTACGGCGAAGGTCACCGCCACGGAGTCGTCGGTGAGCCGGTCGACGGCGGCGACGGACAACGGGTGGAAGACCGGCCGGCGGCGAACCGGGCGGGTGATGGTGACAGTCACAGCGCCTTCAGGTGGTCGAAGGGTTCGGAGCAGGAACGGCACCGCCACAACGCCTTGCACGCTGTGGAACCGAACCGGCTGACCTGCTCGGTCTCGGGTGAACCGCACTGCGGGCAGCGGACCGCGAGCGTCAGGGACACGACGCCGGCGGCGGGCACCGGGGCCGGCGGGGCGATCCCGGCGGCGGCGAGCTTGGCCCGCCCACCCTCGGAGATCCAGTCGGTGCTCCACGGTGGGCTGTAGACGGTCTGGACCTGCGCGTCCGGGTGGCCGGCGGCGGCGAGCGCGCGGCGGATGTCGGCCCGGATCACGTCCATCGCCGGGCAGCCGGTGTAGGTCGGGGTGATGGTGACGATCACCCGGCCACTGGCCGGATCCTCCTCGACCGCCCGCAGGATGCCCAGCTCGTCGATGGTGATGACCCGGATCTCCGGGTCCACGACGCTGGCGGCGGCCTCCCGTGCGCTCGCCCTGCCGGCGCGGTCAGCGATAGCCGGGCTCGCGCTCGGCGCGCTCACCACTTCGCTCCCGGGTGGGCGCGGTGCAACACCTGCATCTCGGCGAGCAGGTAGGCCAGGTGCTCGGTGTGCACACCGGCCCGCCCACCGGCCGGGGCCCAGGAACCGCCCGGCTGGGTGAGCGTCGCCTCGGCCAGCACCGGGCCGACGACCTCGTCGAACGAGGACCGCAGGGTGGCCGGATCCACCGGAGCCGCCGGGTCCGCGGCGAACAGCTCATGGGTGTACGGCCACACCTGGTCGACGGCAGCCTGCATCCGACGATGCGACTCCTCGGTGCCGTCACCGAGCCGCTTCACCCACAGCGCGCCGTGGTCCAGGTGGTACGCCGACTCCTTGCGCGCCTTCGCGCCGATCGCGGCCAGCCGCTCGTCCGCGCAGCCGGCCAGCGCCGTGTACAACGGCAGTTGGTACGCCGCCAGGAAGAACAGCTTCGCCATCGTCACCGCGAAGTCGTCGTTGGGCAGCTCGACCAGTAGCGCGTTGCGGAACTCGCGGTCGTCGCGCAGGTACGCCAGCGCGTCCTCGTCGCGGCCGGCGCCCTCCAACTCGCCGGCGTACGACAGCAGCAGCCGCGCCGCCCCGAGCTGGTCGAGGGCGATGTTCGCGAGCGCGATGTCCTCTTCCATCTCCGGCGCGCGGGTGGTCCACTCGGCCAGCCGCTGGGCCGCGATCAACGCGTCGTCGGCGAGCGAGAGGGTGAAGTCGAAGGGCCCGTTCACGCCGTCACCTCGCTGCGCTCGGCGACGACGCGAAGCGCCACGTTGCTGTGCTGGCTGGTTCGCTCGCTCCGCTCGCTCACAGGTGGGCCACCCCGTCCGGCACCTCGTAGAAGGTGGGATGGCGGTAGACCTTGTCGGCGGCCGGGTCGAAGAAGGCGTCCTTCTCGTCCGGGCTGGACGCGGTGATCGCACCGGCCGGCACCACCCAGATCGACACACCCTCCTGGCGGCGGGTGTAGAGGTCCCGGGCGTTGCGCAGGGCAAGCTCGGCGTCGGGCGCGTGCAGGCTGCCGACGTGCGTGTGCGACAGCCCACGCCGGGCCCGCACGAAGACCTCCCACAAAGGCGAATGACTCGTCATGCCGGGTTGTCCGGCTTGCTCGCTACGCTCGCTCACGCGGCCACCGTCTCCTTCTGTCCCGCCCGCTTCGCGGCGTACGCCGCGGCGGCCTCGCGTACCCAGGAGCCGTCGGCGTGCGCGGCCCGGCGGTGGGCCATCCGCTCCCGGTTGCACGGCCCGTCGCCCGAGATCACCTGCTTCAGCTCGTCATAGTCCGGCTGGGTGTAGTCGTACGCCTGCCGCTCGTCGTTCCAGCGCAGGTCAGCATCGGGGATGCGCAGCCCGAGGATCTCGGCCTGCTGGACGCACATGTCGACGAAGCGTTGGCGCAGATCGTCGTTCGAGAAGCGCTTGATCTTCCAGGCCATCGACTGGGCGGAGTGCGTGGAGTCGCCGTCCGGCGGGCCGAACATGGCCAGCGACGGGTACCACCAACGGTCCACCGCGTCCTGGGCCATCGCCTGCTGCGCGGGGGTGCCGTGCGCCAGGGTGTGCAGGATCTCGTAGCCCTGCCGCTGGTGGAACGACTCCTCCTTGCAGACCCGGATCATCGCGCGGGCGTACGGGCCGTAGGAGCAGCGGCAGAGCGGGACCTGGTTGACGATCGCCGCGCCGTCCACCAACCACCCGATGGCGCCCACGTCGGCCCAGCTCAGAGTGGGGTAGTTGAAGATCGAGCTGTACTTCTGGCGGCCGTCGAGCAGCAGCTGGACCAGCTCGTCGCGGCTGATGCCGAGGGTCTCGGCGGCGGCGTAGAGGTAGAGGCCGTGACCCGCCTCGTCCTGCACCTTGGCCAGCAGGATCGCCTTGCGCTTGAGCGACGGCGCCCGACTGATCCAGTTGCCCTCCGGCTGCATGCCGATGATCTCGGAGTGGGCGTGCTGGGCGATCTGCCGGATCAGCGTCCGCCGGTACGCGTCGGGCATCCAGTCGCGGGGCTCGACCTTCTGCTCGGCGTCGACGACCTCCGCGAAGTACGCCGCCAGGTCCTCGTCCGGCGCGGGTCCGCCACGCCGCCCGCGCGCCGCCGCTGCGCGCAGCTCGGCCTCGGCGGCCTCGACCTCGCCCAGCAGGCCGCCGGGCGCCTCGTCGGTGGCGCCGTCCGGGGCGGAGAAGTCGTTGCCATACATGAGGCTAAGTGTTACAGCTTGCGCCTCGTTGCACCAGGGGGTGTAACAGGAATCCGGGCATCCCATCTGTGAGCGGATGAGCGCTTTGCGCTACCTGGGGACCGCTGCGTCGCCGTGACCTAGGCCACGAAACAAAGATGAATCACTGCAAAAACCTCATACCGGCCCCATATCCCGCCTTTATCCCAGGTTGCCTAGTGTCGAACCCTGGCGGTCCGTCGGTCCGGACGTAGACTTCTGCCGGACAACCGATCGGCTGCCGACGTCGACATCTCCACAGAGGCCACCTCCCCCGGCCTCGGCGATCGCACCCGACTCGTCCCGACGACAAGCCGGTCCCCCCGGCCCTGACACCTGGAGTTCACCCACTCATGCGATCTCGCGTGACCCTGGTGCTCGCCATCACGGCGGTCGTGCTCGGCGGCGTCCTACTGGTCCCCACCGCGTACGCCCGGCTCGCCAGCGACAACAGCGGCGGAGGCGGTGGAGGCGGCACGTCGAGCGTGGCCGCGCCCGCGCCCACTCCACCACCGCCGCCCACCCTGGCCGCCGGCCCGGTGTCGGTGAGCTTCAAGGGTGAGTTCTTCTCGTGGGCCCTGCTGGACCGGAAGACGGGCAAGATCTCCGGGTCGCCGAACATGACCGCGACCAGCTCCACCGAGTCGATGATCAAGGCGTGGATCGTCTCCGACTACCTGCGACAGCTCGGCGACAGGGAGCCGCCCGCAGCGTTGAAGGAGGCGGCTCGACTCGCCATCATCGACAGCAACGACGGAGCGGCCAACAAGGTCCACGCCGCTGCGGGTGGCTCCTACAAGCCCTCGTCCAGCAGCGTCCCCGACGCGGTGATCCAGCGGGCGATCAAGATCTGTGGGCTGACCGACACCAAGCGCGGCAACGTCAAGCCGTACACCGGCTTCTGGAGTTTCACCCGGATGTCCCCCCGCGACGCGGCTCGCGTCGGCGACTGCATCGCCGACGGTAAGGCTGCCGGCCCGAAGTGGACCAAGTGGGTGTTGGACCAGATGAGCAAGGTGAGGGGTACCACCGCGGCCAAGGACCAGAAACCCTCGTCCGGTGGTGGCCGCTGGGGGATCATCGACGGTCTACCCAAGTCGATCACCTCCCAGGGCCCGGTCAGCATCAAGAACGGCTGGACCCCCATCTACGGCGACGGCGACTGGCACGTCAACTGCCTCGCCGTCACCAGCAAGTGGAGCCTCGCGGTGATGCTGCGCTACCCGATCAGGACCGGTCTGGACTACGGCGCGAAGGTCTGCGCCAGTGTGGCCACCCAACTGGTCACCCCGCAGCCGGGCGCCGCGCTCAAGGTGCCGCAGCAGCCGGTCGGAAAGCTCTGATGGCCGGCAACCGCCGAGTCGACCGCCGCAACGGCGGCGAGGCCTCCCCGGTTCGGCTGATCGCCGTCGCGGTCATCCTCATCGGGCTGGTCCTGGTGTCGCTGCGACTGCTGCCCGGGTCGCCGTTCGAGTCGTCCGCCGCGGCCCAGTGGGGCGACGCGGGCTCCGGCACCAGCGACCGCCCCACCGGCTCCGGCACCGACCGCAGCGCCCGCCAGCCGTCCTCGCCGTCGCCGAAGCCCAGCCCGTCGCTGGAGCCGCTGCCGTTCGTTGCCAAGGACCTCGACCTGAACATCGAGGGCTGGTATTCCTGGAGCGTCCTCGACCGCCGAACCGGAAAGATCATCGGTTCGAAGAACATGGGCGAGACCAGCACGACCGCCTCGATGATCAAGGCCTGGATCGTCGCTGACTACCTACGTCGCGCGGCCGACGCCGGCCAGACCCCGAGCGACGCGAAGCTCGCCGACGCGACGCGGATCATCCGGGACAGCGACAACACCCGGGCCGAACAGTTCTACAACCAGGTCGACCGGGAAGCGTCGATCAAGCGGCTCATCTCCATGTGCAAGTTGACCGACAGCAGCGTCGCCCCCGACAAGGGTTGGAGCCGGACGGCGCTCTCCCCCCGGGACACCGCTCGGATGGGCAACTGCATCGTCACCGGCACGGCCGCCGGGCCGAAGTGGACCAAGTGGCTGCTCAACGAGATGAAACTGGTTCGCGGAGCCGGCGACTTCGGCATCCGCAAGGCCTTCCCGGCCTCCGAGCAGAAGAAGATCGCCATCAAGAACGGGTGGATCGACCGGACCAAGGAGCAGGAGATGCACATCAACTGCCTGGCCATCGGTGACACCTGGACGATGGGCGTGATGGTCAAATACCCGATCAACATGGGCTACGACTACGGCATGAAGAACTGCGAGAAGATCACCGAGGCGCTGCTCCGCCCCGGCACCTGAGCTGCCTGGCAGCTCGCCGCTTTGCCCGGCCGGCTGGCAGCTCGGCGCTCTGCCGGGCCCGGCTTGGCGGCGGTCAGCCGGCGAAGAAATCCGGGCCGCCGTCCGGCAGCGCCGGGGCCTCGCCGATGGCGGCGGCCCGACGGGCCCACTCGCGCAGCCCGGTGACCTGCCGCTCGCCGAGGGAAAAGTCGAGAGTCCGGAAGTACGTGGCCAGCGTCTCCGCGTCGAAGGCCTCCCAGCGGGCAGCCGCCTCGGCGACCTGGTCCAACTCGGCCAGGCAGAGATCCCGCGAGCGCAGGAAGGCCTCGTGCACCTCCTTCACCAGGCCCGGGTGGGCGGCGGCGAAGTCGCGGCGGACCGCCCAGACGGCGAAGACCATCGGCAGCCCGGTCCATTCCCGCCACGCCTGCCCGAGGTCGGTGACAGTGAGGCCCTTCTGCGGTGCCTCGTAGTACGCCCGCAGCGCCACGTCCCCGATCAGCACGGCGGCGTCGGCCTCCAGCAGCATCTGGGTCAGGTCCGGCGGGCAGCGGAAGTACTCGGGTCGCACGTTGTACTGCTCGGCGAGTAGCAGCTGGGCCGTCATCACCCCGGTCCGCGATGTCGAGCCGAGCGCCACCCGGGCGCCGTCCAGCTCGGCGAGCGGCCGGGTGGAGACCATGTTGACCGAGAGCACCGGCCCGTCACTGCCCACCGCCAGGTCCGGCAGGAGCAGCAACTCGTCGGCGTGCTTCAGATACTCCAACAGCGTGATCGGGCCGATGTCGAGGTCGCCGGCGACCAGCGCCGCGCTCAACCGGTCCGGCGAGTCCTTGTGCAGGTCGACGTCGAGCAGGGCACCGGAGCGCATCAGACCCCAGTAGATCGGCAGGCAGTTCAGGAACTGGATGTGCCCGACCCGCGGGCGTGCGATGCGCTCAGCCATGGCCCGACCGTATCCCCGGCCGCCGGCTCCGGCTCGGCGGGCCGGCCCGGAGTGGCCAAGCCCGCACTTGACGACCGTCGTGCCGCCCCGGCTAAGACCGGCACGAAGGCCAGCACCACCAGCAGCCCGACCACACCGGCACCGGCGATCAGCGGCCGAGGCGGAACGACCGCGAGCAACGCCCCGCCGATCAGAAAGCCCGCCATCGAGCCACCCTGCACCGCCGCGCCGTAGCTGGCGTACGCCCGCGCGCGCATCGCCTCCGGTACCCGCCGAGCGGTGAGCAGGTTGGCGAAGACGTTCTCGCCACCGTTGGCCGCACCACCCACCACCCAGAGCGGCACCAGCACACCTGCCGCCGGCACCGTCGCCGCCAGCAACACCATCAGGCTGCACACGGCCAGAGTGGCCAGCACCCCCCGTACCAACGCGCCGTCGTCGTCGAGCCGCCTGGCAAGTCGTACGGCGAGCCAGGTCCCCGGCAGCATGCCGGCCATCCATGCGGCGCTGACCAGGCCGTACGTGGTCGCCGAGCCTCCCAGGGTCTCGCGGATGAAGAAGACCTCGATCACGTTGATGCCGCCGATCGCCGCGATCACGACGGCAGTGCTCACCACCATGACGAGCATCAACGGATCGCGGCGCAGCCGCCAGCCGACCTCCGTACCCCCCGGGGTTGGCACACCGCCCGAAACGGCCGGGCTGCTGACGGCGGCGGCCCGACTGGCGGCGGTCTCGCTGCTCACGACGGCCTTGCTGGCTGCGGTCTCGCTCGCCACGGCCTTGCTGGCTGCGGTGGCGGACCGCTGGCCGCCGCGTCGGGTCCGCAGGAGGAGGCCCGCGACCACGAGCGCCAGGTAGGTCGCGGCATCGAGAAGCAGCGGTACGCGAGTGCCGAACTGTCCCACCAGCAGGCCGGCCAGCACCGGGCCGCCGAGCGCACCGAGCGATACGGCGGTCTGGCTGATCGCGCTGGCTCGCGGCAGGTCAGCCGGGCGGACCATCGCCGGAAGCAGCGCGGCCAGGCAGGGTTGGGTGACCGCGAGCCCGCAGGCCAGCAGGGCGACGAGCCCTACCACCAGGACCGGTTGCTCGACGACGGCAAGGAGCGCGCAGATTGCGGCCTGGCCGAACCCGATGGTCACCAGCAGGGTACGGCTGTCCGTCCGGTCGGCGAGTCTGCCCGCGAGTGGGGCGAGCACCACCAGGGGCAGGGTGGCGGCCAGCAGCAGCCCCGACACGGCCAGCCCACCGGCACCGGCACCCTGCAGCGCCAGCGCCAGCGCGGTCGCGGCGAGGAAGTCGCCGCAGATCGTGGTGCCCCGAGCGGCGGCGGCGAGCCAGACGTCCGACCAGCGCGACTCATCAGTTGTGAAGGACATACTTCGAAAATAATCCTTCACAACTGATTCATGCAAGCCCGGCTATGCCAACGGGACCGTCCGGTACTGCACCGCGACAGTGCGCGCCCCCGGCGGTGCGCCACCCTGCCGCCGCCGCGGGTGATACGGCCGGAGCAGCGCCAGCACCGCATCGTTCAACTCGGCCAACTCGTCGGCGGTGAGCAGCACCAGCGTGTCGGTGAACAGAGCCTTGTCGTACCACTCGGCCGGCTCGTCCCCGGCACGCCGCAACCAGTCCCGAGTCCGCTCCATGGCCCGGACCGCATGCGCCTCCACCAGCGCCTGCTCAGCCGCACGCGCCTCAGGCCCGGCATCACGACCCGCCTCGACCAGCACACTCACGCTCGGCACACGCCACAAACGCTCGCGCGCGTCCCCCCGGCTCGGCGCCTGCTCAACCAGGCCGAACTTCGCCAGCGCCCGCAGGTGGTAGCTGGTCGCGCTCGGCGACAGCCCGACGATCTCGGCACATTCGGTGGCAGTCCCACCACTCTCGCGACTGTTCAGGTACTCCATGATCGCGATCCGGGCCGGATGGGCCATCGCCCGCATCACCTGGGGGTCGCTGATCGTCATCCGGCGCGAATCGGAGCGGGCCTCGGTCATACCCCCATGATCCCGGCAGCCTCCCCAACCTGCCATCACCCCCGCGTCCCGCCCGGGCCACCGTGCGTCGGCCACGCCGTCCCTGCCGTCTCTGACGCAGCAAGCCGCGTGTCCCCGTGATCGACTCGGCTTCCTTAAAACCGGGGCGTTGCACCAGCCCAGAGACCGCGACTTCCTGAAAGCCGAGTCGATCACCGGCGTGGCGGCGGTCAACGCATGAGAAGCGCGGGGCGGGGCGTGATCGCCCAGCGACAGCCGACCGGGCGACACGCCGTCTCGGACGGGTGGTCGCGTCGGTAATTCGATGGCTGTGGCGGGTTGGGAAGCGTAGGGTTGCAGGCCGCTTGACGGCCGAGGTGAGCTGCACCGGAACGGACGTCTTCGCGCCGGGCGGGCGGCCATCCGCCCCCGGACACGCGAGCGCGCAGCAGATGTGAACGATGGGACGTCAGCATGCCCGCACTTGACACCGACACCGATACCGGCCTCGACGCGGACCTGGCCGCCGAACGCGCACACCTCAGCACCTCGCGGGCGGCACTGGGTCGGATGCGGGAGCGGGCCGAGTCTCTCTTCGCCACCGGTGACCAGGTGGCCGGCGACGCGTACGCGGCCGAGACGCTCGGCCGCACCCTGGCCCGCCGGGTCGCCGAGCTGGCCGACGACCCGACCACCCCGCTCTTCTTCGGCCGCCTCGACTTCGCCGACGAGCCGGCCGCACCTGACGCCAGCGGCGATCATCACGGTCGGCGGTATCACGTGGGGCGGCGGCATGTCACCGATGATCGTGGTGAGCCGTTGGTGCTGGACTGGCGGGCACCGGTCTCCCGGTCGTTCTACCGGGCCAGTGTGCGGGATCCGCAGGGGGTGGCGGTTCGGCGACGGTTCGGGTTCAGCAATGGTGTGCTGACGAGCTTCGAGGATGAGCGGCTGGATCGGGGCGAAGAGCTCGGTACGACCAGTCGGATCCTCACCGCCGAGATCGAGCGTCCACGCGTCGGGCCGATGCGGGACATCGTCGCCACGATCCAGCCGGAGCAGGACGAGCTGGTCCGGGCTGATCTCGCCGACTCGATCTGCGTGCAGGGCGCGCCGGGTACGGGGAAGACGGCTGTCGGTCTGCACCGGGCCGCGTACCTGCTCTACCTGCACCGGGAGCGGTTGCGGCGGGCGGGTGTGTTGATCGTCGGGCCGAACCGGGCGTTCCTGTCGTACATCGCGGCGGTGCTGCCGGCGCTCGGTGAGGTCGAGGTCGAGCAGGCCACCGTGGAGGAGTTGATTTCCCGAGTGGCGGTTCGGGCGGTCGAGGCGCCGGAGGTGGCCGCGCTCAAACACGACGTACGGATGGCGAGCGTGCTGCGACGCGCCGTGCAGGCGCAGATCGGCACTCCGACCGAGTCGATCACCGTGTCGGACAGCTCGTTCCGCTGGCGCATCGGGGTGGAGCCGTTGCACCGGATCGTCGAGGAGACCCGCCGGGAGGGGCTGCCGTACGGCACGGGTCGGGAACGTGTCCAGGCGCGGGTGGTGAGTCTGCTGCAACGGCAGGCCGAGGCGCGGCGTGCGGAGTCGCCCAGCGATGCCTGGCTGCGCCGGATGAGCCGCTGCCGGCCGGTGCTCGACTTCCTGGACGCGGTCTGGCCGTCACTCACCCCGGAAGGGCTGGTGCACGGCCTGTTCTCCGATCCGGACCGGCTCGCCGCCGCAGCGGACGGGCTGCTCAGCGACGCTGAGCAGGCGCAGTTGACGTGGGTGAAGCCGGCCCGCACGCCGAAGGCGACCCGTTGGACCGCTGCCGACGCGGTGCTGATCGACGAGGCGACCGGGCTGCTGGAACGGCTCTCCGGGTTCGGGCACGTGGTGGTGGACGAGGCTCAGGACCTCTCCCCGATGCAGTGTCGGGCCATCGCTCGGCGCAGTGAGCACGGCTCGGTCACGCTCCTCGGTGACCTCGCCCAGGGCACCGCGCCGTGGGCGGCGACGGACTGGAGGGAATCTCTCGCCCATCTGGGCAAGCCGGACGCGGTGGTGGTCCCGTTGACCATCGGGTTCCGGGTGCCGGCCGCAGTCGTCGCATTCGCGAACCTGCTGCTCCCGGCGCTCGCGGTGGACGTACCGCCGGCTGAGTCGCTGCGCCACGACGGCGGCCTGGACGTGCGTACGGTGACCGACCTGACCTCGGCGACGGTGGCCGAGGTGCGCGCGGCGCTCGCGCACGACGGATCGGTCGGGGTGATCGCCGCGGACGACGCGGTCGACGGCCTGCGCGCGGCGCTGGCAGAGGCCGGTGTCGAGACCGCGACCGCCGACGACGTGGCGGCCGCGGAGCGGGTTACGGTGGTGCCGGCGACGCTGGTCAAGGGCCTGGAGTACGACCATGTGGTGGTGGTCGAGCCGGCCGCCATCGTCGCGGCCGAGCCGCGCGGGCTGCACCGGTTGTACGTGGTGCTCACCCGGGCGGTGTCCCGGCTGGCGGTGCTGCACGTTGCGCCGCTGCCCGCCCCGCTCGACGGTGGCTCAGCCAGCTGACAGGGCTGCCGCGACCTCCCGCAGCGGGCGGCTGGAGTCGGCCAGCGGCACGTGGAACGACAGCCACGACCCGTCGGCAAAGTCGATCCGCAGCCGTTTCCAGTTCAACCGGTACCTGCCGACCCGGGCGGCGACGGTCGCGCGCGGGACGGACCCGAGCAGTTCGATGTCGGCCTGCGCCTGTTCGTCCGCCGTCGAGCTGGAGAGCAGGCCGACGGGTGCTGTCGCGCCGAGCAGCAGCCGCTGGTCGGTGACCCCCAGCACGAGGGTCCGGAGGCCGGGGCCCTTCGCCGCCGCGGTCAGGGCGTGGTGCAGCACGGATGCCTGGGAATCCGGGTCACCTCGACCTCCGACCCCGAAGAAGAGCCAGTCGACGGCGTTGTCTGCCCGGCCGAAGGTGAAGTTCGGGGACAGCACGTTGAGCAGGACACCCAGGAAGCCCGGCCCACCCGTGGCGGGTGGTGTCGACGGCTGCGAAGGAGGCGCCGGCGTCAGCCCGCCGCCCGTTCGCACCTGGGCCACCGCGCGCACCTGCTCCCCGGCCGCCAGCAGTCGGGTGATCCCCTCGACGTACCGTGCCTGGCTCCCGTCGGTCGTCATCAGTGTCCCTCGTAGTCGGCGGACCGGCGCGGACCGGCGCCTGCGTCGCCGATGACCTCCCCGACCAACTCCCGGACGCGGGCCGCGGCGGCTTCCTGCGCCCGGTTGGCGGCTGCGGTGAACTCCTCGGCCAGGCTGTAGGAGTCCAGTCGCATCGCCCGCGCGTTCAGCTCCGAAGAAAGGATCTTGCCGTCGGCCGCGGCGGTGACCCGCACCAGACCGGAGTCGCTCACACCCTCGGCGCTGGTCTGCTCCAGCTCCGCCATCCGATCGGCGAGTTGCCGCTGCCATCCGTCGAGGTTGCGAGCCAGCGCCTCAATGCGGTCCAGGGCGGGGAAGGTCATGGCTGCCTTTCAGTTCACGATGGAGTCGAAGACATTCTGCACACCCGCTGTATACGGGCCCAGGTCCTCGCTGTACGTGCCGTCCACCAGGTAGTTGCGGTCCTTCTGCCCGTCGGAGATGTCGTGCAGGCCCACGCCGGTGTCCAGCAGAGCGCCGCCGAACCCGGGGATGTTGACCGGCGAGACCTGGTT
Source organism: Micromonospora sp. NPDC049049 (assembly GCF_040649115.1). NCBI lineage: Bacteria > Bacillati > Actinomycetota > Actinomycetes > Micromonosporales > Micromonosporaceae > Micromonospora > Micromonospora sp. NPDC049049. Next base: position 187,327 of record NZ_JBEZEX010000002.1, on the reverse strand, counting down.
GATGACGAACTTGCCCGGGAAGAGGGTCTTGAACTTCTCGACCTGGAAGGCACGCCCCTCGGGCGTCCAGCCGCCCTTGCTGAGCAGCTTGTACTGCTTCTTTCGCTTCTTGATCTCCATGACGGTCTCCGCGTACTTGCGGAGCTGCCCGGCGACCTTGCCCAGCCGGGCGGCGAGGCGGGTGAGCACCTCGGCGAACCGAGCGACGATCTTGACCATCCGACCCACCGTGGTGGCCAGCCGGGCCAGCACCCGGACCACCGTGGCGGCCAACGAGACGCCGGCGCTCAGCGCCGCGGCCACCGCCGCAATGATCACCTCGGTGAGGAACCAGAGCAGGAACTCAAGGATCAGCTCGACCAGCAGATTGAACGCGTCCACCGCCGCGTTCGCCGCCTCGACCAGCACGTCCTTGGTGCCGTCGAGCCCCTGGGCCAGCTCCTCGATCGCCGCCTCGACCGACTCCATGGAGGCGTGGAAGCCCTCGGCCGCGTCGCCCGACCAGGCGCCGCGCAGGCGGGCCCGGTCGGCGATCTGGTCACCGGCGATTTCCCGTACCGCCGCGCCGGTGTCCAGGCAGAGCTGCGCGGCCCGCATCAGGTCGTCCGGTTCGCCGGCGACCAACTCCAACAGCTGCTCGAACGGCCAGAGCACCGCGTTGGAGAGCGGTTTGAAGGGCTCGGGCGTGCCCGAGACGATTTGCTCGAAGTAGGTCTTGTTGCGCTGCAACGCCTCGGTGCTCACGCCGGCACCGAACCGGTCGGAGCGCCGTTGCCACCCGACCAGGGGCCGGGTGCGATGAGGTCGGGAGCGGGCGGGCGGCCGGGCACGAAGAGGTCGGTGTTGGCCACGTCGGTGCCGGTGTAGGCAGCGGCGGTGTCGGTGAGCCCTTCGGCGATGTCCGCCATCATCTCGGCGCCGTCGGCCAGCCCTTGAAGGCACGCCTCGAACTGCTCGGCGTACGTCGCCGCGAGGTTGAAGGACGCCGGCATCACCCCGAAGGCGTGCCGTGGCACGTGCCCGTCGCCGAAGGCGCGGTGCAGTTCGCGGAAACGGGCCGCCCGATCCTTGGACCCGGCGGCGAACGCCGTCAGAGCCTCCGGCTGGACCTCCAGCTCATTGCTCGGGCTTGACACGAACCCTCCCCTGTGGCCTGTGCGACGGATCAGTCGTCACGACTGAACCACCATAGGCAATGCTCGCCGGCATCGGGGGGTCCCGTCGGCGATGACGGGGTCACCCCGCTCGACTTTGTGTCGTAAAGTAGTTTGCGTGGACCTCGACGATGATTCACCACCCACTGACGCCGCGGCGGCGCTCCGGCTGATCCAGGACCAGCGGTCAGCGACGGCACGCCAGCTCGACCCCGACGCCCGCCTGCTCTACTGGCCGTGGGGTGTCGCCTGGCTTGTCGGTTTCGGGCTGTTCTTCCTGCGATTCCCCCCGGGTGACCGGGCGCTGGTAGCACTGCCGAGCTGGCTGCCGCTGACCGTCCTCTTCGTACTGCTCGCGGCCGCCGGAGCAACCCAGGCGGTGGTCAGCATGCGGGCCTACGGCCAGGTGACCGGCGACTCCGCCCGGCGCGGCAAGTGGTACGGGTACGCCTGGGCGCTCGGAACGGTCAGCGTCTACGCAGGGCTGGGCCGGATCTCCGAACACCTGCCGCACGACCTGGCGGCGCTGCTCTGGTCCGCGACCGCCGTCGGGCTGACCGGTGCGCTGCACATGGCCGGCGGGGCGGTCTGGCTGGACCAGGACCTGTTCCGGCTGGGCGTCTGGATCAGCGTGATCAACCTGGTCGGGGCGTTCGCCGGGCCGGGCTGGCACCCGCTCATCGTGGCGCTGGCCGGCGGTGGCGGAATGCTGGTGGCCGGCGCGCTCGCCCGGCGGCGGCAGCGACAGCGACAGCAGCCGTGACCGAGCTGGATCCGGTCATTCACGCACAGGCCCGGCTGCGGGTGGTGGCAAGCCTCTCCGCCCTCAACGACGGCGACAAGATCGCGTTCCCGCGCTTGCAGGAGCTGCTCGCGATGACCGCCGGCAACCTCTCGGTGCATCTGCGCAAGCTCGAGGACGCCGGCTACGTGGAGATCAGCAAGACCCACCGTGGACGCACCCCCGCGACCCTGGTCCGGCTCAGCCGGCGAGGCCGGCTGGCGTTCGAGGAGTACACCGAGTCGATTCGTGCCCTGCTCGACCCCACCCCGTCGAAGGAGCAGTCATGACCCTCGCCCGCGCCGACCAGGCCAGCCGCCGGTACGGCGACGTTCTCGCGCTCGACCGCGTCGACCTGGAAGTCAAGGCCGGTGAGCTGGTCGGCCTGCTCGGGCCGAACGGCGCCGGCAAGAGCACCCTGATGAACCTGCTGGTGGGCCTGCGCCGTCCCAGCTCGGGGCGGGTCGAGCTGTTCGGTGGCGACCCCCGCGACCCGGCGAGCCGGCGGCAGATCGGGGTCACCCCGCAGGAGACCGGCCTGCCCGGCACGCTCCGCGTCGGAGAGGTCGTCGACTTCGTCTCCGCGCACTACCCGGACCCGGTGCCCCGCGGTGAACTGCTCGACCAGTTCGGCCTGGGTGACCTCGCCCGACGGCAGACCGGGGGCCTCTCCGGGGGGCAGCGTCGGCGGTTGGCGGTGGCGTTGGCGTTCGTCGGCCGACCCCGGTTGGTGCTGCTCGACGAACCGACCACGGGCCTGGACGTGGCCGCCCGGCACACCCTGTGGGAAGCGATCCGGGCTTTTCACGCCGACGGCGGCACAGTGCTGTTGAGCAGCCACTACCTGGAGGAGGTGGAGGCGCTCGCGCACCGGGTGGTGGTCATCGGGCAGGGCCGGGTGCTCGCCGACGACACGGTGGACGCGGTGCGCGGCATCGTCGGCGTACGGCGGGTCAGCCTGGTCGCCGACCACCTGCCCGACCTGCCCGGGGTGGTGCGCACCGAACGGGTCGACGGTCGGCTGCACCTGCTCACCACCGACGCCGACGAACTGGTCCGAGCGCTTGTCACGGCCCGGACCCCGTTCACCGACCTGGAGGTACGGCCGACCTCGCTGGAGGAGGCGTTCCTCGCCATCACCAGCGGCGACGCGCCCACCGGGACCGCGCCCGGCGGCGACGCGCCCACCGGGGACGCGCCCACCAGCGCCGGCCGACCCACCGCCGCTGCCGGCGGCCTACCCACCACCGTCTGAGGAGGCGACCGTGCAGCTCGCCCTGGTCCACGCCCGCTACCAACTCCTGGAGATCATCCGGATTCCGGTGGCCGTCTTCGGCAGCGCCTTCTTCCCGGCCGCCGCCATGATCTTCTTCGTGGTGCCCTTCGCCGGTGACGATCAGGTCGGTGCCACCTACGCCACCGCGTCGATGATCACCTTCTCGGTGATGAGCGCCAACATCTTCCAGTACGGCGTCGGTGTCGCCGAGGACCGCGACCAGCCCTGGAACCCGTACACCCGGACGTTGCCGGCCGGGCCGGCGCCCCGGTTCGCGGGCCGCGTGCTGGCCGGCCTGGCGCTGACCTACCTGTCGCTGATCCCGGTCGTGGTGATCGGCGCGACGCTGACCGCGGCCCAGATCACCCCGGCGGCGTTCCTGCTGACCGTCGGCACCGTGGCCGTCATCTCGGTGCCGTTCACGCTGATGGGGCTCGCCATCGGCTACTCGCTGCCGAGCAAGGCGGCGATCGTGGTGGCGCAGGTGGTCTTCCTGCCGCTGGCGTTCGGTGGCGGCCTGCTCTCCGCGCCAGGCGACGCGCCCGGGTTCATCGAGACGATCGCGCCGTACCTGCCGACCCGGGGCGCTGCCGAACTGATGTGGGCGTCGGTGGCCGACTACGACGTGCAGCCGCTGGCACTGATCATGCTCGGTGTCTGGGTGGTGTTGCTCGCCGCGCTCGCCGGCTGGGCGTACCGACGGGACGAGGGTCGCCGGTTCAGCTGACGATTCGTCCGTTTCCGCCCCGGGCTGCAGCGGGACGGTGCCAGGATTCCGGCAGGGGGCCGCCGTGGCCGCCGGGCCGAAAGGGGTCTTGACGTGAGCACCGTCCCGCCGGGTACGCCCTGCTGGGCCGACCTGGCCACCCCGGACCTGACCGACGCGCGGCGTTTCTACCCGGAGCTGTTCGGTTGGACCGGCCGGGTCACCCCGGAACCCGAGGCGGGCGGCTACACGGTCTTCCTGCTCGACGGCAAGCCGGTGGCCGGCGCCGGCCCGCCCGCGATCCCGGACCAGATCCCGATCTGGTCGACCTACCTCGCCACCGACGACGCCGAGCTGGTCGCCGGGCGGGTCGAACGGGCCGGCGGGCAGGTCGTCGTCCCACCGTTCGAGGTCTTCGACAGGGGCTGGATGGCGGTCTTCGCCGACCCGGCCGGTGCCACGTTCAGCGTCTGGCAGCCGCTGACCATGGCCGGTGCCGAGGTGTTCAACGTGCCCGGCGCGATGAGCTGGAACGAGCTGGTCACCCCCGACCCCGAGGGCGCGAAGGTCTTCTACGAGCTGGTGTTCGGCTGGCAGCCCGACGACCAGGCGGTGGGCGCGATGACGTACACCGGGTGGCGGCTCGGGACGCAGATCGTCGCCGGGATGATGCCGCCGCTGGCCGACGACTTCCCGGCCGACCTGCCCGCGTACTGGACTGTGTACTTCGCGGTTGCCGACGCGGACGCCGCCGCGGCCCGCGCCGCCGAGCTGGGCGGAACGATCCTGGTCCCGCCCCGCGACATCCCCGCGGGCCGCTTCGCCGCCCTCCGCGACCCCCAGGGCGCCCTCTTCTCCGTCATCGACCTGGGCCCCTGACCCAGCGCCCGCGTGCTCAGGGCCGGGTGGCGCGTGCTCAGGGGCGGGTGGGGCGGACGGGGACCACCAGGGGGCCGTGGGAGCCGGGGACCACCCGGACGCTGGCCCGGTAGTGGGTGGCGAGCAGCTCCTCGGTCAGCACCTCGGTCGGAGTTCCGGCGGCCACCACCTGACCGGCGGCGAGCATCACCATCCGGTCGGCGTACTCCCCGGCCAGGGAGAGGTCGTGCATCGTGGCCAGGACGGTCAGGCCGTGCTCCCGGCGCAGGTGGTCGACAACTTCGAGCACGTCCTGCTGGTGGCCGATGTCGAGCGCGCTGGTCGGCTCGTCAAGCAGCAGCAGCGTCGCGCCCTGGGCGAGCGCGCGGGCGAGGAACACCCGCTGCCGTTCGCCGCCGGAGAGGGTGGCCAGTTCGCGACGGTGGAAGCCGGCGAGGTCCAACCGCCCCAGCACCTCGTGCACGGCGTCGACGTCGGCTGTCGACTCCCGGCCCAGGGTCGGGATGTACGGGGTGCGGCCGAGCAGCACGTAGTCCAGCACCGACATGCCGGGCGGCACCACCGGGGACTGCGCCACAGTGGCCACTATCCGGGCGCGGTCCCGACGGCGCAGCGCGGCACTCGGCGTACCGAAGAGAGTGATCGCCTTCGGCGCGGGCAGCAGGCCGCCGACGGCGCGTAACAGGGTGGATTTGCCGGCGCCGTTCGGGCCGATCACGGTGACCCACTCGCCGACGGCGACGGTGAGGTCGACGCCGGTCAGGATCGGCGTGCCACCGAGGTCGACGTGCAACTCGCGCACCTCGACGGCCGGCGTGCCGGCGGCGGGTTCGTGGCTCACGTGAGCGCTCGCCGGGCGGTTCGCAGCACGAGGACGAAGAACGGGCCGCCCAGCAGGGCGGTCACCACTCCGATGGGCAGCTCGGACGGAGCGGCGGCGGTGCGGGCCACCACATCGGTCAGCGCCAGGAACGCGCCGCCGAACAGCAGTGACATCGGCAGGATCACCCGGTAGCTGGACCCGGCGAGCAGCCGGACGGTGTGCGGCACGATGATGCCGACGAAGCCGATCAGGCCGGTCGCGGAGACCGCCGCGGCGGTGCCCAGCGAGGCGGCGGCGATCAACAGGTATCGGGTGCGCTGCGGGTGCAGGCCCAGACTTCTCGCCTCGTCGTCGCCGACCGCGAGGACGTCCAGCTCGCGGCGGTGCAGCAGCACCACAACGGTGGTCAGCGCGGCGTACGGCAGCACCAGCAGCACGTCGTGCCAACCGGCGGTGGCGAGCCGGCCGAGCAACCAGGAGTACACCGGCTGGATGGTGTCGGCGTTGCGTTGCAGGAGGTACGTCTGCCCGGCGGAGAGGAACGCGGAGACCGCCACCCCGGCCAGGATCAGCATGGCCGGTGAGCCGCGTCGCCCACCGGCCGCGCCGAGCACGTAGGTCATCGTGACGGCGAGCAGCGAACCGGCGAACGCGGCCAGCGGAATGGTCATCGGCAACCCGGAGAGCGTGCCCTGCCGGCCGGCGCCGCCGAGGGCGATCGCCGCGGTGACCGCGAGGCCGGCGCCGGCGGCCACACCGAGCAGGTACGGGTCGGCCAGCGGGTTGCGGAACACGCCCTGGTAGCAACCACCGGCGAGGGCGAGCAGACCGCCGACGAGCAGGCCCAGCACCACCCGGGGCAGGCGCAGCTCGGTGACGATCGCGATCTCACGTTCGGTCAGCCCGCTGTCGAGGTGCACCCCGGGAAGCAGGTTGAGCAGCTCGGCGGCGACGCTGCCCGGGGGCAGGCTCACCGGGCCGAGCGACACCCCGACGACGAGCGCGACGAGCACCGCTACCAGGCCCGCGACCAGCCACCGCATGCGCAGCCCGGCGGGCCGGGCCCCGGACGGCAGCCCGGCGGGCCGGGCCGTGGACCGCAGCCCGGCGGGCCGGGCCGTGGACCGCAGCCCGGCGGGCCGGGCCGGAGAACGTGGCTCGGCCCGCGGGGATGACGGCGGCGGCTCGGTCGGCTGACCGGTTGGTGCCGGATCGGACACCTGTCGCGGCCCGGTCACCGACGGACGACGGTCACGCGGGCACCTTGGCGACCGCGTCGACGATGACCCGGAGCAGGTCCACTACCCGTGGGCCCCAGCGGGAGGCGATGTCGTCGTCGAGGGCGACGACCTGATTGTTCTTCACCGCGGTGAGGCCGGCCCAGCCACTGCGCGCCTTGACCGTGTCGGCGCTCTGCTGGCAGCACTTGGCATCGGCCAGGAAGACGAAGTCCGGGTCGGCCTTGACGATGATCTCCTGGGACAGCTGCGGGTAGCCGAAGTTCTTACCGTCCGCGTCGGCCGGGTCGGCGATGTTGGTCAGGCCGGCCTGGCTGTAGAGCGAGCCGATGAAGGTCTTGCTGGTGGCGCTGTACAGCTCCGGGCCCAGCTCGTGGAAGTAGGTGAGCTTCTCGGCGCGCTGCGGCAGGTCCTTGACCAGCTTGGCGATGTCGTCCTTCATCCGGGTGGCGACGTCGGTGGCCTGGTCGGCGTGACCGGTCAGCGTGCCCAGCTCGGTGATCTGCCGGTACGAGTCGTCGAGCGTGACCGCCGCCGGGGTCTGGTACACCGGAATCTTCAGCTTGCCGAGCTGCTCAACGATCTTGTTGCGGTCGTCGGAGAGAACCACCAGGTCAGGGTTCTTGCCGGCGATCGCCTCGGCGTTGGGCTGGAAGGCGGAGAGGTCGGTCTTGGGCGCGTCGGCCGGATAGTTCGACTGGTCGTCGACGGCGGTCACCTGCGGGCCGGCACCGATCGCGAAGAGCATCTCGGTGGCGGTGGGCGACAGCACGACGATCTTCTCGGGGCGCTTGTCGAGGGTGAGCGCGCCGACGGTGACCGGGTACGCGGCGGCAGCGGTGCCGGCGCTCGGCTTGTCATCGGCCTTCTCGGCGCAGGCGCCGAGGGCGAGCGCGGCGACCGCGAGGGTCGCCGCGAAGATCCGAGGGGTACGTCTGTTCATAGGGGCCTCCTGTCGGTCGAGGAGTGTGGTGCTTCGCCGACAGGGACTTTCGTACGCCCGCCCACGAGGCGCCCTTCCTCGAGAGCGCGTTTCGCGACCGATCCGTAGGCGACCTGGCTCGTCCCCACCGACCGGTGGGGCATCACAGTTGCGGGACAGCGCCGGGATGAGCACCGGCTTCGCTGCGGACTGGTCGCTAAGACGGTAGCGCACCGCCGGGACGTGCCATATCGATCAAGGGCCGATCAGCATCGGTCGATCGCCGAGCCTTGGCGCACGAGGGGTTTGTCCCGGATCTGGAGGCTCAGGAGCGGGTGGTGGGGCCCCGCCGGGGCGGGACGGGGCCCCACCCGATCAGGAGGACGTGATGGTGACGTTGTCCACAGCCGCCTCCACGAGGCTGGCTCCGGACGCGTCCGCAGCCTCGACGAGCACGCGGACCGACTGGCCGGCGTACGGGGTGAGGTTGAGGTTGGCTACCGCCCAGGTTCCGTTACGGTTGCTGGCCGCGCCGGCCTGGGTGAGCAGCGCTGTGGTGCCGCCGTTGTGCACCACGCTCACCCGCAGGTAGTCCGCCGACGAGGCGTTCGAGCCGTGCGCCAGGTACCAGGCGAGTGAGAGGGTCAGCGTGCCGGACGACGGCAGTGTCACCGCCGGTGATCGGGCGCTGGTCACTCCGCCGTCCACGTCGTAGTCACCGGCCGCCGAGCCGGCAAGCCGGCCGGTGACCAGGTCGTTGGACCCGGCGTACGGGGTGAGTTGCTTGGCTCCGGAGGACGTGGTCGCCTGGGCGGCGCCCCGCTCGAACGCGCCGAGGGTGGCGGTGTCGGTGCCGGACGGGTTGATGGTCCAGCCGGTGGCGGTCTCGAAGGTGTCCGACCAGACAGTGGTGCCGCCACCGCCGCCGCAGTACTGCGCCTGCTTGCCGATGGCCCGGTACGGGCAGTCGGCGTACTCGCTGAGGAGCAGCACCGCCTCCCGGTTGCGCGAGGTCTGCGCCGGGATCACCTCGTCGGGCGGGTAGAAGCCGCCGCCGCCGGACGAGCCCGGGTACATCTCGAAGGTGTACGCCCAGATGTTGTGGGTCGCCCACATCCAGTCGAGGCTGTCTCCGTCGGTGATGTAGAGATCGCTCGACTGTTCCGGGGTGTAGCCGTTGGTGGCCGCCATCTGCTGACCGATGGTGGCGAAGGTGTTGTACTGGTCCGCGTTCATCCCGGTCGCGGTGTTCGCGGTGGTGTAGCCATACGGCCAGAGCACCAGCTGCGAGTACGTGTGGAAGTCGATGTTGGCCTTGATCTGCTGCACACCGCCGACGACCCGGCCGTTGACGAAGTTGCGCAGCGCCTGCGTCTCGGGCGCGGAGAACGCCGACGGCCCCCGGTAGGTCTCCGACGAGGTGGTGCCGGACGAGCCGCCGCAGCATCCCCAGTTGTAGGACCAGTTGCGGTTCAGGTCGGTGCCGACGTTGGACGAGCCGCTGTTGGGTTGCCGGTTCTTGCGCCAGGACCGGTATGACCCGGTGGCGATGTCGTACTCGCTGCCGTCCGGGTTGACCGTCGGCACGATCCAGAGCTCCCGGCCGTTGACGATGTTGGTGATCCGGGAGTCGCTGCCGTAGCTGTCAGTGAAGAGGTTGAGCAGGTAGATCGCCATTTCGACGGTCAGGTGCTCACGAGCGTGCTGCTGGGAGTTGAACAGGATCTCCGGCTCGTTCTCGTCGGTGCCGACGTTGTCGGAGATCTTCACGGCCATCAGGTCGCGGCCCTCGTACGACGAACCGATGCTGATCTTGCGGGCGATCGCCGGGTGGTCGGCGACGACCTGGTTCACGACGGCGGTCAGTTCCGCGTAGTCGTGGTAGTTCGAGTCGGCCGGCGGGAAGGCCAGCGCGCCGAAGTCGCCGGCGCCGCGCTCGGCGTTGGGTGGCGGGGCGAGCGGTTCCAACCGGAAGCCGAGCTTGCCGATCGCGGCGGCCTCGGCCGCGGTGGCCGAGATGTGCAGCACGCCGTGTTCGGAGTAGTCGATGGCGGCTCCGGTGCGGGCCACCGCGTTGCGGTCGGCGAGGGTCCGGGGCCCGAGCACCCGGTAGCCGGCGGCGGCCTGCTCGGCGGTGCGGTCCGGTGCCGGTCGGGCGGCGACCGGTCCGGCGGCGACGGTGACGATGCCCAGCCCGGTGACGACAGCGAGCACCAGGACACGGCGGAGGAAGATGGGCGTGCGGAGGGCCATGGACTACCTCCTCGATGGGCGGGAGATCCCGCTCGGTGAATGACACTTCACCACCTGTCACATGGTCATATCAACATTGATCGTTGTGTTGGCCATCCCAGGCGGATCATCATGGCGGCAATGATTTTCCACCTATCAACACCTGGCGAAACTTCCCTCCAAGCGGAAAACTGACCAGCGACGATGCCCCCTCGACACCGCGGAGCACCCATGGCCAGACCTCGCCTGCGCGCGGCCGCCCTCGCCGGCGTCACCACGCTCACCCTGCTCACCAGCGCCACACCCGCGCTGGCGGCGCACCCGCCCGCCCCCGCCCACGACGAGCAGATCACCTACCAGGACTGGTCCGGGCCCGCCGACTGGCACCGGGGCAGCCAGACCGGCACCCGCGTCGTGCCCGGCGCCCGATCGGGCGTCACCCTGGCCCGCCCGGCCGGCACCACCGAGTACGCGGACCCGCACACCGGCACCACCCGCACCTGGGAGTACGGCACCTGGACCTCGCCGGTGACCCGGGTCGGGTTCGACGCCACCGAACTGATCGCATCCTGGAACGCGGAGACCCCCGCCGGCACCTGGATCCAGGTGGAGATGCAGGGCAGCTACACCAGCGGCGACCAGACCCCGTGGTACGTCCTGGGTCGCTGGGCGTCCGGCGACACCGACATCCGGCGGACCAGCGTCAACCGGCAGGGCGACCCCTGGTCGACGATCTGGACCGACACCTTCAGCATCGACGACGCCACCGCCGGGGTGCTGCTGCGGTCGTACCAGCTCAAGCTGACCCTCTACCGCGCTCCCGGGCAGAGCGCCGCCCCGGTGGTCCGGATGCTCGGCGCGATGAGTTCCACGGTGCCGGACCGGTTCACGGTGCCGCCGAGCGCCGGACACATCGCCTGGGGCCGGGAACTGCCCGTGCCGCGCTACTCGCAGAACGTGCACTCCGGGCACTACCCCGAGTACGACGGCGGCGGCGAGGCGTGGTGCTCACCCACCTCGACGGAGATGGTCGTCGAGTACTGGGGTCGTGGACCGTCGGCGGCCGACACCTCCTGGGTGGACCCCACCTACCCCGACCCGACCGTCAACCACGCCGCCCGGATGACCTACGACTACGCGTACGACGGCGCGGGCAACTGGCCGTTCAACACCGCGTACGCGGCCAGCTTCCCCGGGCTGGAGGGCCGGGTGACCCGGCTGCACTCGCTGGACGAGCTGGAGCGTTTCATCGCCGCCGGCATCCCCGTCGTGACCAGCCAGTCATTCCTCGCCAGTGAGCTGGACGGGGCGAACTACGGCACCTCCGGGCACCTCTTCGTGGTGGTCGGCTTCACCGCCGACGGCGACGTGATCGTCAACGACCCGGCCTCGTCCAGCAACGACGTCGTGCGCAACGTCTACAAGCGTGCGCAGTTCGAGCAGATCTGGCTACGCACCAAGCGCACCAACGCCAGCGGCGGCGTCTCCGGCGGCTCGGGCGGCATCGCGTACCTGATCAAGCCGATCTCAAAGCCCTGGCCCAAGCGCTCCGGCTCCACCAACTGGTAACCCTCTGCCCCGCGCCCGGGATCAGCTCCGGCCGGCGGGTCACCTGCGGTTGATCATGAAGTTATTGCCCGGCCGATCGGCGTGTCGTGGCAATAACTTCATGATCAACGCTGGGAGTCGGGGGTTTGGGTGGGGGGGTCCGGGGTGGGGGTTGCGGTTTGGTCTTCGCCGGCCAGGGCGGAGCGGAGGCGTTCCTTCTCGGTGCGGCGGCGCTCGGCTGCTTCGGCGATCTCCCCGGCCATCTCGTCCCGCCAACCACGCAGCAGGAAGAAGGACAGCGCGGCGGAGAACACCAGCGCCAGCATCAGCTTCAGGAACACGTTCATGTCGACCAGCCAGAGGCCCGCCAGCACTGCGACGAACAGCCCGATCCGGCCCAGCGTGTACTTGAGCGCGGCACTCACCCGCACCACTCCGTTCTCTCCGTCGCCCGCCACTGCCGGCGGAAGGGTCGAGCCGCCCGACGGGCGGTCGCGGTCAGCCGGTCCGGCGGGCCAGCCAGCGGACACCCGGGAACCAGAGGGCCGCGTACGCCACAGTGAACGCCGCCGCCGCCAACGCCCCGGAGAGCAGCGGCGGCAACCCCGAACCCAGACCGGCGATCAGCAAACCGGCGAACACCCCGACGGCAGCGGCGACCACCGCCGCCACCACCCGGGCCGCGCCGAACTCCCAGGCCCGGAAGTCGTCCCAGAACAGCCAGGCCGGCAGGATCACCGCCAGCCAACCGTTCGTGTGCCCGAAGTCGCCGGCGCCGATCGAGGCGAACGCCCAGTCGAACAACACCAACGCGAGCACGCCGATGACCAGGCCGGCCAGGCACACCCCGAGCAGATCGCCCAGGGTACGGATGCGGCCCTCGGCGTCCCGGCGGGGAAACCCGCTCTGCGGCTCAGGTCCTCGTTGCTCGGTCATCGACTGCGAGGGTACGTGGTGGCTCAGGCCCAGACCTGCTGCGGCTCGGCGCGCCGCTCGGCCAGCGACGGGGCCTTGTCGTACTCCCGGACCACGTTGTAGCGGGTGTCCCGCTCGACGGGCTGGAAGCCGGCGTCCCAGATCAGGTGCAGCAGGTCGTCCCGGTGCATGGTGTTCGGGGTGCCGTACGAGTCGGCGTCGTGGGTGATCTTGTATTCGACGACGGAGCCGTCCAGGTCGTCCACGCCGAAGTTCAGCGAGAGCTGGGCAACCGACAGCCCGTGCATCACCCAGAAGTTCTTCAGGTGCGGCACGTTGTCGAAGAGCAGCCGGGAGACGGCGAACGTCTTCAGCGACTCGGCCGGCGAGGCCATCGTGGTGCGCGCCTGGATCCGATTGCGGATCTTGCCGTCCGCCGAGTCGACGAAGTCGTGCTGGTAGCGCAGCGGGATGAAGACCGCGAAGCCGCCGGTCTCGTCCTGCAACTCGCGCAGCCGCAGCACGTGGTCGACGCGGTGCCGGGGCTCCTCGATGTGGCCGTACAGCATCGTCGCCGGGGTCTTCATGCCCTTGCTGTGCGCCAGGGCGTGGATGCGCGACCAGTCTTCCCAGTGGCAGGCGTGGTCGACGATGTGCTGTCGGACCTCCCAGTCGAAGATCTCCGCGCCGCCACCGGTCAGCGACTCCAGACCGGCGTCCATCAGCTCGTCGAGGATCTCGTCGGCGCTCAGGCCGCTGATCTTCTCGAACCACTGCACCTCGGTCGCCGTGAAGCACTTGAGCTTGACGTTCGGCAGCGCCGCCTTCAGCTCGCGCAGCACCTTGGGGTAGTAGCGCCAGGGCAGCGTGGGGTGCAGGCCGTTGACGATGTGCAACTCGGTGAGCTGCTCGTCCTCCATCTCCTTGGCCTTGCGGACCGCCTCGTCGATGCGCATCGTGTACGCGTCCTTCTCGCCCGGCTTGCGCTGGAACGAGCAGTACGCACAGGACGCCGAGCAGACGTTCGTCAGGTTGAGGTGCCGGTTGACGTTGAACATCACCCGCTCGCCGTTCAGCTCGGTGCGCTTGTGGTGCGCCAGCCGCCCCAGCCAGGTCAGGTCGTCGCTCTCGTAGAGGGCGACCCCGTCCTCCCGGGTCAGCCGTTCACCGGCGTACACCTTCGCTTCGAGCTCACGCTTGAGTCCGGCGTCCATGGCACGTCCCTTCCACCTGCGGTCCGGATCGAGCGTACGTCGCGACACCGACGGGCCCGGCGGCACGGTCGCTGGCAGCGACCCACCTCACCAGACTCTCAGCCTCCCGTAACCCGACAACACATCGACATGAGTGGCGCGGTGCGGTAGTAACAACGTGGGGCGGAACACACACACTGGTACCGTCCCGGCGGTCGCGCCCACCGAGCGCGGAGACGAGTGGTTGGACGGGGAGCGGCATGATCTACAGCGGGCGCGGGCGACGGCAGCGACGACGGAGCCCGGTGATCTCGCCGGTCCTGCGTCCGAAGCTCTGGGCCGCCCTGCTCGGCGCGATCGCCGCAGCCGTGCTGGCCACCCCCGCGTACGCGGAGCCCGGCGTGCCGACCACAGTGCCGGACACGGGTTCGCGCCCGGCGGTCACCGGCTCGCTCCAACTGCCCGGCGGCGCGCCGGTCGCCGGCGTGCCCGCCCCTCCGGTGGTCAACATCGGCAACGGTCCGCTGGCCACCGCGATCTCCGCCGGTGAGGTCCAGGTCGGCGCGCTCGGCGAGGATCTGCTGGTGAGGCGGCAGAAACGCGTCGACGCCCAGGCGCAGCTCGACGCGGCCGGCAAGGCGCTGGCGACCGCGCAGGACGCCCTGCTCCGGGCCCAGCAGACGGCCGACACCGCCGCCGCCGAGGCCGTCAAGGCCGCCGCCGCGTTGCCGCCGGGCGACTTCGCCCAGGACATCCGCGGGCTCAGCCGCCTCCAGGCGATCACCCGTGGCGAGAAGGTCGACGGCGGCACCACCGGCGTGGCCGGGGAGCTGTTCCGGGCCCGCGCGGGCGAGCAGGCCGCGTACCAGAAGCACAGCCAGGCCAAGGATCTGCTTGCCGCCGCCGAGGCGGAGTTCACCGCCGGTGAGACGGCGCTGCGCACCGCCGAGGCGACCCTGCTCAAGCTGCGCCGGGACAACGCCGCCGCGCTGATCGAGATCGAACGTCAGCAGGAAGCCGCCGAGCAGCAGATCGGTGCCGGCTACGTCTCCAACCAGAGCATCAGCGGCATGGCCGCGCACCCCCGGGCACTGGCCGCGGTCCGGTACGCGCTCGCCCAGCTCGGCGACCCGTACAAATGGTCCGAGGAGGGGCCGAACCAGTTCGACTGCTCCGGCCTGATGTGGGCGGCGTACCGGTCCCCCGGCGCCGACTACTTCGACCTGCCACGTGTCTCCCGCGACCAGTACGCCGCCACCCGGGGCCGCACCGTCCCGCAGAGCGCGCTGCTCCCCGGCGACCTGCTGTTCTTCGCCTCGGGCAGCAGCTGGACGACGATCCACCACGTCGGCATGTACATCGGCAACGGCAAGATGGTGCAGGCGCCCACCACTGGCGACGTCGTCAAGATCTCGGTCGTCCGCTGGTCCCGGCTGTACGCCGCCACCCGGGTGATCGGCGCGGTGCCGGCACCGGTCGTGACCAACCCGACCCCGCCCGTCTCGACCCCGAAGCCCACCCCGTCGCCGACGAAGACCACCAAGCCGACGCCGACACCGTCGCCGACGAAGACCACCACCCCGAAGCCCACCGAGAGCGCGACGCCCACGCCGACGCCGACGCTGACGACCACCCCGACGCCCACTCCGACAGGCAGCACCACGCCGAAGCCGTCGAGCACTGCGAGCAACCCTCCGACGACCCAGCCTCCGGCAACGACCAGCGCGCCGGCCAGCACGCCTCCGACGACCAGCGCGCCAGCGACGACCACGCCGAAGGCCAGCACGAGCGCGTCGAGCAGTGGCAGCGCGACGGGCAGCCCCAGCGCCACGGGCTGATCCGCCACGACCGGCTCCGGCTGTCCGCTCGGGAAGATCTGTGGCACCGTGACAACCAGGCACATCCGACCCGACGTCACGGGTCCGGGTGCGAGCACGGCGCGGAGGGCGGAAATGGCCGAGCAGAGAGATCCGGCGGAGACTGTCGACCCCGTGGTCGACCAGGCCGGCCCACCAGGGCCGGACACCGTCGACCAGGCCGGCCCACCGGGGCCGGACACCGCCGAGCCGGTGGCTGCCAGCGACGCCAACCCGGCTGCCACCAGCTCGACAGGCAGCGACACCAGCTCGACGGACGCCGGCTCCGCCGCCAGCGACGCCGCCCCGGCGGTCAGCGGCACGGCGGTCAGCGGCACAGCGGTCAGCGGTGGCACGGCAGCGGTCATCGCTGACGACTCCACCGACGCCGATGACGACGCGGCGGCCGGCGACGAGCGCCAGAGCCCGGCGGCGGCACCGGTACGCGCACGTGCCAGCGTCGTGACCGCCGGCGCTCTCCGCAGTGACCTGCCGGCCAGCGCTCCGGTCACCGCGACCACCTACCGTGCGACCGGCTCGGCCAGCCCAGCCGACGTGTCGTTGCCGGGCCAGCGAAGCGATTCCTCCGCGCCGGCCCGGGCCAGCGCCACGGTCCCGAGCAGCAGCCGGGGCACTGCCAGCGCCCTGGGCACCCCGGACCGTCGCGAGAGCGCGCCCGCCGTCTATCGAGCCGCGCCGGTGGGTGCCGAGCCGGCCCAACCTCCGACGCCGTCGACTCCGGAGCCGGAGCCGGACCCCACGCCACCCGACCCCGGGCCGACCCAGCCCTCGCCACCGGAACCGGAACCCGCGCCGGCCCCGGGTCCGTACCCGCCCGGTCCGGCGCCGACGCCGGGTCCCCGACCGACGCCGCCGCCCGGTCCGGTTCCACCCCTTCCGGGCCCGCCGTCCCCGCCGCCCTCGCCGATGCCGCCCATCCCCGGTCCGCCGACGCCGCCCGTCCCGAGCCCGCCGCTGCCGCCACCCGGTCCGCCGGTGCCGGCACCGCCGGCCCCGCCCGGCCCGATGCCGGCACCGCCGTTTCCGCCGCCGCCCGCGATGATCGACACGCCCGGCGTACGGGGCAGCGCCTCGGTCTCCGCACCACCGGCCGGGTGGTCGTCCTCCGCTGGGGCGACCCGCCCGACGTCCGGTGCCGGCTGGGCCGGTGCAGCCGTCTCCGCGCCGCCGGTGGTGCCCGCACCAGCACTGCCGAGCTGGCCACCGTCCACCGCCGGGGCACCTTCGTCGACCGCGAACGCCGGAAACTCGCGTGTGACCGCGCCGCCGAGCGGCCCGCCGGCTGGCTCCGCCGGACGGGACGCTGCCGCCGCCCGTGGTGGACGGCGCGACAACCGCACCGACCTGGCTGGCACCGTCTACGGCAACGGCGAGGGCGCCGGCTTCACCACTGTCGCGATACCCGCCAACGCGGTGGAGACCTCCGGCTCGCTGACCGGGCACATCCTGGCCCAGGGGTGGTCCGACACGCCGGCCGAACGGTCCAGTAACGCCCGGGTGATGATCGTCCTGGCCGCCGCTCTGGGGCTGCTGGTCGCCATCAGTGTCATGGTCGTCCTGCTGGCCGGCGACGCCCTGGACGGTCTGGTGGGCAGCGTGCTCAACGGGTGAGCCAGCGAGCGCCGGCGATGGTGAGTCCGCCCACTACGGTCGGTCAACCGACTGGCGGCTTCGCCAGACCGCCGTACACTGGTTGAGATCACTGACCCGGCGCGCGTGGTGTGCGCCCCTGGGCGATCTTGCGGGCGATCCGGCGGCACAGCCGCGGCAGGCCATCGCGAAGATGCGCCCCGCTCGAAAGGTTTTTGTTGACCACCTCTGCTGACCACAGCACCGTTACGTCCGTTTTCAACTCAGTCCCGGCGGCCGTCGCCTCCCGGGAGCAGCTCGACGTCGCCCCGAGCGAGGCCGGCACCCCTGCGGTAGCGACCGCTCAGACCGAGACCGCCGAGCCGATGAGCTTCGCCGCTCTCGGCCTTCCGGAGCAGTTGGTCCGCGCGCTGGCCCAGCAGGGCATCACCAGCCCGTTCGAGATCCAGCGGGCCACCGTTCCGGACGCGCTCGCCGGCCGCGACGTGCTGGGCCGCGGGCAGACCGGGTCGGGCAAGACGCTCGCCTTCGGTCTGCCGATGATCGCCCGGCTGGCCAACCGCAACCGGGCCCGGCCGATGCGTCCGCGCGCCCTGGTCCTGGTGCCCACCCGCGAGCTGGCCATGCAGGTCAACGACGCCCTGGTGCCGTTGGGCAAGTCCGTGGGCATCTTCCTCAAGACCGCCGTCGGCGGCGTTCCGTACGACCGTCAGATCGACGCGCTGCGCCGCGGTGTGGAGATCATCGTGGCCACCCCGGGCCGACTCGGCGACCTCATCGAGCGGGGCATCTGCCAGCTCGACGACGTCGAGGTGACGGTGCTCGACGAGGCCGACCAGATGGCCGACATGGGCTTCCTGCCCGAGGTGACCGATCTGCTGGCGAAGACGCCCGCGGGCGGTCAGCGGCTGCTCTTCTCGGCCACCTTGGACGGTGACGTCGACGCGTTGGTCAAGCGGTTCATGACCGACCCGGTCACCCACTCCACGGCGCCCTCCACCGCCTCGGTGTCCACCATGGACCACCACATGCTCTTGATCCCGCCGCACGAGAAGTTCCCGGTGGCGGCCTCGATCGCCGCCCGGGACGGCCGGACCATGGTCTTCGCCCGCACGCAGCTCGGTGTGGACCGGCTGGTCGAGCAGCTCGCGGCCGTCGGCGTACGCGCCGGTGGGCTGCACGGCGGCAAGACCCAGCGGATGCGCACCAAGACGCTCGCCGAGTTCCGTGAGGGCCGGATGAACGTGCTGGTCGCCACGGACGTGGCGGCGCGAGGCATCCACGTCGACGGGGTCACCCTGGTGCTGCACGTCGACCCGCCGAAGGACCCCAAGGACTACCTGCACCGCGCGGGGCGTACCGCCCGGGCCGGCGAGTCGGGCGCGGTCGCCACGCTGGTGCTGCCCAAGCAGCGCCGTACCACCCTGGCGATGATGGAGAAGGCCGGCGTCGCGCCGGCCGAGACCCGGGTCCGGGTCGGGGACGCGGCGTTGGCCGAGCTGGTCGGCGCCCGCGAGCCCAGTGGCGTCCCGGTCCGCGTCGAGGCGGAGCCCCGGGGCTACGGCGACCGCTCGGGCGGACCGCGCCGGTTCGGTGACCGCCCGCAGGGCGAACGCCGCTACGGCGACCGGCCCACCGGCGAGCGCCGCTTCGGTGACCGCCCGCAGGGTGACCGGAGCTACGGCGGCCGCCCGCAGGGTGACCGGAGCTACAGCGACCGACCGCAGGGCGAGCGCCGCTATGGCGACCGGCCCACCGGCGAGCGCCGCTTCGGTGACCGCCCGCAGGGTGACCGGGGCTATGGCGGCCGCCCGCAGGGTGAGCGGAGCTACAGCGACCGACCGCAGGGCGAGCGGCGCTTCGGCGACCGGCAGCACAGCGACCGCCCGCAGGGTGACCGGGGCTACGGCGACCGGCCGCAGGGCGAGCGGCGCTACGCCGATCGGGACACCCGGGGGTACGGCGACCGGCCGCAGGGCGAGCGCCGGTTCGGCGACCGGCCGCAGTTCGGTGACCGCGACGGTCGGGGCGACCGACCGACCGGCGAGCGGCGCTTCGGCGACCGGCCGCAGGGTGAACGGCGCTTCGGCGACCGGGACACTCGGGGTGGGTTCCGCCCGGAGAGCCGGGTCCAGGACGACCGGCCCCGCGACGACCGGCCCCGCGAGGACCGCCCGCGTGACGACCGACGCGGTTTCGGCGGGCGACCGGCAGCTCGTACCTACTGACTGATCCACCGAACGCCGTCGTGAAGCCCCGGCTTCGCGGCGGCGTTCGCGCATGCCCTGCCGATACCGAGCAGGTCGCGTAACGTCCGGCTCATGCCGACCATGCCGAAGTCGATCTTCTGGTCCCGTACGGACACCGCCGGCAGCGAGCAGGTACTGCTCGACGACGGCCACGGGTTGACGGCCCGCGGCACTCTGCTCGCCGTGGACCCGATCCCGTGGACCGCCCGCTATCAGCTGACCACCACGCCGGACTGGGCCACCACCCGCGTCGAGGTCGAGGCAGAGGGTCTCGGCTGGCTGCGCCGGGTGACCCTGGAGCGGCCCGCCGGCCGCTGGCGGGTGACCACCGCCGAGCAGGGCGACCTGGACGCCGCCCTGGTCGCGGCCGGTCATCCCCGGGCCGGCCTGCCGGGTACGGACGACCCGGACCGGCTGGCCGACGCGCTCGACGTCGACCTGAGCGGTTCGCCGCTGTTCAACACCCTGCCGGTCCACCGGCTTCGGATGGCGGCGGAGCCGGCCGATGTGGCGCACCGGATCACAGTCGCCTGGGTGCTTCTGCCCGGCCTGGAGGTGGTGCCGGCCGAGCAGATCTACACCGGGCGCGGGCCCGGTCGGGTGCGCTTCGCCAGCGGCACCTTCACAGCCGACATCGATCTGGACGACAGCGGCTACGTGGTGCGCTACCCCGGGCTGGCCGAACGGATCGATCCGCGCTGATCAGCCTCGTGACGGCCAGTGGCTCGGCCGATCGGCCCTGAGTGGGTCGGGCCCCGCTGACGGCCCGGGCGGGCCGGGCTCCGCTGACCGCTTCAGGCGGGCCAGGTTCCGCTGGCCAGGAAGCGTTCGATGGTGGCCAGGTGCGGAGCCAGGTCGAGGCCCTGGGCGGCCACCCAGTCGTCGGCGTAGTACGTGTCGGCGTACCGGTCACCCGGGTCGCAGATCAGGGTGACCACCGAGCCGGTCCGACGCTCGGCGAGCATCGCGGCGATCAGTCCGAACGCGCCCCACAGGTTGGTGCCGGTGGACCCGCCCACCCGTCGGCCGAGCAGCGCCGAGCCGGCGCGCATGGCGGCCAGGGACGCCGCGTCCGGCACCTGGACCATCCGGTCCACCACCGAGGGCAGGAACGACGCCTCCACGGTGGGCCGGCCGATCCCCTCGATGCGGGAGCCCTTCCCGGTGCGTACCGACCAGTCGGCGGCCAGCCAGGCCGGGTAGAACGCCGAGTTCTCCGGGTCGACGACGCAGAGCTTGGTGGCGAGCCGGCGGTACCGGGCGTAGCGGCCGATGGTCGCGCTGGTGCCCCCGGTGCCGGCGCCCACCACGACCCAGGCGGGGATCGGGTGCCGCTCCAGCTCCAACTGCGCGTAGATCGACTCGGCGATGTTGTTGTTGCCCCGCCAGTCGGTCGCCCGCTCGGCGTAGGTGAACTGGTCCATGAAGTGCCCGCCGGAGTCCTCGGCGAGCCACCGGGCCTCCACCACCACGCTCGCCGGGTCGTCGACCAGGTGGCACCGGCCGCCCTGGAACTCGATCTGGGTGATCTTCTCGGGCGAGGTGGAGGAGGGCATCACCGCGATGAACGGCAGGCCCAGCATCCGGGCGAAGTACGCCTCGGAGACCGCCGTGGAACCCGACGACGCCTCGACGATCGTGGTGCGCGGCCCGATCCAGCCGTTGCAGAGCCCGTAGAGGAACAGTGAACGGGCGAGCCGGTGCTTCAGCGAGCCGGTGGGGTGTGACGACTCGTCCTTGAGGTAGAGGTCGATCCCCCATTCCCTGGGCAGCGGGAACGGCAGCAGGTGGGTGTCGGCGGACCGGTTGGCGTCTGCCTCGACGGCGGCGATCGCCTCGGTCACCCAGGTTCGGCTGGATTCGTCGCACCGGTCGAGATGAGTCACGCTCGGAAACCTAGCAAGCGGGCCGGGGGTGGTCAGCGCGGGTCCGGCGGCGTTGACCTGCGGCGTTGGCGGCGCTGACCGGCGCGGCCGGCGGCCCGGACGATCGGGGTGAGTGCGACGGCCAGCCTGGGCAGTGCGTCCAACAGGCGCACCTGTGCTCCCCGCCAGCGGGGCAGGCTGACCACCGGACGTGGCCGGCGGGCCAGCCGGACGGCCCGCGCCGCCACCTGCTGCGCGGTCAACATCGATCCGGTGAACGAGGCCACCGCCCCCGGGTCGTCCAGCCGGTCGTGCAGCATCGGGGTCCAGATGCCGTCCGGGCAGAGGCAGGAGACGTGCACCCGCCGGTACCCGGCCATCCGCAGGTCGGACAGGGTGCCGAGGCTGAAGGCCAGCAGGGCGTGCTTGCTGGCCGCGTACACCGTCTCGCCGGGCGCGGCGATCAGCCCGGCCAGCGAGACGACGTTGAGCACGTGGCCGTGGCCCTGGGCGCGCATGACGGTCAGCGCGGCGAGGGTGCCGTTCATGGCCCCGTGGGTGTTCACGTCGAGCAGCCGACGGCGGGTCGCGGCGTCGTGCTCCCACGACGCACCGGTGACCAGGATGCCGGCGTTGTTGACCCAGAGGGCGAGGTCACCCCGGCCTGCCGCGGTCGCGGCGACGGCGGCGCAGGCGGCCTCGTCCCGGACGTCAAGGGCGGCCGACCAGCCGCCGAGCGGCGCGGCGGCGCTCTGGACCGCCACCGGGTCAAGGTCGGTGAGCAGCACCGACCAACCGTCGGTGTGCAGCGCGGTGGCGATGGCACGGCCCAGGCCGCCGGCAGCGCCGGTCACCACGGCCACGGGGCGCGCAGGCTGGGTCATCGGCGCACGCTACCGCTGGCCGCCCGGGCGACACCAGGGGTACGCGGCGGTCAGGCCGCGGGCGGCCCGACCGGCTGGGGGCGGTTCTCCCACTTCGTGGAGAGCGCGATGGCGGTACGGGTGGAGGCCACCCCCGGCGTCCGGTTCAACCGCACGATCAACTGCTCCAGCTCGGCGATCGTGCCGACCCGTGCCTTGAGCAGGAACGACTCTACGCCGGCCATGAAGTAGCAGGACTCGATCTCGGGCAGCACCCGCAGCGACTCCAGCATGTCGTCGCTGTCGGCGCCGGAGTCCTCGACGATGCCGATCAGCGCCGTGACACCCAACCCGATCGACTCCGGGGCCACATCCGCGCGGTAACCCCGGACGACGCCGCTGCTCTCCAGCTTGCCGACCCGCTCGTGCACGGCCGGCGCCGAGAGACCCACCTGACGGGCCAACTCGGCGTACGAGAGGCGGGCGTTGCCGCGCAGCAGGTCGACGAGGCTCAGGTCGATGGCATCCACAGAGAGTCACCTTAACCGCTGACGCGTAACGTGCGGCCTTCGGCACCCGTTGGACTGAGCGGTGAGTCACTGTTCATAAACCGCCGGTCAGGGCCGAGGTAGCACCAGTAACATTACTAACTCCCCACTCAGTGCATTTTTCGCGTTTGGGCGGACAGGCCATGTCCCTGGTGCTGTAATTGCCATACGTCCCTCATGACGGCTCTGGGCTACGCACCAGCCGGGGGCAGTGTGTTCAGCCGGGGGCTTCGTCGACGCGAGGAGGGGGCTGTGGACACTGGAGATCGCCTGCTGACACCGGGTGAGGTCGCCGCGCTGTTTCGGGTAGACCCGAAAACTGTGACGAGATGGGCGGCGGCCGGCCGGATAGGAAGCATCCGGACTCCAGGCGGGCATCGCCGGTTTCGGGAATCCGAGGTGCGAGCCCTGCTTGAGGGGGAGGGCATGCTGGACGAAGTGGATGAGGTCGGTAAGCCACGCAATGTGGGGCCGGCAGCATCCACGGGGCCGGGTCCGGCCAACGCCGGCATGTACTGAACTGGTGCGGACAACGCCACGCGGACCGGACACCAGTCCGGTCCGCGTCCCGCTTCGGCCAACCGCCGGGCGGCAACACCGCTCGTGCTGAGCAGCACAACCATGCCCAGCGCGAGCGGGACGGCCCAGCACGCGCGGGACGGCTCAGCTCCGGGCTGCGCCGAGCTGGCCGGACCATCGCCGGAACAGGGTGTGCGGGACGCCGAGCGCGTCCAGCACCTTGCCGGCCACGAAGTCGACCAGTTGCTGCGCGCTGGCCGCCGCCCCGGCGCCGTAGAAGCCGGGGCTGGCCGGCAGCACCACCGCGCCCGCGTCGTGCAGGGCGATGAGGTGCTCCAGGTGGCTGCGGGTCACCGGTGTCTCCCGGGGGACCAGCACCACGGGACGGCGTTCCTTGAGGTTGACCTCAGCGGCACGCTGCAACAGGTCCTTGGAGAGCCCGATCGCGATGCCCGCGCAGGCGGCAGTGCTGGCCGGGACCACTGCCATTCCGCGTACCCGGTAGGAGCCGCTGCTCGGCCCTGCGGCCAGGTCGCCGGCCGGCCAGTGCCGCACATCCGCCGCGGTCAGGTCCCGATCCAGCCAGGCGGCGAGGTCCTCGGCCCAGTGCCCGTCACGGAAGGGGCGGCCGGTCTCGTCGAGCACTGTGAGTCGTGCCGCCCGGGACACGATCAGGTCCACCGGTTCGCCCGCGTCGAGCAGTCCGCCGATGACGGCCGCCGCGTACGGCGTGCCGGAGGCACCGGAGACCCCGACCACCCATGGTTCCCGCATGCCCCCAGCCTGCCTGGTCCGGCTGGTCCGCTGGTGGGCACCCCCGTGGTTGGTCCGGTCCGACATGTCGGGCGGGGCACCGGCGCAACCGGCCGATCTGACATGCTGCCGCTGGCGATTCGCACCGGCTCCATCTCGAGGAGGAGGCATCGGTGACGACCGGCGAGATCCTCCGGGCGCTGCGTGCCGAATGTCCGATCCCGCCCCGGCTTCCACCACCACACGTCGATCGTGTGCAGGACTGGCTGCTCGATCTGCTGCCCGAGCTCGGCTTTCCACTGGACGACACCGCGCTGCGCCGGCTGTCCCAGGGCGCCTTCGCCCGGTACGCCGCGCGGCTCTACCCGGCGGCGACCGAAGCCGACCTGCGGGTGCTGGCCGCGATGTTCACCTGGTTCTTTCTGGTCGATGACGCCTGCGACGGGCCGGACCGGTTGACGCCGGAGCAGATCCGGGCGCTGCGCAACGGCACCCTGGCACTCCTGCACGACGGCACCCGGCTGCGGCAGGCCGGGCTGACCGGCCCGCTGCGCCGACTGCTGGTGCTGGCCTGGCGGGAGCCGCGCCGCCGGATGCCGGCACGGTGGCGGCAGCGTTTCGCCGACGCGGTGGCCCGGCACCTCGACGGCACCTGGCAGGAAGCCGTCAGCAAGGAGGCCGGCCGCCGTCCGAGCGTGGACGAGTACGTCGAGCTACGTCGGTCGACCTCGGCGGCGGAGGTGTCGTACCCGCTCGTGGAGTTCGTCAGCGGCCGACCGTTGCCCGACCCGGTCTACCACCACCCGCTGCTGCGTCAGATCGCCCGCACCGGCAACGACCTGCTCTCCTGGTACAACGACCTGGCCTCGCTGAAACGGGACCGGGCGACCTCGGGCGGGCACAATCTGGTCCTCGCCATCGAGGCCGAACTGGGCGTTCCGGAGGCGGAGGCGGCCGAGCGGGCCGCCGAGCACTGGCGGGAGGCGATGCGGCGCTTCGTCGCGTTGCGAGCCGCGGTGCCCTCGTTCGGCCCGGCGTTGGACGAGACGGTCGCCCACCATCTCGACGGGATCGCGAACGCCGTGCGCGGGACCATCGACTGGACCTTCGAGAGCGCCCGCTACCCGGTCAGCACCAGCCCGCCGACCTCAGGGCCGTAGGCCGAGCCGGATCACCAGGTCGAGCAGGGCGAAGAAGAACAGCGCGATGCCGACGAACCCGTTCGCGGTGAAGAACGCCCGGTTGACCTTGCTGAGATCGGTCGGGGTGACCACCAGGTGCTGGTAGGCGAACGCCACGGCGGTCAACGCCAGCCCGATCCACCAGAGCCAGCCGAGACCGATCAGCGCACCGAACCAGACGAACAGCGCGAAGGTCACCACGTGCGCGACGGAGGAGGCGTGCAGCGCGAAGCGCCGACCGTACCGGGCGGGCACGCTGTGCACGCCGATCTCCCGGTCGATCTCGGAGTCCTGGCAGGCGTAGATCAGGTCGAAGCCGCCGATCCACAGCCCCACCGCCGCGCCGAGCAGCCAGGCCGGCCCGGACCCGTCCAGGGTGCCGGTGACCGCCAGCCAGGCGCCGACCGGGCCGACCGCCTGGGCGATACCGAGGATGGCGTGCGGCCAGTTGGTGAACCGCTTGGCGTAGGGGTAGACGACCAGCGGCACCACGGCGAGCGGCGCGAGCACCAGGCAGAGCGGGTTGAGCAGGGCGGCGGCGACGAGGAAGACCACGAGTGCGACGGCCGCGCCGGTCCAGGCCGTCCGCACGCTCACCGCTCCGGTGACCAGTTCCCGACCGGCGGTACGCGGGTTCCGCGCGTCGATCTTGCGATCGAGGATCCGGTTGGCGGCCATCGCGAACGTCCGCGCCCCGACCATCGCCACGGTGATCAGCAGCAGGTCGAGCCACCGTACCCGGCCGCCGTTGATCTGCATGGCGGCCAGCGCGGAGAGGAACGCGAACGGCAGCGCGAAGACGGAGTGCTCGACGGCGACGAGCTTCAGGAAGGACTTGGTCCGGCCCGGCTTCGCCGCCGGTGCGTCGATGACGGCCATCAGATTCCGTACTCCTTCCAGCGCTTGTCGACCAGGGACGTGACCTCGGGACTCATGCTCATCCCCTCCGGCCAGCCGCGGGTGTAGCCCTCGGTGGGTAGCTTGCGGGTCGCGTCGACGCCCGCCTTGCCGCCCCAGAACTGCTGGTACGACGCGTGGTCGAGGTGGTCCACCGGGCCCTCGGTGAGCAGCAGGTCGCGCGAGTAGTCGACGTTGCCGAAGGCGCGGAAGGCCACCTCGTTGTAGTCGTGCACGTCGCAGTCCTCGTCGACGATCACGATCAGCTTGGTCAGCGACATCATGTGCGCGCCCCAGATCGCGTTCATCACCTTCTGGGCGTGCTTCGGGTAGCGCTTACGGATCGACACGATCGCGCAGTTGTGGAAGACCCCGGCGGCGGGCAGGTTGTAATCGACGATGTCCGGGATCAGGAAGCGCAGCAGTGGCGCGAAGATCCGCTCGGTGGCCTTGCCGAGGCCGTGGTCCTCCTGCGGTGGCTGCGACGTGACGATCGAGTGGTAGACGGGGTTGCGCTGCATGGTCATCGCTTCGATGTGCATCACCGGGAACGGCTCGACCGGCGTGTAGAAGCCGGTGTGGTCGCCGAACGGGCCTTCCGGCAGTCGCTCGCCCGGCTCGATGTAACCCTCCAGCACGATCTGCGCATGCGCCGGCACCTGTAGCGGCACGGTCAGGCAGTCGACCATCTCCACCCGCTCGCCGCTCAGGAAACCAGCGAACAGGTACTCGTCGATGTCCGCTGGCAGTGGCGCGCTGGCCGAGTAGGCGACCGCGGGGTCGGCGCCGATGGCGATCGCGACCGGCAGGCGCTGCCCGAGCCGCTCGGCGACCGCGTGGTGCGCCGTGGAGTTCTTGTGGATCTGCCAGTGCATGCCGATGGTGTTGTGCGAGTGCTGCTGCAGGCGGTAGAGCCCGAGGTTGCGCTTGCCCGTCTCGGGGTGCTTGGTGTGGGTCAGCCCGAAGTTGTGGAAGATCCCGCCGTCGCCCGGCCAGACCTGCAGCCCGGGCAACCGGTTGAGGTCGACGTCGTCGCCGCGGTAGACCACCTGCTGGCAGGGGGCCGTCTTGACCTTCTTCGGCGGCATGGACTTGAGCTGCATGACCTTGCCGAGCCCGCCCATCATGCCCGAGAAGCCCTGCGGCAGCTCCGGCTTGAGCATCTCGCCGATCCGCGCGCCGATCTCGTCGAGGTTCTCCACCCCGAGGGCCATCGCCATCCGCTTCTCGGTGCCGAACAGGTTGATCGCCACCGGCATCTCGCCCCGGGTCGGACGCTCGAAGAGCAGCGCCGGGCCGCCGGCCCGCACCGTCCGGGTGACCACCTCGCTGATCTCCAGGGTCGGATCGACCGGGACGTCGACCCGGCGCAACTCCCCCGCGCGCTCCAGCGCCGCGAGGAAGTCCTTGAGATCGGTGTACGGGAAGCCACGAGCCGCCATGTCACCCAGTCTCCCGCACGGGCTCCCGAACGGCCCAAGCCGGGTGCTGTGACGCTCGCGATCGCCCCCCTGTCAGCGGCGGGCGGCGGGCGGCGCGCCTAGATCGACTCGGCTTTCAGGAAGTCGCGGTGTCCCAGGCCGCCAGACACCGCGACTTCAAGGAAGGCGAGTGGATCAACCGGCAGAACCCAAACCTCGCGGGCATGGCGGGCGGTTGAGCGGGTAGCCGGGCAGACGGACGGCGGGCGGAGGCGGCGATGGGCGTGGAACGGGTTCCGGCGGGGTTCACCGAGCAGCGGGCTCGGGTCGGCCAGATCACCATGAACTACGTCCGTGGGGGTGCCGGCCCGCCGCTGGTGCTGCTGCACGGGTACCCGCAGTGCTGGTACATGTGGCGGCACCTGCTGCCCGAGTTGGGGCGCTCCTTCGACGTGGTAGCGCCCGACCTGCGCGGCTTCGGGGGCAGCGACGCCCCGGACGGCGGGTACGACAAGAAGACGGTCGCCGCCGACCTGCACGGACTACTCGACCAGCTCGGCCTGGTCAGTGACCTTCGACTGGTCGGGCACGACCTGGGGACCATGGTGGCGTACGCGTACGCCGCCGCCCATCCGCAGCGGGTGAGCCGACTGGCGCTCACCGAGGCGCCGATCCCCGACGAGAGCATCTACACGTTCCCCGCGCTCACCTCGGCCGGGCCCGGGGTGTGGAACTTCGGCTACTTCTCTCTCGGCAACGGGCTTCCGGAGGCACTGGTCGACGGGCGGGAGTCGCTCTGGGTGGACAGGTTCACCGACGCGCTGATGGTGCGCAAGGGCAGCATCAGCGCGCCCGACATCGAGGAGTTCGCAAGCCATCTGCGCGATCCGGCACATCTGCGGGCCAGCTTCGCCTACTTCCGGGCGTTCGAGCAGGACGTCGCGGACAACGCTGCGTACCGGGGCACGAAGCTGACCATGCCGGTGCTGGCCGTCGGATCGGCGGCCAGCCTCGGCGGGCAGGTCGCCGAGCAGGTCCGCCGGTACGCCGACACGGTCCGCGGCGAGGTGATCGAGGACTGCGGGCACTGGCTGTACGAGGAGCGTCCGGACGAGATGCTCGCCCTGCTGCGTGACTTCCTCCAAGCGGCCTGAGCAGGGGGCCGCAGGTGTCAGCGGTCAGGCGGCGGGCGTCCAGGCGTGGGCGGCCAGTGGCGGGTCGAGCGGTGCCCGGGTGAGCCGGTTGGCGAAGGTGGACATGGTGTACGCACCGACGCCGAGCACCACGTCCAGCGCGTGCCGGGGCTGGTAGCCGGCGGCCAGGAAGTCGTCCAGTTCGTCGTCCGGCACTGCGCCCCGGTGGTCGAGCACGGCCAGTGTGAACCGACGCAACGCCTCCAGGCGTGGTTCGGGCAGCGCCGAGCCGGCACGCAGCGCGGTGATCAGTTCGGCGGTCGCGCCGAGTTGGGTGAGCTTGCCGCTGTGCAGGGCGACGCAAAAATGGCATTCGTGACTGGTGGAGACCGCCAGGATGACCACCTCCCGCTCCAGCGGGGCGAGGTCGGTCTGTTCGAAGCCCGCGCTGGCGGTGAGGAAGCCGGTGAGCAACTGCGGCGATTCGGCCATCAGCGCCACCGCGCTGGGCAGCCAGCCGAACCGGCCGTGTACGCCCTCGATGGCTCGTCGGGCGGCGGCGGGCGCGGTCTCGGCGGTGTGAGCGGTGAAGACGGGCATAGCTGCCTACTTTCCAGAGCTTGGATCGGACGACGTAAGATGGTCAACGTGGTTGACGAAATAGTAAACGTGGTTGTCGAACATGGCAAGCGCTGATCCCGCGCGCCCCGGCTTCGCGCTGCCGCTGTTGCTGCTGGCCGGCTTCCGGACGCTGATCGACGATCTGCACGCCGAGCTGGCCCGGGAGGGGCATCCGGAGCTGCGACCGCTGCACGGGTTCGTGCTCCAGGCGGTCGGCGCGGAGGGCACCACCGCCACCGAGCTGGGCCAACGGCTGGGCATCTCCAAACAGGCCGCCGGCAAGACCGTCGACCGGTTGGTGGCCGTCGGCTACCTGGAGCGGGTCGACGACCCCACCGACGCCCGACGGCGGCTGGTCCGGGTGACCCCGCGCGGCGCCGACGGGCTACGCCGCTCGGCCGAGATCTTCGACCGGCTGCGTGCACAGTGGGCGGACACGCTCGGCCCGGAACGGGTCACCGCGATGGAAGACGACCTCGGCACCATGGCCTCGGCCAACTGGTTCCGGCTCGACGTGCCCGGCTGGTTCGGCGGCTGATCGCGGGGAGCGGCGGGCGACGACAAGATCTACTCGGGTTTCGCGAAGTCGGGGCGTCCCGGGCCGCAGGACACCCCGACTTCCTGAAAGCCGAGTGGATCAACGGGCGACCACGCGCGGGACACCGCCATATCGCCGCCCAGGGCCGGGTCAAGCCCGGCAGACACATCTCACCGTGCCTGGCCGAACGGCGGGACGCAGGAGCAGAGTGGATTCATGTCGGACGCGTACGTCGTCGGCGACCCGGACGGGTTGTCGCCCCTGCTGGTCGAGCTTCGTGACGCCGTCGCCCGGGAGCTGCACGCCCAACTGGCGATGCGCGGTGAGCGGATCGAGTTGGCTGATCTACCGGAGGTGTCCTACCAGGTCACCGTCCAGGTCGAGCGGGCCATGCGGGCCTGGCGACCCACCCCGTAGACGCGGGCCGGTCACTGACGGAATCCGTGACCGGCCCGCGCTCCACGTCCAGGTCAGTCCAGCCCGCCGTACGAGTGCAGGCCGGTGAAGAAGATGTTCACGCCGAACAGGTTCATCAGCACGGTGAGGAAGCCGAGCACCGCGATCCAGGTGGCCACGTTGCGCTTCACGCTGGGCGTCGCGCGGGCGTGCAGGTAGCCGGCGTAGACCACCCAGGAGATGAACGCCCAGGTCTCCTTCGGGTCCCAGCCCCACGGCCGACCCCAGGCCGCCTCGGCCCAGATGGCACCGGCGATCACCGCGAAGGTGAAGATCGGGAACGCGAAGGCGTGCAGCGCGAAGGTCAGCCGCTCCAGGCCGGCCGCACCGGGCAGCCGCTTCGCCAGGATGTACGGGAAACTCCGCTTGCCCTGCTCGTACCCGCTGCGCATCAGGAAGCCGACCGCCGGCACCACGCCGAGCAGGAAGATGCCGGACGCGAAGACGATCGTCGAGACGTGGATGATGAACCAGTACGAGTTCAGCGCCGGGACCAGCGGCACGATCGGCACGTACAGCACCAGCTCGGCGGTGGCGACCAGCAGCACCATCACCAGGGTGAGGAAGAGCCCGAGCTTACGCAGCGACGGCCGCTTCCAGAGCACCACCAGCCAGGCGGCCACCCCGATGAACGTCACCGTGAGTACGAACTCGTACATGTTGCCCCACGGCATCCGGTCCGCGGCGAGCCCACGGGTGACCAGTGCCCCCAGGTGCAGCGCGGCGGCCACCGCGGTGGCGCCCACCCCGATCAGGCCCGCGAGCCGGGCCCGCCCGGCCGAACGGTCGACCGTCGGTGGCGAAGGGACCGGCGCGGACGGCGTCGGGACGCCACCGGCACCTACCAACTCGCGCACCGGAGCCGCCGTGGCGACCCGGGTACGGGCGTTGCCCAGCGCGTACTCGACGGCGTGGCCGATCATCGCGACCAGGTACGCCAGGATCGCGAATGTCACCAGATTGTCGGAGAGTGCGGACATCACTCGGCTCCTTCTCGCACGCCGGCCCGGTCAGCGGAGTCAGCGCCAGCACCAGCCCGCTCGGCACCGCTGACGGCGGCGACCAGCTGGGTGAACTCGTCGGCAAACCCTGGATAGTCGGTGCGCGGCAACCCACCGACCTCCATCAAGCTACTACCGCTCGTCGGAGATCCGTCCCCGGGGTCGGCCGGCACCACCCGGAAGAACACCCGGCGGCGCTTTCCGAACAGCGAACCCATCAGCCCGATCAGCAGGACGCCGCAGCTGACCAGCAGCATCGTCGAGCCGGGATCGTGCCGGACGGAGAGGGTGACGTACCGCTCGGTGCCCAGGAACTCGACTGTCGTGCCGTCGTCCAGCTTCCAGGTCTCGCCCTTGCGGAGCAGTTTGGTGCCGACTTCCTTGACCTTGCCGGCCCGCACCTGCCGCTGGTCGAGCTGGTAGACCGAGCCGGGGATACCGGCGTCCAGCCCGAGGTTGCCGCGGTAGGCGACCAGGTTCAGCGCGGGGTTGCGCTCGGTCGGGTACTGCGAGCGGACGAACGGCGCCTGCTCGGGCGCGGTAGGCAGGTAGATGCCGGTGAACGCCATCTGCAGATCCGGTGCGCGCTGGCCGGTCGCCGGGTCGACGTTCGCGTCCGGGAAGGCCGCCAGCCCCTCGCTGGTCAGGCCCATGTCGCCGGTGGTCAGGAACGGCTCGTCACTGATCTGGCTGTTGCCGAACCGGTCGGTGTAGCGGATCACCGGGGCGTACCCGTGGCCGAGCAGGTAGACGCTCGCGTCGTTCAGGCGCAGCGGCGAGTTCACCGAGAAGTCGGCGCTGCGGGTCGGCTCGTCCGGACCGTTGACGGTCACCCTGGCGTTGAAGAACTCCGGCTGGCCGGACGCCAGGAACCGGGCCTGGAAGTCGTCCAGCCGCAGGCAGAAGCCGGGCAGGTCGGCGCTGTCCACCTGGGGGCCGAGCTTCGCCTCGGCGTACTGCTGGCGGGTGTTGCAGAACGCGTTGTCCGCGCCGGCCACCAGCAGCCGGTTGCCGCTCCAGCCGTACCAGGAACCGAGCGCCACCCCGATCAGCACAGCGATCAGCGAGGTGTGGAACAGCAGGTTGCCGGTCTCCTTGAGGTAGCCCTTCTCGGCGGAGACCTCGTCGCCGCGCACCTCGACGCGCCAGCGCCGCTTGCGCAGCACCTCCGCGATCGCCGCCGCCCCACCGGGCGGGGCGGGCAGCACTGTGTGCTGCGGCAGTCGGGCCATCCGCTTCGGCGCGGCCGGCGGACGGGACCGCAGCGTGCGGACGTGGTCGCGCAGCCGGGGCGTGATGCAGCCGATCAGGGAGGTGAACAGCAGCAGGTAGATCGCGGAGAACCAGACCGACCCGAAGACCTCGAACGCGCCGATCCGGTCCAGTCGGGGGGCCCAGTCGGGGTGGTCGACGAAGTACTCGTTGACCTTCTCCGGGCTGATTCCGCGCTGCGGCAGCACCGAGCCGGGAATGGCGGCGATCGCGAGCAGGAAGAGCAGGATCAGCGCCGTACGCATGCTGGTGAGCTGCCGCCACGAGTTGCGCAGCAGGGCCAGCAGCCGGTTCGGCCGGCGGCGTGGCGCGGGCGCCGCGGTCTCCGGTCGGTCGTCGACGACCGTCATCAGATGCTCACCTCGCCCACCCCGACGGTGGTTTGCAGCCAGATCACGAAGCTCTGCCATCCGCCGGTGACCAGGGCCAGACCGATCAGGATGAGCAGGGCGCCGCCGACCCGGGTGACCCAGCGGCTGTTGCGCCGGACGGCGCGGAAGACCCCGAGCAGGCGTTCGAAACCCAGCCCGAAGACGATGAACGGTATCCCCAACCCGAGGCAGTACGCCACGGCGAGCACCACGGCCCGGTCGCTCTGGCCGCTGGCGGTGGCCATGCCCATCACCGCGCCGAGGGTGGGGCCGGTGCAGGGCACCCAGCTGAGCGCGAAGACCGCCCCGAAGACCGGTGCGCCGAGCAGCCCCGCCGACGGCAGCCGGGAGATCCGGAACTCCCGTTGCAGGGCCGGGATCATCCCGAGGTAGCTCAACCCCGCCACGATGACCAGCACTCCAACGCCGATCTGCAACTCGCGCTTGTAGTCGAAGAACACCCGACCGATGCTGGCGAAGAGGATCGCGGTGGCCACGAAGACGACTGTGAAGCCGCCGATGAAGAGCAGCGTCCCGGCGAGCACCCGACCCTTGACCGCGCCGACCCGCGCGACCCGTTCCTTGACCGCGACGCCCCCGCCGGCCGGCACGGGATCGGCCTGCGGCCGCCGGCCCTCCAGGTCCGCGCCGGCCAGACCGGTCACGTACGACAGGTAGCCGGGGACGAGCGGAAGGACGCACGGGGAGAGGAAGCTGACCAGGCCGGCGAGCGCCGCCGCGCCGATGGCGAGCAGCAGCGGCCCGCTGAGGGCCAACTCCCGGAAGGTCTCGCCCATCAGTTCGGCGCCGGCTTCTCGGCGGCGACCCGTTCGACGATCGGCCGTAGCTCGTCCCTGGTCACGGCGCGACGGATCACCACGGCGATCCGGCGGTCGCGATCGAGGACCACCGTCGCCGGCGTGGAATTGGGCGGGATGTCGAAGTTCAGCGCCTGGCTGCTGGACGGGTCGAAGATGCTCGGGTAGGTGACCCGCCCCCGCTCGAAGGCGATCGCCTTGTCCTTGCTGTCCTGCACGTTGATGCCCAGGAAGGTCACCCCGGACGCCTTGGTGGCCTGGTAGGTGTCCTCCAGGTCGTCAGCCTCCGCGCGGCAGGGCGCGCACCAGGAACCCCAGAAGTTGACGACGACGACCTGACCGCGTGCCTGGGAGACGTCGTACTGGCCACCGGTGAGCAGTTCGCCGACCACCTTGGGCGTCTTCGACCGCTGGTCCGGCGCACAGGTGATCGTGAGGCCGTCGCTGGTGCACTGCTTCTCCCCGCCGCCCCCGGACGTGCAGCCGACCAGCGCCACCGCGGCGACGGTGGCGAGCAGACCGGCAGTCCACCTCCGGGCGTTCATCAGGCCCCCTTGGCCGTCCGGGCGGTCGCGGAGAGGGCGATCAGGTGCGCGGCCGGCTCGCTGTAGCCGATGCCCGCCACCTTCGCGCCGTCGAAGTGGAACGAGGTCAGACTCGCCAGGCCGCACTGCCGCTTGCGCGGGTCGTGCCAGAGCCGCTTGCGCTCTACGTGACGGCGCAACGTCCAGATCGGGAGCTGGTGCGACACCAGCACCGCCTCGCGTCCCTCGGCGGCGACCCGGGCGGCGTGCACGGCGGCGAACATCCGCTCGGCGATCACCCGGTACGCCTCACCCCAGGAGGGGGTCACCGGGTCGCGCAGCACCCACCAGTTGCGCGGGTCGCGGAACGACCCGTCACCCGGAGAGACCTTCTTGCCCTCGAACCAGTTGGCGCTCTCGATCAGCCGCTCGTCCACCCCGACCGGCAGCCCGAACTGGGCGGCGATCGGCTCGGCGGTCTGCTGGGCGCGCTCCAGCGGGCTGGCCACCACGTGCACGATCTCCCGCTCGGCCAGGCCCTCCGCAGCGGCCTTGGCCATCTGCACACCCAGCTCGGAGAGGCGGAAACCGGGCAGCCGGCCGTAGAGGATCTGATCGGGGTTGTGCACCTCGCCGTGCCGCAGCACGTGAACCACAGTCTTGCTCAAGGTTGTCTACCCCCCGTGACCAGCCGCTGCCGCCGCGTTCGCTGCGGCGGGCAGCGCGGCGGCGATGTGCTCCAGAGCGGCGTCGTCGAGCGCCGCCGAGACGAACCACGACTCGAACGCGCTCGGCGGCAGGTAGACGCCGGCGGCGAGCATCGCGTGGAAGAACGCCTTGAACGCGGGCACCTGCTGGGTGCGCGCGCTGTCGTAGTCGACCACGTCGGCGTCGGTGAAGAAGATCGAGAACATGCTGCCCGCGTACGACAGTTGGTGCGGGACCCCGGCGGCGGCCAACGCGTCGGACGCGAGCTTGCCCACCACGGCGGCCGTCTCGTCGAGGCGCTGGTACAGCGCGTCGTCGGCGAGCCGCAGGGTCGCCAGGCCGGCGGCGCAGGCCAGCGGGTTACCGGAGAGGGTGCCGGCCTGGTAGACCGGGCCGGCCGGCGCGAGCCGCGCCATGATGTCCGCGCGCCCGCCGAACGCCGCGGCGGGCAGGCCGCCACCCATGACCTTGCCGTACGTCCACAGGTCCGCGTCGGAGGCGTCGAGGCCGTGCCACCCGGCGCGGGAGACCCGGAATCCGGTCATCACCTCGTCCACCACCAGCAGGGCGCCGTGGGCGTGCGCGATCCGGGCGAGCTGCTGATTGAAGCCGTCGCGGGGGGCCACCACACCCATGTTGCCGGCGGCGGCCTCGGTGATCACCGCGGCGATGTGCGGGCCCTCGGCGGCGAAGGCCTCTTCGACGGCCCGGATGTCGTTGTACGGAAGCACTATCGTCTCGCTGGCCGCCGCGCCGGTCACGCCGGGCGAGTCGGGCAGGCCCAGGGTGGCCACGCCGGAGCCGGCGGCGGCGAGCAGCGCGTCGACGTGGCCGTGGTAGCAACCGGCGAACTTGATGATCTTCGAGCGGCCGGTGAAGCCGCGGGCCAGCCGGATCGCCGACATTGTCGCCTCGGTGCCCGAGTTGACCAGGCGGACCTGCTCGACCGGGGTCCGGGCGACGATCTCGGCGGCCAGCTCCACCTCACCGGGGGTGGGCGTGCCGAAGCTGGTGCCCCGGGCGGCGGCGGCCTGGACGGCCTCCACCACCTCCGGGTGGGCGTGCCCGAGGATCAGCGGACCCCAGGAGCAGACCAGGTCGACGTAGCGGCGACCGTCGGCGTCGTACAGCCACGGGCCCTCACCACGGACCATGAAACGCGGGGTGCCGCCGACCGCCTGGAAGGCGCGCACAGGGGAGTTCACCCCGCCCGGCACGATGGCGCGGGCGCGGTCGAACAGGGCCTCGGAGGCCGGCGCGTCGGCTGGGTAGCGGCCGGATCCGGCGGAGAAGATGTCGGTCACGATGCCGCCATTGTGACAGCGCCGGACGGTCAACCAGCAGCCACCCCGTGGTGGGGTTACCCGGCTCACCTGTGACCCGCGCCGGTCAGCAGCGCGGACACGGGGGGCCTCGCGGCCTGGACGGTGACGGCTCGCGGCCTCGACAGGCCAGGTCGGTCGGATCGCGCTAGGCTGACCGGGTGGATCGTGCCGAACTGTCCATCACGCTACACCGGACGGGCGACGAAGCAGTCTTGCGCCTGGCCGGTGAGATCGACATGCTCACAGCGGCCCAGCTCTCCACCGTCGTCAACGAGGTGCTGGCCGACCCACCCCCGAAGATCATCCTCGACCTCGGCGGCGTCACCTTCTGCGACTCGCAGGGCCTGGGCACCCTTGTCGTGCTCAGCCGCAAAGCCAGCCACGCGCAGAGCCTGCTGATGCTGACGCACGTGGGCGACTTCCTGATCCGCGTACTGGACATCACCGGCCTGCGCAGTGCCCTGATGATCCGTAACGACCAGCCCACCGGCTGAGCCGCCCCGCCGCGTCAGGCGGTGTTGCCCCATCGGGCCTGCTCAAGCAGCCTCACCGCCCGGTCGCGGACCTCCGGGTCGTCCGAGCGGAGCTGGGCGGTCGCCTCGTCGACCGCTTCGGTGAGCCGCCGCCACTGCGTGTCACGCTCCCGGACCAGATCCGACTGGGCGGCCAACTGGCGGGTCTTCACCCACAGCTCGACGAAGACCGACACCTTGGCCCGGAGCACCCACGGGTCGAACGGCTTGGTGAGGTAGTCCACCGCGCCCACCTGGTAACCCCGGAGGGCGAGCTGGGCGTCCCGGTCGGCGGCCGTGAGGAAGATGATCGGCACGTGCCGGGTCCGCTCGCGGCGCTTGATGTGGCTCGCCGTCTCGAAGCCGTCCATGTCCGGCATCTGCGCGTCCAAGAGGATCACCGCGAAGTCGTCCACCAGCAGCTGCTTGAGCGCCGCCTCGCCGCTCTCCACCGCCACGGACTGGACCGGCAGGCCCTGAAGAATCGCCTCCAGGGCCGTCAGGTTCTGCCGCCGGTCGTCAACGAGCAGCGCTTTGGCCATCTGGGTCACGAAGTCTCCTCGGTCCGGCTGCCGTTGATCCAGGACGACATCAGTTCGATCAGGTCGTCCAGGTCGACCGGCTTGGTGATGTAGTCGCTGCCCCCGGCAGCGAGCGCCGACTCACGGTCACCCGGCATCGCCTTCGCGGTCAGGAAGACCACCGGAAGGTCGGCGAACCGGTGGTTGCGGCGAATCTGGCGGGTGGTCTCGTAACCGTCCTGGTCGGGCATCATGGCGTCCATCAGCACGATGTCCACCTCCGGATGCTCGGCCAGCAGACGGACACCGTCCGCCCCGTTGTCCGAGTACAGCACGGTCATCCCGTGCAGCTCCAACGCGCTGGTCAAGGCGAAGACGTTGCGTACGTCGTCGTCCACGATCAGCACCGTGGCACCGTCGAGTTGACGGGTGGCCGGCGCCTCCGGCCGTTCCGGCAGCAGCTCCAGCGGCGGCATCAGCAGCGACGACGGCAGCCCGGCGCGCTGCGGCGACGGCATCTGCGGCACGACCACCGCGTCCGGGGCCAGCACCTGCGGCACGAACAGCGTGAAGGTGGAGCCCTGGCCTGGCGCGGACGAGACGGTGATGGTGCCGCCGATCAGTCGGGCCAGATCGCGGCTGATCGACAGGCCCAGCCCGGTGCCGCCGTACCGGCGACTGGTCGTGCCGTCGGCCTGCTGGAACGCCTCGAAGATGATCGACAACTTGTCGTCGGAGATGCCGATCCCGGTGTCGATCACGGTGAACGCGATCACCTGCTGAGCGTTCGTCAGCGCCGGCACGTCGAACACCGCGTTCTCCGCCGCCGGGGCGATCCGCAGCGTCACCGCACCGTTGTCGGTGAACTTCACCGCATTGGAGAGCAGGTTGCGCAGGATCTGCTGCAACCGCTGCGCGTCGGTCACCAACGCCGGCGGCAGATCCTTGCTCACCCGTACCTGGAAGTCCAGGTTCTTCTCCTCGGCCTGCGGCGCGAACGCCTGCTCGACGTAGCCGCGCAGCTCGGTGAAGCGGATCTCGGTCGGCTCGACGTCCATCCGGCCCGCCTCGATCTTGGACAGGTCGAGGATGTCGTCGATCAGTCGCAGCAGGTCGGAGCCGGACCCGTGGATGGTCCGGGCGAACTCGATCTGCTTCGGGCTGAGGTTCTGCTCCGAGTTCTCGGCCAGCAGACGGGCCAGCAGCAACAACGAGTTCAGCGGAGTCCGCAGTTCGTGGCTCATGTTGGCCAGGAACTCCGACTTGTACGCCGACGCCCTGGTCAGCTGCTGCGCCTTCTCCTCCAGACCCAGCCGCGCCAGCTCGATCTCCCGGTTCTTCGTCTCGATGTTGCCCTTCTGCTCGGACAGCAGAGTGGCCTTCTCCTCCAGCTCGGCGTTGGTGCGCTGCAACTCCGCCGACTGCTCCTGCATCTCGTGCGCCAGCCGCTGCGACTGGGCCAGAAGCTCCTCCGTACGCCGGTTGGCCTGGATGGTGTTGACCGCGATGCCGATGGTGAGCACCAACCGCTCCAGGAACGACAGGTGCAGTTCGGAGAAGGCCGACACGCTGGCGAACTCGATCACCCCGAGCAGCTCGCCCTCGAACAGGACGGGGAGCACCACCAGGTCGGACGGGGGTGTCTCGGCCAGGCCGGACCGCAGGGTGAGCCGACTGTTCGGGGAGGCGCTGACCCGGATCGTGCGACGGGAGAGCGCGGTCTGCCCGACCAGCCCCTCACCCGGCCCGAAGGTGACGTCGTGCCCCCGCGCCACGTACCCGTACGAGGAGGTCAGCCGCAGCCGCATGCTGCCGTCGGTGTCGTCGGCCAGGAAGAAGGCGCCGAGCTGGGCGTCGACCAGCGGGGTCACCTCCGTCATGATCATGCGGCAGACCTCGCCGAGGTCGCGCTGGCCCTGCAACAGGCCGCCGATCCGGGCGAGGTTGGAGTCCAGCCAGCCCTGCTCGGCGTTCTTCTTGGTCGTCTCCCGGAGGGTGACGATCATCTGGTTGATGTTGTCCTTCAGCTCGGCGACCTCGCCCTGGGCCTTGACCGCGATCCGCTGGGTCAGGTCGCCCCGGGTCACCGACGTGGACACCTGGGCGATGGCCCGCAACTGCGTGGTCAGCGTCGAGGCGAGCTGGTTGACGTTCTCGGTGAGGTCGCGCCAGGTGCCGGAAACGCCCTTCACCTGCGCCTGACCACCGAGCTTGCCCTCGATACCGACCTCGCGGGCCACCCGGGTCACCTCGTCGGCGAACGACGACAGCTGGTCGACCATCGTGTTGACTGTCGACTTCAGCTCCAGGATCTCGCCCTGGGCGTCCACCGTGATCTTCTGCGACAGGTCACCCTTCGCCACGGCGGTGGTCACCGAGGCGATGTTGCGGACCTGACTGGTCAGGTTCGACGCCATCGAGTTCACATTGTCGGTCAGGTCCCGCCAGGTGCCGGAAACACCCTTCACCTGCGCCTGACCACCGAGCTTGCCCTCGGTGCCCACCTCACGGGCCACCCGGGTCACCTCGTCGGCGAACGACGACAACTGGTCCACCATCGTGTTGACTGTCGAC
Organism: Micromonospora sp. NPDC049049; assembly: GCF_040649115.1. Classification (NCBI taxonomy): domain Bacteria; kingdom Bacillati; phylum Actinomycetota; class Actinomycetes; order Micromonosporales; family Micromonosporaceae; genus Micromonospora; species Micromonospora sp. NPDC049049. The sequence goes on along the minus strand of NZ_JBEZEX010000002.1, from coordinate 147,523 downwards.
TTCAGCTCCAGGATCTCGCCCCGCGCGTCCACCGTGATCTTCTGCGACAGGTCACCCTTCGCCACCGCCGTCGAGACCTGGGCGATGTTGCGGACCTGGGCGGTCAGGTTCGACGCCATCGAGTTCACGTTGTCGGTCAGGTCGCGCCAGGTGCCGGCGACCCCGCGCACCTGCGCCTGACCGCCCAACTTGCCCTCGGTGCCCACCTCACGCGCGACCCGGGTCACCTCGTCGGCGAACGACGACAACTGGTCCACCATCGTGTTGACAGTCGACTTCAGCTCCAGGATCTCGCCCCGCGCGTCCACCGTGATCTTCTGCGACAGGTCACCCTTCGCCACAGCGGTGGTCACCGAGGCGATGTTGCGAACCTGACTGGTCAGGTTCGACGCCATCGAGTTCACGTTGTCGGTCAGGTCACGCCAGGTGCCGGAAACGCCCTTGACCTGCGCCTGACCGCCCAGGTTGCCCTCGGTGCCCACCTCACGGGCCACCCGGGTCACCTCGTCGGCGAACGACGACAACTGGTCGACCATCGTGTTGACGGTGTTCTTCAATTCCAGGATCTCGCCCTGGGCGTCCACCGTGATCTTCTGCGACAGGTCACCCTTCGCCACGGCGGTGGAGACCTGGGAGATGTTGCGGACCTGGCTGGTCAGGTTGCCGGCCAACTGGTTGACGTTCTCGGTGAGGTCCCGCCAGGTGCCGGAGACGCCGCGCACCTGGGCCTGGCCGCCCAGCTTGCCCTCGATGCCCACCTCACGCGCGACCCGGGTCACCTCGTCGGCGAACGACGACAACTGGTCCACCATCGTGTTGACGGTGTCCTTCAGCTCCAGGATCTCGCCCTGCGCCGCCACCGTGATCTTCTGCGACAGGTCGCCGCGCGCCACCGCCGTGGAGACCTGCGCGATGTTACGGACCTGGGCGGTCAGGTTCGACGCCATCGAGTTGACGCTGTCGGTCAGGTCCTTCCAGGTGCCGGCCACGTTCGGCACCTCGGCCTGGCCGCCCAACTTGCCCTCGGTGCCCACCTCACGGGCCACCCGGGTCACCTGCTCGGCGAAGAGCCGCAGCGTGTCGGTGAGGTAGTTCATCGTGGCGGCCAGCTCGGCCACCTCACCACGCGCGCCGACGGTGATCTTCTGCGACAGGTCGCCCTTGGCCACCGCGGTCGCCACCTGCGAGATCGACCGCACCTGGCCGGTGAGGTTCGACGCCATGGTGTTCACCGAGTCGGTGAGGTCCTTCCAGGTGCCGGCGACGCCCCGCACGTCGGCCTGGCCGCCCAACTTGCCCTCGGTGCCCACCTCACGGGCCACCCGGGTCACCTCATTGGAGAACGACGACAGCTGGTCCACCATCGTGTTCACGGTGCGCCCGATGCGCAGGTACTCACCGCGCAGCGGCCGACCGTCGATCTCCAACGCCATGTGCTGGGACAGGTCACCGTCGGCGACCGCAACGATCACCCGGGCGATCTCCGTGGTCGGCCGACCCAGGTCGTCGATCAGCGAGTTGATCGCCCGCTGCCCCTCCGCCCAGGAGCCGTCCAGCCCCTCGTCGTCGAGCCGCTCGGTGAGCCGGCCGTCCCGACCGACGATCCGGCTGATCCGCCGCAGGTCCAGATACTGCCGCTCCTGGAGCGAGACCACCTCGTTGAAGGCGTCCGCCACCTCACCGGCCGCGCCGGCCCGGCGGGGAAGCCGGACCTTCAGGTCGCCCCGCCCGATCCGTCGCAGTGCCTCGGTCAACTCACCGAGGAGCGCCTCGTTGTCGAGCGCGGACGGATCCGCCACCGACTGCTTCGACGTGGTCATCATTCCTCGCTCAACTCGGGGGGCGCCGGTCCGTGCGGACACACCGGCACCCCATATTGTGCCCGCGCGCGCCGTGGTGCCAGGGTGCGCGACCCGCCAGGTGCCATCGATCGCCCCGTCGACCCGCCCGATCGGCGTCGGGCCGGCACGCCGCGCCGCAAACCTCGCCCGGCTCCCGTGCCAGTCGTTTCGACGCGTCCGCCCCCAGCGGTGCCGCTGAGCGACGCGACAGCACCGGATCGTTGATCGGCTTGGCACCCGGCGGTGCGACGGTGGAGGATACGGGGGTGTCAGGCGAGGTTGGGCCCGCGACGGCCGGGGCCCAGGACGGGGCCGTCCGGCGCGTCCGGCTGCCCGCCGACCGGCGCACACCGGCCGCCGCCCGCGCCGTGGTCCGCTCGGTGTTGACCGAGTCACACCTGGACGAGCTGGCCAACGAAGCGCTGCTGCTCACCACCGAGCTGACCACCAACGCCGTCGAGCACGCCCGCACCGAACTGGACATCGAGGTCGTCGCGGACGAGATCGGGCTGACCGTCACGGTCTCCGACTTCGCCCCCGGTTCCGGCGACGAGCTGACCGTCGGCGACCGCAACGACTCCGCCGAGATCAACGAGGTCTCCGTGCGCGGCCGGGGCCTGTTGCTCGTCGACCACTTCGCCAGCCGCTGGGGCACCACGTACCTGCCCACCGGCAAGGGCGTCTGGTTCCGGCTGGACCGCCCCGGCACCGACCTGCCCACCAGCGGAACCATCAGCGAATCGACGCCGGCCAACGCCGGCCCCCGGACGGGCACCGACGGGTCCGCGCCGAGCGCCAGCGCGATGAGCGAACTCATGCAGACCGCCCCCGACCTGTACGGGGACGACCCGTTGCCCGACTTCGCCACCAGCCTGCTCAGCCGGGTCGCCGAGATGGTCGGCGCAGCCGGCGGCACGATCCGCCTGGACCGGGGCGACGGGCAGGGCAGCCAGGTGCTGGCCCGCTTCGGTCGGCCACCCCGCCCCGGCAGCGAACTGCTCCGGGTGCCACTGACTGTGCAGCGCCCGTACGCCGGGGAGTTGGAGTTGGACGCCGCGCCGTCGGCGTACGCCCAACCGTTGGCGGTGCTCACCGCCGAGCGGCTGTCGTTGCACCTGGAGAACGACCGGCTGCGCCGGGCCGACGTCCGCCGGCAGGTGTGGCTGACCTTCCTGGCCGAGGCGAGCGAGCTGCTGGCCCAGTCGCTCGACGTCGACCTGACCATGGCGCTGGTGCCGCAGTTGGTGGTGCCGCGACTCGGTCAGTGGTGCGCGGTGCACACCACCGACGAGTGGGGTCGGCTCCGGCTGGCGGCGGCCAGCCACGCCGACGAGTCGATGCTTCCGCAACTGCACAAGGTGCTGGCCGAGACCGGTCCGGACTCGATTCAGGCCCGCCTGCGCGAGGCGTCCCGCAGCGCGGCGCAGATTCCCCTGGGCGGGCCGATGGAGGGTTTCGCCGTTCCGCTGATCGCGCGCGGGCAGCGGCTCGGGACCCTGGCGGTGGGGCGGCACCAGCGGCACCGGCACGACCCGGACGAGGTGGCCGTGTTGGAGGACGTGGCCCGGCGGGCCGCGCTGGCCATCGAGAACGCCCGGATCCACGCGGAACGCCGTCGGGTGGCGCAGACGCTCCAGCAGTCTCTGCTGCCGCCGGTGCTGCCGTTGGTGGACGGGATCGGTTTCGCCGCCGAGTACGTCCCGACCGGCGACGACGCCGAGGTGGGTGGCGACTTCTACGACGTGGTGCCGCTGCCCGACGGGCGCTGGCTGGTGGTGATCGGTGACGTCTCGGGCAAGGGTGTCCAGGCCGCCGCGGTGACCGGGCTGGTCCGGGACGTGATCCGGGTGCTGGTCGGCGACGGCAAACCGTTACCGGAGGCGCTGGCGCGGCTCAACGAGACACTTGTCGAGCGCGGTGGCGGTCGCTACTGCACGCTGGCGCTGGCAGCGGTCGGGCCGGGCGAGGGTGACCAGTTGGACGTCTCGCTGCACCTGGCAGGGCACGACCGGCCGGTGCTGCTTGCCGCAGCGGGCGGCGCCGAGTTCGTCGGCACCGGCGGCACCGCGCTCGGCCTGCTCGACACGATCACCTCGCCGACGGCGGAGATCACGCTCGCGCCGGGCGACTCCCTGATCTTCTACACCGATGGCGTCACCGAGCGGAGGCGCGGCCGGGAGCTGTTCGGCACCGACCGGCTGCGGGACGCCGCCGCGCCCCTGGCCGGATATTCGGCCGACGTGGTGGCCGCCCGGCTGCGCGCCGCGGCGATCAACTTCTCGGTCGAGCCGCCCCGGGACGACATCGCCGTCCTGGTGCTCCGCAACGACGCGACCTGACCGCCGCACGGGCCCCCGGACGTCGGCCCGCTGGGTAGATTGACGGCCATGACGAGCGTTGCGCAGGTCACGTCGTACTCTCGGCCGGCGGTCCGGGCCCTGATCGCCGCGCAGTTCGCGACCATCGGCGGGTTCCTCGCCGTGCTGCTGCTCTACGTCGGACGGATGACGAGCGCCGGCATCGGCCCGGCCGAGATGCTGACCGGCGCGTACGACCCGAAGGACATCGCCTTCTTCGGTGTGCTCCACCCCGTGGTGGCGGTGCTCTACCTGACGGGTGCGGTGCTCGGGCTGCCGTTGGCGATCGTCGCGGGGGCGGTGGTCGCCCGGGAGCGCGCGGTCCTGCCCCGGGTGACCCGGTCACTGCTGCTGGCCGGTGCGGTGGGCGGCCTGTTGGTAATGGTGGCCCGTCTCACCCCGCCGCTGCTGGACATGCACCGGTGGTGGCTGGACTGACCCTCTGCCGGCCCGGCCTCACAGGCCCCCGGGGAGTCGGCCGGGCGCGAGCCGGTGCTCCGGATCCAGGTGCCGCTTCGCGGCCCGCAACTGGGCCAGGCCGGCCAACTCGCCCCAGAGGTCGACCGCCTGGCGGACCGCCGCCGGAGCGGAGACCACCACGCAGCGACCCTGCCGGGCCAACAGCACCCCTCTGACGGCGGCCAGGATGGACGCCACCCGGTCGGCTGCCAGCGCCCCGGGCAGTGCCGCGTGCACCACGCCCAGCCCGGCGGAGCCGCGCACCGGCACCGGCGCTCCGGCCGCGTCGCGCAGCGCGTAGACGGCGGCGTGCAGGTCGCCGATCGGCACTTCCAGCCGCAGCGCCGTGTCGCCGGGGGCGAACGGGTAGCGGCGCCACCACGTCGGCGCGGAGTGGGCGATCGTCGCCTCCCCGTGCAGCAGCCCGACCAGCCGCTCGGCGCGCTCATTGACGTCGGCGGGACCGCCCTCCAGCAGCACCACCAGGCTGCCGGCCCGGGACGGGGCGCCGGCCCGGCCAGACATCGACGGGTGGCGTTCCCGGGCGGTGGCGGCCGGGTGACCGGGCGGGTACGACGTGCGGGGGCGGGGGGTGCCTCCGGGCAGGTCCAGCTCGATGGCCGACGGCTCCAGCCGAGCGGCGAGGATCGTCCGGACCAGGTCGTGCACCTCCAACGGCGTCCACACCGGGCGGGACACCCAGAGCCTGCTCGCCGGCACCGGCTGCACCCGCAGGCTCGCCGACACCAGCACGCCGAGAGCGCCCTGGGAGCCGCAGAGCAGGCGGGCCAGGTCGAGCCCGGGCGCGCCGCCGCCGACGCTGATCAGCTCGCCGTCGGCGGCGAGGTAACGCACACCGAGCAGTTGGTCGCAGGGGCTGCCGTGGCGGTGGCGCAGCGGGCCGGCCTCGCCGGCGGCGAGCACACCGCCCAGTGTCGCGCCGGGTGAGGGTGCATCCATGGCGAGCCGCTGCCCGGTGCGCTCCAGGGTGGCCTGCACCGCCCGCAGTGGAGTGCCGGCACCCACGTCGGCCACGAGCGAGTCGACCGGCTCGTGACCGATGCCGGCCAGCCGACCGGTGTCGAGCAGGATGTCGACCTGAACGGGGGCGGCGCCCCAGTCGATCTTCGTGCCCGCGCCTCGGGGCACCACAGTCAGATCGTGCACGGCGGCCAGCCGCAGCACCTCGGCGGCGGCGTGCGGGCCGCCCGGGACGGCGACCCAGCGCGCCGGTCGCCCCGCCACCTCGTCGGCGGGCCCGGCCAGCCGGGAGAACGGTGGACCGCAGATCGCCGCCAACCGCCGGGTGATCTCGAGGGCTCCGGACCGGCCTAGGGAACTCGCTGCTGCCGCCATGCCGGCCATCGTACATGTGTTCGAAAGCCGTGGAGGCGAGTATCGGGATGCCGCTGGTCCGGCGCGCTGCGGCTGCCGGCCGGTAACGTGGCCGCCGTGACCACCGAGACTGCCCCGCCCGCGGCGAAGCGGGTGCCCAGCGAGCGCACCCACCACGGCGACACCGTCGTTGACGAGTACGCCTGGCTCGCCGCCAAGGACGACCCGGAGACGATCGCCTACCTGACCGCCGAGAACGAGTACACCGACGCGCGCACCGCACACCTGGCCGACCTGCGGGCCGACCTGTTCGAGGAGACTCGCCGACGCACCCAGGAGACCGACCTGTCAGTGCCGACCCGCAAGGGCGGGCACTGGTACTACACCCGGACGGTCGAGGGACAACAGTACGGAGTGCAGTGTCGCCGGGCGGTCCGCGACGGTGAGACCGACCCGCCGGTCAGCGCGGACGGCGCCCCGCTCGACGGCGAGGAGGTGCTGCTCGACGGCAACCTGCTGGCCGAGGGGCACGACTTCTTCTCGCTCGGCGCGTTCGACGTCAGCCCGGACGGTCGCTGGCTGGCCTACTCCACCGACTTCTCCGGTGACGAGCGGTTCACCCTGCGGGTGAAGGACCTGACCACCGGCGAGCTGCTGCCGGACGAGGTTCCTGACACGTTCTACGGCACCGCCTGGTCGTCGGACGCCTCGGTGCTGTTCTACGTGACTGTGGACGACGCCTGGCGACCGAACCGGGTCTGGCGGCACACCATCGGCTCCGCCGCCGCCGACGACGTGGTGGTCCACCAGGAGGACGACGAGCGGTTCTGGGTGGGGGTGGAGCTGACCCGGTCGGAGAAGTTCATCCTCATCGACGTGCACAGCAAGGTGACCAGCGAGGTGCTGGTGATCCCCGCCGGCAACCCGACCGGCGCGCCGGCTGTGATCGCCCCCCGCCGACAGGGCGTCGAATACACGGTGGAGCACCACGGCCACCGTTTCCTGATCCTGCACAACGACGGCGCGGAGGACTTCGCGCTGGCGTTCACCTCGGCGGACGTACCGGGCGACTGGGTGCCGCTGATCGAACACACCCCCGGCACCCGACTGGAGGCCGTCGACGCCTTCGCCAATCACCTGGTGGTGTCGCTGCGCACCGACGGGCTCACTGGGCTGCGGGTGCTGCCGGTGGGCAGTGACGACGGGTACGACATCGACTTCCCCGAGCCGCTCTACAGCGTCGGGTTGGACGCCAACCCGGAGTACCGCACCGGCCAGGTCCGGCTGCGCTACTCCTCGCTGATCACCCCCGACTCGGTGTACGACTACGACCTGGTCACCCGGCAGATGGTGCTGCTCAAGCAGAAGCCGGTGCTGCCCGGTCCGGACGGGCGACCGTACGACCCGGCCGAGTACGAGCAGCACCGTGACTGGGCGCTCGCCGACGACGGCACCCGGGTGCCGATCTCACTGGTCTGCCGCGTCGGCACCCCCCGGGACGGCTCGGCGCCCTGCGAGCTGTACGGCTACGGCTCCTACGAGGCCAGCATGGACCCGTGGTTCTCGGTGGCCCGGCTGTCCCTGTTGGACCGGGGCGTGGTCTTCGCGGTGGCGCACACCCGGGGCGGCGGTGAACTGGGCCGACGGTGGTACGACCAGGGCAAGCTGCTGGCCAAGAAGAACACCTTCACCGACTTCGTGGCGTGCGCACAGCACCTCGTCAAGGCCGGCTGGACGGCCAGCGACCGGCTTGTCGCCCGGGGCGCATCGGCTGGTGGCCTGCTGATGGGCGCGGTGGCCAACCTCGCGCCGGACGCGTTCGCCGGGATCGTGGCGCAGGTGCCGTTCGTGGACGCGCTCACGTCGATCCTCGACCCGTCGCTGCCGCTGACCGTCACCGAGTGGGAGGAGTGGGGCAACCCCCTCGACGACCCCGAGGTGTACGCGTACATGAAGTCCTACACCCCGTACGAGAACGTGGCCGCTGTTGACTATCCCGCGATCCTCGCGGTGACCAGCCTCAACGACACCCGGGTGCTCTACTCCGAGCCGGCGAAGTGGATCGCCCGGCTGCGAGCGGTCGCCCCGGGCGGCGACTACCTGCTGAAGACCGAGATGGGTGCCGGGCACGGCGGCCCGAGCGGTCGCTACGACTCGTGGCGCGAGGAGGCGTTCATCAACGCCTGGATCCTGGACCGCATCGGCCACGCCTGACCCGACGGGTCGGCATGATCGCGTTCGGTGGTGGGAGTGGTCCCCTCGGCAGCTCGGGGAGACCACCCACTCCGACGATCGGGCGCGATCATGGCCGGGTCGCGCAGCCGCGGCCCGGCCTTTCCGGGTCGTGGCGGATGTCGCGGCCTAGACTTCCGGGGTGACCGGGGCTACGGATAGTGACGGCGGAGCGGCCGAGAACGTCCGCCGACCGAGCGTGGCGGCGCTGGCGCGGGACCGCCGGGTCTGGCTGATCCTCGCGGTGGTCGCCGGGCTGCTGGTCTGCTGTTGTTCGGCAGTGGTCGGCGCCTTGATCGCACTCTCCTCCGGCCTGCTCGCCGCCTGACCGGAGGGCTGGGTCAGGCCGGCCGGCGGGGGCGGTTCGGATCAGGTCGTCCGCAGCTCGTCCAACGCGGTGCTGGCGCGCAGGAAGAGCAGGCCGACACCGACCGTCACCAGCACCGCCGCCAGGGCGCCGGCGCCGAGCCACGCCAGGTGCTCCAGAGGTACGGGAACGGCTCGCTGCACCGCGGGGTAGTACACGATCCGGGAGTACTGGTCCCGGGTGGCAGGGTCGTCGCAGAGCGCGGCCGGGGCATCGCAGATCAACGTCGACCCGCCGCCCTCCGACACGTCCGCGACGAGCCCTCGGCCGAGCAGCGTGCCAACGGTGAGCGCGAGCAGGATCGCCGGCACGGCCGGCACCAACGCCTGCCAGGCCACCGAACGGCCCAGCGTGGCGCGGGGCACCCCGGTGGCGACCAACGCGGCGTAGGCGCGGCGTCGGGCGACGATCCCCTCGACCAGCGCGACGATCAGCCCGCCCGTCGCGATCAGGATGGCCACGGCGATCGCGCCGTCGACGAGATCCATCGTCGACAGGTAGAAGGGGTTGGCGCCACCGTCCGCCCCGGCGAGTCGGCTCTGCTCCCGCTCGATCTGGTCCTTGGTGGCGAAGTAGGCGCGCTGGGCTGCCGCACCCGCGCCGAAGATCAGGGCGGCGAGCAGCGCCGCGAACGTGCGGCTGCCCGCCCACGGATCGGCCATCAGCCGGCCCGCCGCGAGCAGGGCAGCCGGCCTGCGGGCGTGCCGACGTAACAACCGCCCGCAGTGGTACGACAGCCAGCCGGTGCCCATCACCACACCGATCATCGCCGCGAGCGCGCCCACCACGAACAGCAGTGGCACCAGCCGGTCCGCCATCTGCACGTCGGCGACCCTGTTGACCACCGGCCGGATCAGCGCGAACGAGACCACGCCGAACCCGATCAGGAGCCCGGCCCACGGGCCCGGCCCGCGCTCGCGGGCGGCCTTACGACTCAGCCCGAGCGGGCTGGTGGTGACCGTACGCAGCATCAGGGCGGTGGCCAGCGCCGCCACGACCGGCAGACCGAGCACCACGCCGGCCAGCGCGCCGGTCGACGGCAGCACGTCGGTGGGCAGGGCCAGTCGACCTTGCGCGTCCGGGCGGTGCAGCAGGTCGCGGCCGACCAGGTAGACACCCAGCCCGACGAGCGTGCCGAGCAGCGCGGCCACGCCGGTCTCCAACACCACCAGTCTGGTGACCTGGCCCGGAGTGGCACCGGCCAACCGCAGCGCGGCCAACCGGCGGTCCCGGGCCGGCGCGCCGAGCCGCGCGCACTGACCGGCCAGCGCCAGCACCGGGACCATCAGCATCAGCAGCGCGAACGCCGTACCGCCGCGCAACCCGGGCTCCCGCAGCAGCGCGTTGCGGTACTGCTCGGACTGCTCCCAGGCATCACCGGCGGGTTTCTCGATGGCCAGCACGGTGAGCGCCGCGAGCCCGGCGAGGGTGGCCAGCAGGGCGCTGAGCGCGGTGAGCACCACCCGGGCGGTGTCGGTGCGGGTGCCGGCGAGCGCGAGGCGGAGCAGCGTCGTCGGCCTCACCGGGCGCCGCCGGCCAGCGGCACGTCGAGCCCCAGGCCGGTGTGGTCCACCAGGCCGTCACGCAGCACGATCTCCCGATCCGCGTACGCGGCGATCCGCGGCTCGTGGGTGACCAGCACGACCGCGGTGCGCTGCTCGCGGGCGAGCCGGACCAGTTGGGTGAGGACCTGCTCGCCGGTGAGCGTGTCCAGTGCGCCGGTCGGCTCGTCGGCGAAGAGCACCCGAGGCTCGGTCACCAGCGCCCGCGCCGTGGCGCAGCGTTGCTGCTGACCCCCGGACATCTCACCTGGCCGGACGTCGGCCACCTCGGCCACCCCGAACCGTTCCAGCCAGGTGAGCGCCGCCGTCCGTGCCTCTCGCCGCCCCGTGCCGGCGAGGAGCAGGGGCAGGGCGACGTTCTCGGCGGCGGTCAACTCGGCCACCAGCTGACCGAACTGGAACAGCACCCCGAACTCGGTGCGCCGCAGCCGGGACCGGGCCGCCTCCGACCAGGTGTCGATGCGGTGCCCACGCCAGGTGACCTCGCCGGCGTCCGGCCGGAGAATCCCGGCCAGGCAGTGCAGCAGTGTCGACTTGCCGCAGCCACTCGGCCCGGTGACGGCGACGATCTCGCCCTCGGCCAGGTCGAGCGTCACGCCGCGCAGTGCGGGCGTCGGGCCGTACGCCCGAACCACGCCGCGAGCCTGGAGTTGCGTCACGGATGCACCTCCCGGTGCCAGTCGGCGACCCGGAGCAGGGTGGCGTGCAGCCACCGCAGATCCGCGTCGAGGTGGGCTATCGCGAAATCGGCCGCGACCACGTCGCTGAGGGTGGCGGCCGGTTCGCCCTTGACCGCGGTCAACTCACGCAGCCGTGCGGTGTGCGCTGCCCGCTGGGCGATCAGGTACGACCGGGCCCGATCGACATCGGCGACCAGCAGCGCGACCACTACCTTGGCGAAGAGCGTGCTGGCCACGTACGGCATTGGTGCTTCCACAGTGGACAACCACTGGTCCAGCGCGTCCCGCCCCTGGTCGGTCAGCTCGTACGCCGTGCGATCCGGTCCGGCCACGCGGTCCTGGCCGGCGGCAGCCACCAGCCCGTCCCGTTCGAGGCGGCCGAGAGTGGCGTAGACCTGCCCGAAGGCCAACGGCCGAGCGCGCGGCAGCCGCTCGTCGTGCGCACGCTTCAGTTCATACCCGTGCCGGCTGCCCCCAGCGAGCAACCCGAGCAGAACATGCGGCGTAGACACCCCGCCCACTATTCACCCAGCGAATACCCAAGTCAACAACCCACCCACCCCCACCCCCACCCCGTTGATCATGAAGTTATTGCGCCGACACGCCGAGATCGAGGGCAATAACTTCATGATCAACGAGAGAAGGGCGTACCCCCCGGGGGGGGTTAGGGGGTTAGGGGGTTTGGGGCCAGGTGGGGGTGCGGCCGGTCTGGGTCAGGAGGTGGGCCAGGTTGGGTGCCAGGTCGGGGGGTGGGTCGGGGGTTGGGGTGGCGGGTGGGTCGGCGAAGACGCCCATCTTGCGGGCGGTGGGGCCCAACCGCTCCACCAGCGCGTGCAGCTCGGCCACCGCCTCCGGGGCTGGCTGGTACGGCTGGCCGGTGGCGACCGCGAGATCCCAACCGTGCACTGTCAGGTCCAGCAGGGCCATGCCGCCGATGACGGATTGCGGCATGCCCATGCCCGGCGACACGCCCTCCAGGGTGGACGGATCCGACCAGGCGGCCACCAACCGGCCGGTCTCCGCCTCGAAGCGGTCCCGCCAGCCGTCACCCAGGTGATCGGGCTTCTCGGCCCACTCCACCTGTCGCTTCTCGGCCAGGTCCTGAAAGTTGACCACCACCTGGAAGAGGTGGTTGAGCAGATCACGGACCAGATAGTCGCTGCACGGGGTGGGCAGGTCCAGTTGATCGTCGGAGACACCCCGTACGACGTCGACGGTTCGCGGCGCGGCGGCCGCCAGCAGCTCGCTAGTCTGAGTGGACATAGGGCCAGCGTATGAGGGTGGTCTTGAACAAATGCGACAGCGACCGCGTGGCGACAGCCGGGGAATTCTCGACCCCGGACGCCTGCTGCGCGAGATGCGCTTCCGCCGACACCTGCCGGCGGAGTCGCTGCGCCAGTGGGTCGAGCACTACTGGTTGATCGACTGGGCGTTGAGCGCGCCGTTCGAGCAACGGGTCGTGCCGCACCCGGCGGTGAACGTGGTGTTCCGACGGGACGACGACGGGCCCGAGTCCGGCGAGGTGGCCGGGGTGGGCCGCGACCTGTTCCGGATCACGCTCAACGGCACCGGCCGGGTGTCCGGGGTGCAGTTCCGCCCCGGCGGCTTCCACCCGTTCTGGCGGCGGTCGGTCAGCGAACTGACCGGCCGTAGGGAGCCGCTGCCCTTCGGCCGGTTGGACCACCCGGACGTCCCGGTGGGCGCGGGCGCATCCCCCACCTCGGCGGCCAGCGACGACGAGCGCTGCCGGGCGCTGGACACCCTCCTCACCGCCTGGCAGCCCGAGCCGGACCCGCTGGCCGAGGAGGCCGTCCGACTGGCCGAGGCGATCCGTACCGACCGCACTGTGCTGCGCGTCGACGACTTCGCCGCGCGGCACGACGTTCCGGTCCGCCGGTTGCAGCGGCTGTTCATCGAGTACGTGGGGGTCGGGCCGAAGTGGGTAATCCGCCGCTACCGGCTCCAGGAGGCGGTCGAACAGGCCACCGGTGGCCCGCTGAGCTGGGCCGATCTCGCCGCCGACCTCGGCTACAGCGACCAGGCCCACCTGGTCCGTGACTTCACCGCCGTGGCCGGGGTGTCCCCCGCCGCGTACGCCCGCTCGGTGCGCTGAGAAAGCCGGGAAGCTGCCAGAGCTGAGAAAGCCGCAGATCAGCGACGCCGCAGGACGACCACGGCGACGTCGTCCTGGATCTCCGGTGGGGCCAACTCCGCCAGCAGCCGGGCGCAGAAGTGGTCGAGGTCACCGTCGACGGTCGCTGCGCTCGCGGCCAGCGCGGCCAGCCCTTCGTCGATGGTGGCGTCCCGTCGCTCGATCAGCCCGTCGGTGTAGAAGACCAGCGTGGCTCCGGCCGGCACCACGAACTCCAGGTCGGCCGGGCGCGGGGCGCGGACGCCGAGCAGCGGCGCGGCGTGCTGCACGAACTCGACCTTGCCGTCCATGATCAGCAGCGGCGGAAGGTGCCCGGCGCTGGCCAGCCGGACCCGTCCGGTCGGTGGGTGCAGCAGCAGGACACAGAGCGTGGCGATCTCGTTCGGCAGCAGCGTCCGCATCAGCTCGTTGACGCGGTGCAGGATCTCGCCGGGCTGGTGGCCCTCGACCGCGTACGCCCGCACCGCGTGCCGCAGCTCGGCCATCACTGTCGCCGCGTGCAGCGAGTGGCCGGCGACGTCCCCGATCGCGAGCAGCAGGTGACCGTCGAGCATCACCAGCTCGTAGAAGTCGCCGCCCACCTCGGTCTGCGCGCTGGCCGGCTCGTAGCGCACCGCGAGGTCCAGGCCGGCCACCGTGGGCAGCCCTCGCGGGAGCAGGCTGCGTTGGAGCGTGACAGCGATCCGGTGCTCCTCGTCGAACGAGCGCTGCCCCTCGACGGCCGCCGCCACCGCCTGGGCCAGTTGCTTGAGCACCGGGGTCTGCGCGGTCTGGGTGGCGGTCGGAACCACCACGTACAGCGGGGCCCGGTCCTCGCGCAGTCGGGCGGCGGCGACTGTCACTGTGTCGTCCGCCGGCCAGTCGACAAGCGCCCAGCTCTCCGGGGCCTCCACCCGCACCGTGGCGCCGGTGGGTACCCCGGTGTCGTCGACGACCCACGGCACCACGCTGGCCGCCGTGCCGGGACCGGCGCAGACGCCCGCGAGGCAGTCACCGTCGAAGGTTTCGGCGACCACCGCCGCCGGGCTTCTGAAGATCTGGGCGGCGCCCTCGGCGGCGGCCTCCAGCAGACGCGCGAAGGTCGGCGCGGCGTGCACCGCGACCGTCGTGTCGGCCAACCCGAGCAGCCGCTCGGCGAGCAGTTCGGCGCGCTGCCGCGCCTGGTAGTAGCGCAGCACCGCCCGGGTGGTGGCGATCAGCTCCTCGGGCTCGATCGGCTCGGTCAGGTACGCGTCAGCGCCCCGGGTCAGCCCCTGGGCGCGGTCGGCCACGTCCACGGCGTGCGCCGACACGTGGATCACCGGCATCGCCGGGTGCCGCATCTTGATCTGTTCGCAGACCTCGTAGCCACTCAGGTCGGGCAGCCGGACGTCGAGGACCACCAGGTCAATCCGGTCCACCTCGACCCGAGCCAACGCCTCGGCGCCGTTCTCGGCCTCCAGCACCGTGAACCCGGCCCGGGTCAGCCAGCTGACCAGCAGGTAACGCTTGGTACGACTGTCGTCGACCACCAGGATGGTTGTCGGCATGCCGTCCACGCCGTCACGCCCCGCCTGTGGGTAGGGAGACGGTGAACGTGCTGCCTTCGCCCTGCGCGCTGGTCAGCTCCAGTGACCCGCCGAGCAGCGTCACCAACCGCCGGGCGTACGGCAGACCGAGGCCGGTGCCGCCGACCCGGGTGGCGCCGGGGATCTGGTAGAACTCCTCGAAGATCCGGTCGTGCAGCTCCGGGGCGATGCCCGGCCCGGTGTCGCTGACCTCGAACTGCCAACGGTCGCCGTGTTGGCTGGCCCGCAGCCGCACCTCGCCGCGCTCGGTGAACTTCAACCCGTTGTGCAGCAGGTTGCGCAGCACCTGACCGAGCAGCACCTCGTCGGTGCGCAGCAGGGCTGGCCCGGTGAGCTCCTCCACGACGAGCTCCACCTCCGGGCGGGTGGCCAGCGCGCGCAGGGTGCCGCGTAGTTGACCGAAGAGCGGCCGCAGGTCGACCTCGGTCACGTCCGGCTCGATCCGACCGGACTCCGCCTTGGCCAGGTCGAGGAGTTCGTTGACCAGGTTGAGCAGGTCCGCCGCCGATGAGCGGATCAGATCGACCTGGCGGCCCTGCTCGTCGGTGAGCGGGTCGGAAGCGGAGTCGGTGAGCAGCCGCCCCAGGCCGATGATCGCGGTGACCGGCGCGCGCAGTTCGTGGCTCACGTTGGCCAGGAACCGGCTCTTCGACTCACTCGCCGCGCGGAGCTGGGCCGACTTCTCGTCCAGCTCGGCGTAGAGGGCGACGACGCCCCGGTTGGTCTCCTCCAACTCCTCGGTGAGCTGGTTGTAGAGCGCCAGCACGCCGCGGTTGGTTTCGGCCAGCTCCTCGTTCAGCACGGCCAACTCGTCGCGCTGACTGCGCACCTCGTCCAGTGCGGAGATGAGTTGGCCGTTCTGCACCGTCAACTCGTCCAGCGCACTGCTCGGCGCGGTGCGGCCGAGTTCGGTACGGAACTCGGCGAGCCGCTCCGGGGTCGGCATCGGCGCGTTGGCCGGGACTCGTCGGGACATCCGTACGACCGTAACCCCCTCGACGGTCGACACGCTCAGTGTGTCGACCAGTCGGGACACCGCGCCGGACTGCGGTTGGTAGCGGTCGTCCGGCAGCGGGGACACCGGGGCCAGGTCGGCGCGCAGGTGGAACCGGCCGTCGGCGCCCGCGTCGACGTGGAAGGAGACGTCCGCTCCCCCGGCCGTCCGCAGCAGGTCCCGGGCGACCTCGCTGAGCGCTGTGGCGATCCGCACCTGGTCCTGGTGTTCGAGGCCGACCACCGCGGCCACCTCGCGCCCCCGCTGGCGGATCACGAAGATGTCCTGTTCGACCCGCAGTGCCATCTGCAGCAGCGGCTGGGCCGAAGGTTCGTCGGTCATACCAAGGACCTTGCGACAAGTACGCAGGCGTCGTCGCGCCGCACACCCACGTCACGCAGCAGCGTCGCCGCCATCACCAGTGGTGACTTCTCCGTCAGGCCCGGGTAGTCGGCCAACCGCCACCGGTCGGCCACCCCGTCGCTGTGCATCACCAGCCTGGCGCCCGGACCGAACGGGTACGCGTACTCCCGGATCGTCGGCCGCTGGTGCCCGGCGATGCCGGGCAGCGAGACCAGCCCGCGACGCTTGTCGTCAGCATCGACGACCACCCCGGAGATGTTGCCCAGGCCCGCGTAGTGCAGCACCCCGGCCTCGGGTGCCAACTCGGCGACCGCGAGTGCGGCACCACGGGTGTGCGACATGCCGCGGTGCAGGTGACCGACCACCGTCGCCGGTGGGCCGGCCGGGGCGTTGCGGAACGCGGCGAGCGCCGCATCGGTGGCGGCCCCGGCCAGCGGGCCGTGCCCCAATCCGTCGCTGACCAGCACCTGGTGCCGCCCGTCGGCGACCCGGACGGCGTACCCGTCGCCGCTCACCGTCTCGCCGGTCAGCGGTCGGGTGAGAGCGCCCGCCCAGGACGGGGACGGCCGTGCCTCGGCAGGCCAGACCTGCACGGCGAGGACTGTGCCCCGGCCGGGCAGCGAGTATCCGTCGAACCAGCTGGCCTGCCGGACGATGGCACCCAGACCGATACCGAGTGTGCCGGTGGTGGAGTGCCCGTCCTGGGACGAGACGGTCAGGTCGGCCATGCCGGGCCCGGAGTCGATCGCCACCAGCTCCACGCCGGCCAGCCCGTCCCGGCGTACCGGTCGGAGCAGCAGGACACCGTCGTCGGCGTGCTTGACCAGGTTGCTGGTCAGCTCGGCGGCAACGATGGCCAGGTCGGCGATGCGCGCCCCGCTCATCTCCACCTGCGCGCCGAGCCGTTCGGCGGCACGCCGGACGGCACTCGCGGCGCTGCTGGACTCCACTCGGAACCAGATGCCACTGTCGGTGACCGCGTCGGCGTTCACCTGGACCACTTGGTGACGGTGATCCGCGTACCGGTCTCCGCTGACGTCTCGATCTGGAACTCGTCGACCAGGCGTCGCGACCCACTGAGCCCGAGGCCGAGGCCGCCGCCGCTGGTGTAGCCGTCGGTCATCGCCAGATCGAGGTCGGCGATACCCGGCCCGGAGTCGGCGAACACGATCTGCACGCCCTTGCGTCGACCGTTGTCCACGATCGTCACCTCGACCGAACCGCCGCCGCCGTACACCAGGGTGTTGCGGGCCAACTCGCTCGCCGCGGTGACCACCTTGGTCTGGTCGACGAGGGACAGCTTGCTGGCCACCGCCACGGCGCGGACCAACTGCCGGACGCGCACCACGTCCTCATCGCTGCGGACCGACTGCGCCTGTGGCTGGCCCAGGTCGACGCCCGCGGTCATGGCGTGGCCGTCTCGGCGTCCGGATCGTCGTCGAGCTGGTGGTCGAGCTCGTCGGCGTGGGCAGCCGCGATCAGTTCCATGCCGCGCTCGACGTTTAGCGCGGTACGGATGCCGTTCAGCGACAGCCCGAGTTCGACAAGGGTGATGGCGACGGCCGGACGCATCCCGACCACCACCGTCTCGGCGTCGAGCACCTTGGAGATCGACGCGATGGCGGAGAGCATTCGCCCCACGAAGGAGTCGACGATGTCCAGCGCGGTGATGTCGATGATGACGCCGTGGCAGCCGGTGTCCACGATCCGCTCGGCCAGATCCTCCTGGAGCTGGACCGCCGTCTGGTCGGACATGTCGAGCTGGATGGAGACGAGCAGGATGTCGCCGATCTTGAGGATCGGTACGCGTTCCATCAGAAGCCCCGGCGCGGCTGGCGACGGGCGGTCTCCACCCCGTTGAGCCGCAGCACGTGGCGCAGCGCGTCGGCGAGGCTCGCCTTGGTGGCGATGTCACCGAACTCGATGCCGAGCGCCACGATGGTCTGCGCGATCTGCGGGCGGATGCCCGAGATGATGCAGTCGGCGCCCATCAGTCGGGCGGCCACCACGGTCTTCAGGATGTGCTGGGCGACCTGGGTGTCCACCGCCGGTACGCCGGTGATGTCGATGATCGCGTACGGCGAGCCGGTGTCGACGAGGGTCTGCAGCAGGCGCTCCATGACCACCTGGGCCCGAGCCGAGTCCAGGGTGCCGACCAGCGGCACGGCGACGACGCCCTCCCAGAGCTTGACCACCGGTGTGGAGAGCTCGAGCAACTGCTCGGCCTGGTCGGCGATCAGGCTCTCCCGGGTGCGGACGAAGCTCTCGAACGTGAACAGGCCCATCTCGTCGACGAGCCTGGAGAAGGCGACGTAGTCCGACAGCGCGTTCGGACCCCCGGCCTCCTGCAACAGTTCGGCCAGCACGTCCTTCAGCGCGAAGACGCTGATCGTGGTCTCGGTGGCGGAGAAGCCCTGCCGGGCCCGGCCACGAGACAGCTCGGAGAGCGCGGCGCGCAGTTCGGCGGCGCTTTCGGCGGACAGGTCGATGGTGCCCTGCTCGCTCGTGGCGACGATGGCGCCGTGCAGATCCTGGACCTGCCGGCGCAGCTCTGCCTGGCTCAGCCGGCCCCGCAACGAACTGGTGACGATCTCGGTCCACCGAGTCGTGACCCGTTCGTCCTGCCCGCTGAGCAGCGCGGCGAGCCGACCACTTTCTTCGGTGCTCAACGCCATTTCGAACCCCCTTGACCTGGACCGGGCGGACTCTATCACCGGGGTCTGATCAACTACTTGCCCCGTAGCAACGGAATGACGATGGCCACCGGAGGACGGCTCCCGTTCTACCTCCGGAGATGGTCGTGGGATACCGTTCCCCCGATAACAGGAGGTCTGGCGAATGTCGTTGACGGTGCACACGGAACAACGCGGCGACGTGGTCGTCGTGGCGGTCGCGGGCGAGCTGGACATGGCCACCGCACCGCAGCTGCAGGACCAGATCACCGACCTGCTCGACAAGGGCCGCAACCGGCTGGTGTTCGACCTGGCGGACGTCTCGTTCTGCGACTCGACCGGCCTGTCGGTCTTCGTCCGCGCCAAGAACAGCTGCGACGAGGCCGGCGGCGTGGTCCGGCTGGCCGCCCCGCAGCGCGGCGTGCTGCGCATCCTTGAGGTGAGCGGGCTGGTCGAGGTGCTGCACACCTACCCGACGGTGGATGAGGCAGTCGCCGGCGAACCGACGCCGGCTTCCTCCTGACCTGACCGTCGGCGTGCGTCACTCGTCCTCGACGTAACGGGGACGAGCGATCGCCATGCCCGCCGTCGTCTGCACGGCGAGGGCACCCAGCAGGAACCCGATCGGCGCGGTCCAGCCGCCGGTGGCCTCGTAGAGGATGCCGACCATCAGCGGGCCCAGGGCGGCGATCACGTACCCCGTGCTCTGCGCGAACGCGGAGAGCGCCACGGTGCCCTCGGCGGTGCGGGCGCGTAGGCCGATGGCGGTCAGGATCATCGGGAACGCGCCCTGCCCGATCGCCAGGAGGGCGACCCAGAGCAGCGCGGCGCCGTGCGGTGCGAGCGCCAAGCCCAGGTAGGCCAGTGCCGACGCGGTGGTCAGCCCGAGCACCAGCGGCCGCAGGCTGCCGAGCCGACCGGCCAGGGTGGGCATCAGCAGCGCGATCGGCACGCCGAGCGCGGTCACCCCGGCGAGCAGCAGCCCGGCCGACTCCGGCTGGTAGCCGGCGTCACGGAACAGTTGGGCCAGCCAGCCCATGATCGCGTACCCGCTGAGCGACTGCGCCCCGAAGTAGACGGCCATCGCCCAACCGAGCCGGGTCCGCGCCGGCCGGACCCGCGTGGGCGTGGCGACGACCGCCGTCGGGGTCACCCGCCGCGCCGCGGCGCGGGCCCGCAGCGCCAGCGGCACCCACGGGAGTACGGCCACCGCGGCCATCGCGGCCCACACGCCGAGCCCGGCCCGCCACGACCCGAAGGCGTGCGCGATCGGCACCGCGGAGGCGGCGGCCACCGTCGTACCCACTGTCAACGCCATCGTGTACGCGCCGGTGACCAGGCCGGTGCGGTGCGGGAAGTGCTGCTTGACCAGCATCGGCAGCAGGATGTTGGCGACCGCGATGCCGGACAGCGCCAGCGCGCTGGTGAGCACGAAGATCAGGGCGGAGTCGGTGGCGACCCGGAGCACCTGGCCGACGGCGAGGGCGAGCATGGCGACCATCAGCACCCGGGCCGGCGCCACCCGGCGGACCAGCCACGGGGTGAGCGCGCCGAGCCCGGCGAACGCGATGGTCGGCAGGGTGGTGACGAGGCCGGCGGTGACGCCGGAGAGGCCCAGCCCGTCGCGGACCTCGTCGAGCAGTGCGCCGAGGCTCGTCACCACGGCGCGCAGGTTGAGCGCGACCAGCAGCATCCCGGCCAGCACCAGCGCGCCACCGGTCGCCGGGTGCGTCCGCCGGCCGGTGCCGGGGTCCCGCGTCGGACGACTATCGATGGCGACGGGGGCGGGCAGCGCCGGAGCGGCGGTTGGTGGCGGGGTCATGACCCTTAACCTACAATCATGGGATGAATTTGGGACCGGTGATGTAACCAGTGCCACCGTCGGTTGAATTCCCCTCCGCGCCGCCGGCACCGCCCCGCGGCCAGCCCGCCGTGCCACCGCGCGGCCACCGGGTCCGGCAGACCACCGAGCAGCTCCGCGCCCGCATCCTCGGCGGCGAATGGCCCGTCGGAGGGCGCATCCCCACCGAGCCACAACTGGTCGCCGCGCTGGGCGTCGGGCGCAACACGGTCCGTGAGGCGGTCCGCGCCCTGGTGCACGCCGGGGTGCTGGAGTGCCGGCAGGGCTCCGGTACCTACGTGGTGTCCACCGACGAACTGGCCCCGGTGGTCGCCCGCCGACTCGGCGACGACCGGATGACCGAGGTCATCGAGGTGCGCCGCGCGTTCGAGGTGGAGGCCGCCCGGCTCGCCGCGTTGCGGCGTACCCCGGAGGACCTGGCGGCGCTCGACGGCGCGCTCGCCCAGCGCGAGGCCGCCTGGCACGGCGGCCGGGTCGACGCGTTCGTCGAGGCCGACGCGGCACTGCACACGGCGGTGGTCGCCGCCGCGCACAACGCCATGCTCGCCGAGCTGTACGCCTCGGTAGGCACCGCCCTGCGCAGCACTGTCGCCCAGGCCATGGGCGAGGAACTCACGCCCGAGCGCTACGTCGACCACACCCGGCTGGTCGAGGCGATCCGGGCTGGCGATCCCGGCCGGGCGGCGCTCGAAGCCGGCGCTTTTCTGGAACCCGCCGAACGGGCATAGGTTGTGCCCGACAGAAAAGCGGACACCTCGGGAGTACGAATGCTCAAGGGCTTCAAAGACTTCATCATGCGCGGCAACGTCGTCGACCTGGCGGTCGGTGTCGTCATCGGCGCCGCGTTCACGGGCGTGGTCACCCAGCTGACCAAGTCGTTCCTCGACCCGCTGATCCGGGTCTTCGTGCTGCTCATCACCGGCAGCGACAAGGGTTTGGCCGGCACGGCACCCAGCTTCCGTGGCATCCCGTTCGACTGGATCGCCTTCGTCAATGCGGTGATCACCTTCCTGCTGACCGCGCTGGCGCTCTACTTCCTGGTCGTCTACCCGATGAACCGGCTGGCCGAGCGGCGCAAGCGGGGCGAGGAGCCGCCGCCCTCGGCGCCGAGCGAGGAGGTCAAGCTGCTCACCGAGATCCGGGACGCCCTGGTCTCCGCCGGCCACACCACCCCCGGCCAGCAGCGTGGGGCGCTGGACGACGTGCTGGGCCGCCGCCCGGAGCCGCCGACGCAGCGCTGACCCGAACGGATGCACATCGGCCCCTGCGGGATTCCCGCAGGGGCCGCATCTTCTCGTACGTGTGTTCGATAGAGTCCCGCCATGGAGCAGCGAAAGCACTGGTGGAACGGGAAGTGGGGGCGGCTGGCCCGGCGGGACGTCTTCCTGCGGGTGGACGCCGACCGCTGGCACGTCGAGCAGCGGGCCGGCGGCGCCGAGGGCATCTCCCGTTTCTACGAGTACGGCAGTGCGGACGAGGCCGAGGACACCGTCCGGGCGCTGCTCGACGGCCCGGACACCTGGCGGGAGCTGTCCCCCCGCCCGCCCGGCGGCTGGACCCTCCCGAACACCTGAGTGCGCGGAACACCGTGCACGGGCGCGAGGGTGCCGGATGCGTCTGCTGCGTGCCGTCTCTGCTGGGTGCTGGAGGCCGCCTGCTGCGTGCCGGGTGCTGGAGGCCGCCTGCTGCGTGCCGGGTGCTGGGGGCCGTCTGCTGCGTGCCGGGTGCTGGGGGCCGTCTCTGCTGGGTGCTGGGGGCACCTGCTGCGTGCCGCTGCTTGACGTCTGCTGCGTGCTGGGTGCCGTCTGCTGCGTGCCACTGGTGTGGCGGCCCGCCGCCGCCACCTTTTGCGCGGGCCGTGGAGGCGGCATTGCTTTTGGCGGTGATGACTGTGAGGCATCAATATGACTCACAGTCATCACGCTCCCGAGCCCATCGCCTCCGAGCCCATCGCCCCCGGCCCACAGCCTCCGAGCCCACCGCCTCCCCGACCCCCCGCCTCCGAGCCCATCGCCTCCGGACCTGCCACCTCCGAGCCCATCGCCTCCGGACCGGTCACCTCCGAGCCACTGCTCTGGAACGAGGTGCGACCACACCGAGGCCACCGCTGCCGCTGCGCGGCGGGTGGGAGGGACGGGCAGGCGGGCCGGCAGCGGACGGGCGGGGTGGGTGGACGGCGGCGTTTAGCGGCGCACTGCTCCGGGAACCGCAGCGGGATGGACCAGCAGGACGAGCAGCAGGCGACCATCTCGCGGATCACCACCGGGATGCCGGTGATCGACTCAGCTGGCACCGAGGTCGGCACCGTGGACCTCGTCCAGCGGGGTGACCCGAACGCGGTGACCGTCCAGACACCGACCGCCGACCCGGGCAGCAGCCTGGACGAGCTGATCGAGGCGACCGCGGTCGAGGAGCCGGACGTCCCAGCCGATCTGGCGGCGCGACTGCTGCACAGCGGCTATCTGAAGGTCTCGACCGACCTGACCCGCACGGGCGCGGTCTACGTACCGGCCGACCGGATCGGGTCGGTGGCTGACGGCCGGGTCCTCCTGGCCGTCGGGGTGGCCGACCTGCCGCCCGAGGAGTGACCCAACCGCCCTGATCGACTCAGGTTCACGGAAATCGGGGTGTCCGGAGCCTCGGGACGGCCCGACTTCATGAAACCCGAGTGGATCTGCCCGACGCGGCGGGAGCAGGCCCGCCCGGCGCGGCCTGAGCGGGCGCGGCCGGCGCGGGTTGGCGGCGGTGGAAGAGAAGCAGCATCAGGCAGCCCGCGACCAGGCCCCAGAACGCGCCGCCCACGCCGATCAGCGTCACCCCGGACGCGGTCACCACGAAGGTGACCACGGCGGCCTCCCGGGTCGCCGGGTCGGTCACCGCCGCAGCGAGCGCGGTGGCGAGGGCACCCAGCAGCGCCAGCCCGGCGACCGCCTCGATGAGGATCGGTGGGGCGACCGCCACCAGCGTGGTGGCCACGCCGGCGCCCAGTCCGAGCACGGCCAGCCCGACACCTGCGGTGACCGAGGCGATCCATCGCCGCTCCGGGTCGGGGTGCGCGTCGGGGCCGGCGGCCAGCGCGGCGGTGATCGCCGCGAGGTTCACCGCGTGCCCACCGGCCGGGGCGGCGAGCAGACTGGCCAGGCCGGTGGTCCGCAGTGCGGCGCCGAACGGCGGCCGGTAGCCGTGGCCGACCAGCACCGCCATGCCGGGCACGTTCTGCGCGGCCATGGTGACCAGGAACAGCGGCAGGGCCACCCCGACGAGCGCGGACGCGTTCCAGGCTGGCGCGGTCAGCGTGACCGACGGGATCAGCGCGGCAGCGGTGAGGCCGGTCGGCGGTGCGGTCAGTGCGATCGCTGCCACGGCCACCACCAGCGCACCGGGCACCGCCCAGCGTCGGGCGAACCGGTGCAGCAGTAGCCAACCGACCACCACCGATCCGGCCACCACCGGCAGCTCTACCAGCGCGCGGACCGGGGCGGTGCACAGCGGCAACAGCACCCCGGCGAGCATGGCGCCGGCCACCGGCTTGGGGATGGCGGCTACCGCACGGCCGAGCGGCGGGAACAACCCGGCCGCGACGATCAGCACACCGGAGACGAGGAAGGCGCCCACCGCTACCGGCCATCCTCCCGGCGGCGGCCCGGTCGCCACCAGCAGCGCCGCGCCCGGAGTGGACCAGGCCACGCTCATCGGTATCCGGTACCGCCAGCCCAGCCAGGCGGCGGCGAACCCACATGCCACGCAGAGAGCGAGCAGGCCGGAGGCGGCTTGTGCGTCCGACGCGCCCGCCGCTCGGAGCCCGGCCAGCACGACGGTGAACGAGCTGGCGAAGCCCACCAGCGCGGTCACCGCCCCTGCCAGCACCGGTTGCACGCGTCCGGCCACCACACTCCTCCCGACTGTTCCGTTTACGGAACGGAAGCGTGTAGCACGATAGCCGGGTGCCGCACCCACCACCAGCCCCGCGCCCGGGCCTCGACGTGGATCCCGCCGTCGTCGGGCGCCGGGTCCGCACCCTGCGCGAGGAGCAGGGGATGTCGCTGTCCACACTCGCCCGGCTCGCCGGTGTCGGAAAGGCCACCCTCTCCGGCCTGGAGCACGGCACCCGCAACCCGACCCTGGAGACGCTCTGGGCGGTCACCGCGCAGCTCGGCGTACCGCTGACGGCGGTGCTGGCGGAGCCGGCCGCCGGGCCCACAGTGCACGGCACCGCGGTCACCGCCACCCTGCTGGAGGTCTTCACCGACACCGACGCGACCTACGAGCTGTACCGGATGCGGGTCGCGCCCGGCGCCGGCCAGCTCTCGCCCGCCCACCCGGCGGGAGTCACCGAACACGTCACCGTGTTCGCCGGGGTGCTGCGCGCCGGGCCGGCCGACGCACCGCTGACGGCCGCGGCCGGTGGCCACCTCCGCTGGGTGTCGGACGTGCCACACAGCTACGCGGCGGTGGGCGACGAGGAGGTCGCCGCGAGCCTGCTGCTGCGCTATCCGCGCCGCTGAGACCGCGCGGATCGGTCACGGACCGTCGACCTCGTCGACGATAATCGCAATCATTTCTCGACCTAGGTAGGAGGCGTAGAGACGAATGCCGGTTGTTCTTGGCAAGCTTGACCCCATGACGCTGATCCTCCGCTCGGTCATCCTCAACGACATCGGCTTGGTGCGCACCAACAACGAGGACTCCGCCCTCGCCGGTGACCGCCTGATCGCGGTCGCCGACGGCATGGGTGGGCTGCCTGCGGGCGAGGTGGCGAGCGAGATCGTGATCCGGATCCTGGACGAGCTGGCTCCCCCCACCGACCCCGACGGCGCCGCCGACGCGCTGCGTGCCGTGGTCAGCACCGCCAACCAGCGCATCCACGCCGCCATCACCGTCGACCCGAGCCGGGACGGCATGGGTACGACGCTCACCGCGGCGCTACTGGCCGGGGAGACGCTGGTGCTGGCCCAGGTGGGCGACTCCCGCTGCTACCTGCTGCGTGAGGGGGAGCTGACCCAGCTCACCCGGGACGACACGTTCGTGCAGGCGCTTGTCGATCAGGGGACCCTCTCTCCCGAGCAGGCCCGCCACCACCCGCAGCGGTCCCTGGTGACCCGGGCCGTGCAGGGCGCCGACACCCCACCGGCGGTCGGGGTGCTCACCGTGGTCGCCGGTGACCGGCTGCTGCTGTGCAGCGACGGGCTCTCCGACTACGTCGAGGACGAGGCCATCGCCGCGGCCCTGGGCATGTACGCCGACCGCCAGCAGTGCGGTGAGCAGCTGGTGAAGCTGGCTCACCACGCCGGCGCACCGGACAACGTCACAGTCGTGGTCTCCGACGTCGTCGCCCGCTGACCCGTACGGCTCCCTCGGCGGCTCACCCGAACCGACTGGTTCGGGTACCGCTGCCACAGTAGGTGGTTGTGCCATCTAGCTAGCGCCGCTACTGTCCGACGCGTGGATTCCGACCGGCGCGGGCAGTGGCTGCGGGGGGTGCTCGACATCTGCGTCCTGGCCCTGCTGTCCAAAGGCGAGTCCTACGGCTACCAACTCGCCCAGGCGCTCGACGCGGCGGGCGTCGGGCCGATCCAGGGCGGCACGCTCTACCCGGTGCTGCTGCGCCTACAGAAGACCGGCCTGGTGACCGCGCAGTGGCGGGAGGGCAGCGCCGGGCCGGCCCGCAAGTACTACCGGCTCACCGACGACGGGCACGCGGCGCTCCACGCGGGCGGCAGCGCCTGGCTCACCTTCGTCCGGCCGGTGAACGACATCGTCACGAAGGGGGTCACCCGGTGAACGCCGACGATTGGCTGCGCACGCTCACAGCCGAGCTGCACCAGCGCCGGGTCGCGGCGGACGCCGCACGGCACGTGGTCGCCGAGGCCGCCACGCACCTACGCGAGGGCGGCGGCGACCCCTGGGTCGTCTTCGGCCCACCCCAGCAGTACGCGGGCGCTGTCGTGGAGAGCATCGGCACCGCGCCCGGCCCGCGCCCCGGGCCGGTCCGGCTGCACGCGGCAGGCATCACCAAGCGGTACGGACGGCGAACCGTGCTGCGCGACGCCACGCTCACCGTCCGGGCCGGACAGATCGCCGCCGTCGTCGGCGCGAACGGCTGCGGCAAGAGCACCTTCCTCCGGATCTGCGCCGGCCTCATGTCACCGGACGCCGGTGAGGTGACCGTCTCCGGGCGGCTCGGCTACTGCCCGCAGTCTGGCGGCACCGCCGACTTCCTGCTCGCCGACGAGCACTTCGTGCTGGTCGGCGCCGGTCAGGGTGTGGCCCGGGGCCCGGCCCGCCGCGCCGGTCGGGCGGCGGCACGGCAGCTCGGCTGGGAAGCGGGCGGCGACGTGCAGGCCCGCCACCTGTCCGGCGGCACTCGACAGAAGCTCAACCTGACCATGTCCACGCTCAGCGCCCCCGACGTGCTGCTGCTCGACGAGCCGTACCAGGGCTTCGACCAGGGCACGTACGTCAACTTCTGGGACCAGCTCAGCAGGTTGCGCGACGCCGGCGCGGCCATCGTCGTGGTGACCCACCTGCTCAACCAACTCGACCGGGTGGACATCGTGCTCGACCTGACCCCGGCACACGAGTCCGGGTGGCACGCGCCCGGCATCCAGGGAGGCCGCCCGTGAACCGGCTCGTCACCGTCGCCGAGATGACCCTGCGGGAGCTGCTGCGGCGTCGAGGCGTACTCCTGCTGTTGTTGTTGATGCCGTTGACCTTCTACCTGATCCGGCGGGACGCCTACCTCGGGCAGTCGGTTCGCTCGCTGCTGCTCGGCGTGGGTTGGGCGGTGAGCACCGCCGCGCTGTTCGCCACGACCGCGGCCCGCGAGCTGGAGCCGAGGCTGCGGCTGGCCGGCTACCGCCCACACCATCTCTATCTCGGTCGGATGCTCGGCCTGTGGACGGTGGGGCTGGTCATCTCCGTACCCTTCTTCCTGCTCCCGATGATCGACGGCGCGGACCTGCGGTACGGCGGCCTGGCGGCGGCGCTGCTCTGTTCCGTCGCGGTGGCGGCGCCGTTCGGAATGCTGATCGGTGCGCTGCTGCCCCGCGAGTTGGAGGGCACGCTGCTGCTGCTCACAGTGGTGACGGTGCAGATGCTGATCGACCCGGCCGGGTCGGGGGCGAGATTGACGCCGTTCTGGTCGAGCCGGGAGATCGCCACCTGGACGGTCGACAACACCGACCAGGGCTACCTCTCCCGTGGCCTGCTGCACGGGGTCGCCGTCACCGCCCTGCTGGCTCTGGGCGTGGCCGCGGTGGCCAGCGTCCGCCTGCGCCGCCGTCGCCACCTGCGGCACCTGCCGGTCGGCTGACGCCGGGCCGGCCGCGGATCGGGCCAATCCGGTTGCTGCGACCCGCGCGGCGGGTTGAGATGGGCGAATGACCATTCGCCGGGTGACCGACGACGACCGTCTCACCACCAGCTTTCCGCTTGCCGCGTACGCCTTCGAGTCCTCGCCGCTCAGCGCCGCCCGGACGGCGGAGTTTCGCGACTACCTGCCCTACAACCAGGGCAACCGGACGTTGATCGCCGAGGAGGACGGCACCACGTTGGCCGCCGTCTCGGCCATCCCGATGCGACAGAACCTGCGCGGGGTGGTGCTGCCGATGGCCGGTGTCGCCGGGGTGGCTACCCATCCGCTGGCCCGCCGGCAGGGACACGTCCGGACGTTGCTGCACCAACTCCTCGACGAGATGCGCGACGAGGGCCATCCGCTCAGCGCGCTCTATCCGTTCCGGCCCAGCTTCTACGCCCGGTTCGGCTACATCGGGCTGCCCAAGCCGCGCCGGGTCACCTTCACCCCGGCCAACCTGGGTTCGCTGCTCCGGGTGGACCTGCCCGGCGAGGTCGGCTGGGAGCGCGTTGCCGCCGGCTATCCGGCGTGGCGGGCGTTCACCGAACGCAACCTCCAGGAACGACACGGCTTCGCGATCTTCCCGGAGAACCGGGCGGTCGGGATGCGTGACCGCGACGAGTACTGGTTGCTCACCGCCCGGGTCGGCGGGGAGGTCACCGGCGCGGTGACGTACCGGATCGACGATTACGGCGGCACGCTGCACGGCAACGAGCTGCTGGTCACCGACCCGCTCGCGCGGGCGCTGCTGTTGCAGTTCTTCGCCCGGCACGTCGACCAGATCGAGCGGATCACCGTTCAGGTTCCGCCGGACGAGTTGCCCGAGCTGTGGCTGACCGACCTGGACGTGCACGTCGAGGCCCGTACCCAGGTGCCGGGTTCGTCCGCGCCGATGGCCCGGCTGCTGTCGCTGGACGCGTTGAGCGGGCTGCCCGCCGGCCCGGGCCGGGTGCGGATCGAGCTGACCGGGGACCGCTGGTTGGCCGGCACCCACCTGCTCGACGGCACGACCGGGGCGCTGGAGTTGGTCGACGACACCACCGGCCGCGCGCCGACCGCCACGCTCACCGCCGCCGGTCTCTCCGCCCTCGCGTACGGGGTGCTGGACCCGGCCGAGCTGCCACTGCGCGGTCTGGGCGAGGTGCCGGTGGACGCCGCCACGGAGTTGCGCGGCCTCTTCCCCCGCCGGGTGCCGTACCTCTTCGCCGACTTCTGAGCCCTCCTCACAAACGGGTTTGTCGCCTCGGCGAGCGTGGGTACGGTCCCGCGAATGCCGGAGTGGTTACAGGCGGGTGGATGGGGGTTGCTGGCCGGGTCGGCTCTGCTGGTCGGGGCGGCGGTCGGCTGGTTCGCCCGGGTGCCGCAGCGCCTCATCGCGTCGATCATGGCGTTCGGCGCGGGAGTGCTGCTCTCCGCCGTGTCGTTCGAGTTGATCGCCGAGGCGCACGCGCAGGGCGGGCTCCTGCCCACCGCTCTCGGCGCTGCCGCCGGCGCGGTGGTCTACACAGTGGCCAACCTGGCTCTCGCCCGGCACGGCGCTCGGCACCGGAAGCGGTCCGGCGACCAGCAACCCTCCGAGAGCGAGCAGCCTGGTTCCGGCTCGGCGCTGGCCGTCGGCGCGCTGCTCGACGGCGTACCGGAATCGGTCGTGATCGGCGCCAGCCTGCTCGGCGGCGGCGCGGTCAGCCTGGTCACGGTGGCGGCGGTGTTCCTCAGCAACGTCCCGGAAGGGCTGTCCAGCGCCGCCGGCATGCGCCAGGCCGGCCGCACCCGACGGTACGTGTTCCTGCTCTGGACCGGGATCGCGCTGATCAGTGGCGTCGCCGCGCTGGTCGGCAACACGCTGCTGGGGGGCGCGCCGCCGGAGGTGATGGCCGCCATCACCGCGTTGGCCGCCGGCGCGATCCTCGCCATGATCACCGACACCATGGTCCCGGAGGCGTTCGAGAACGCGCACCTGCTGGTCGGTCTGATCACCGTCGCCGGCTTCCTGACCGCCTTCGCCCTCTCCCACACCTGATGACGGCGTCTTAGCGGTGCATTAAACCGGCCCGGCGGATTCGTCGCGACGCCGTAGCGGCTCCTAGCATCACGGGGTGCGCATGACGTCGCTTGCCGCTCTCCTCGTCCTCGGTGTCGCCACCGCGACCCTGCCCGCCTGCGCGCCCAACGACCCGGCCCCCACCTTCGAGGCCGGCTCGACCGCCTCGCCGACGGCCCTGCCCACCGGCGGTCAGGGTGAGACGCCGGGGGCTCGCGACGGCCTCGGCGGCCCGGGGGTCAGCGCCAGCCCGAAGCCCGCCAGCAAGGTGCTCGCCGCCGGCAACCCGAACGGCAGGGCCACCGTGCCGGCCGAGGCGCGAGCGGTGGACACCTCGAAGCCGACCCGGAGAATCGGCACTGGCACCCCGGCGAGTTGCACCTCCGCGGCGGTGGTGAAGGCCGTCGCGGCCGGCGGAGTCATCACGTTCAACTGTGGACCGGCCCCGGTGACGATCAAGATGGCCGCCACCGCCAAGGTCCGCAACGCCAACGGGCCGAAGATCGTGCTGGACGGCGGCGGCACCGTCACGCTGAGCGGCCAGGGGCAGCGCCGCATCCTCTACATGAACACCTGCGACGAGGCCCAGGGCTTCACCACCTCGCACTGCCAGAACCAGGATCACCCGCAGCTCACCGTGCAGAACCTCACCTTCGCCGACGGCAACTCCACAGGCGAGAAGGCCGAGGGCGGCGGCGGTGGGGCGATCTTCGTACGCGGCGGCCGGCTGAAGGTGATCAACTCGCGCTTCGTCCGCAACCGCTGCGACCGCACCGGCCCCGACCTGGGTGGCGCGGCCGTCCGGGTGCTGAGCCAGTACGAGAACAAGCCGGTGTACGTGGTGGGCAGCACCTTCGACGGCGGCTCCTGCTCCAACGGTGGGGCGCTGAGCAGCATCGGTGTGTCGTGGGTGGTGCTGAACAGCCTGCTCAGGAACAACGAGGCAATCGGCAGCGGCGCCAACCCGGCCAAGTCCGGTACGCCCGGCGGCGGCAGCGGCGGCGCGATCTACTGCGACGGCAACGAGTTCACCGTACGGATCGCCGGCACGATCATCGAGAACAACACTGCCAACGAGGGCGGCGGCGCGGTCTTCTTCGTGAGCAACAACCGCACCGGCACGATGAGGGTCGAAAACTCGACCCTGCGGCGCAACCCCAGCGCCACGTTCGAGACCCGTGGCTTCCCCGGCATCTTCTTCCTGGGCGCCCGCAACCCCACCCTCACCAACTCCAACCTCTCCTAACCCAACCCCGCCCCTGCCCTCGTGGCCCCGGCGCCGGTGATCAAGAGGTTTCGGTCATCGGAGCGGCGTTCTCTGACCGAAAGCTCTTGATCAACGAGCTGAGGGGCGGAGCAGGCGGGGTGGGGTGGGGTCAGTAGGGGTTTCCTTCGCCTGGGGGGCGGGCGTGGAGGAGGGCAGCGGGGCGGCCGGGCAGGTTCGGTGCGCCGGACATCGGCGGGCTCGGCGTGTGGTCGCCGTCGGCCATTCCGGCGAAGAGTTCCTTGAGCGCCGTCAGCGCGCTGATCTTCGGCTGCCAGCCCAGCTCGGTCTCCGCGCGCTCGCTGGACATCAGCGGGGCGTTCAGACCCAGCTCCACCCAGCCCGCGTCGACCGGTTGCAGCCGCGCCCGCCAGGTCAGCGCCGCCGCCGCCCGCAGCACCGGCGCGGCGACCGGCACCGTCCAACCATGGAAGTGCCGGGCCACCAGCTCCGGGGTGAGCACCGGGTCCGCGGCGACGTTGAAGGCTCCGCGCGCATCACCCAACACCGCCCGGGTGTACGCGTCAGCCACGTCATCGGCGTGCACCGCCTGCATCCGCAACCGGCGGTTCGCCGGCACCAGCGGGATCCGGCCGAAGCGCAGCAGCCGCACCGGCGCCAACGGGCCGAGGAAGTAACGCGTGATCTCGGCACCGGCGGCCCGCTGGAAGATCAACCCGGGGCGCATCCGTACCACCCGCAGCTTCGGGTGATCCCGTTCGAGCCCGTCCAGCAGCGCCTCCACCTCCGCCTTGTGCTCGCTGTACGACGAACCGGGCACACCGGTGGCCGGCCAGCGCTCACTGATCGGGTGGTCCTTCGGGCCGGGCGCGTAGGTGCCGACCGACGAGGCGTACACCAGGGCTGGCACGCCGGCCTGGACCACCGCGTTGATCACCGCCCGGCTGCCCTCGACGTTGGTCCGGCGCAGCACCCGCTGGTCGTGGCTGGGCTGGATCTGCCAGGCCAGGTGCACCACCGCGTCCGCACCCGCGAACACCTCGGCGAGCTGCCCGGCCGCGCCCGGCGCGCCGATGTCGCAGGAGTGCCACTCCACCTGGTCGTACGGCTCGCCGGCATCCGGGCCGGGCAACCGTCGAACGACACCGGCCAGCTCAACGCCCCGCTCCCGGCGCAGCCGCCGCAGCAGCGCCGTACCGACGTTGCCGCTCGCCCCCACCACCACGATCCGCATGCCCGACCCCGTACCCGCCCAGCAGCAGCTCAACCACCCACCAGCGCGGTGACCCGCCGCTTGATCCACTCGACTTCCTGAAAGTCGCGGCATCCGCGCGCCCAGGACACCCCGACTACCGGGATCCCGAGTCGATCAAGGGCGAGGAGACTCCCGTACCCAGCCGTGCTTTTCCTTGCCCCGCCTACCGGCGGTGGCGGCCAGGCAGCGTGGGCAGATCCAGCCCACGGCGTCCGCCTCGGTGAGCACGTCGGTACCCGAGTAGTCGAAGCGCACATGCGGGAAGCGACGCAGACGGGTCCGGCTCAACGCCAGGCCGCAGACCGTCTGGTTCTGGCCGGGCAACCAGGCGTGCACCTCGCCACCCGGCTGGCGTACGCCATCGCGCCCGACCTCCTCCCCGGAGGCCGCCACGGCCGGCAGTCGGCTCGATCCCATGCGGGTCCTGGTTCCCCACCGGCCGCCACCCATGCGCCACCGTGCGGACCACTCCAGATCACCGACCCCACACCTCGGACCCCGCCCACCCGGAGGTCCTGCCCGAAGTCAGGCCCGTGCCGTCGCGGTCGAGCGGTGTCCGCAGGTCGGGCAGGCGTCGTCGAGCACTCGCCGACGTACGGTCTGGTGTCGTGCGGCCTGGCCGGCGAGGGCCGCTGCCAGCAGCGCCGCGCCGACAAGAAGGATCGACCCGGTCGTGGTGGCGTAGGCCGCCGAGGTCGGTCCACCTCCCTGGCTGCCCCAGATCCCTTGGCTGAGCTGGTTGGCGCCGAACAGGGCGGCCGGGGTGGCGAGCAGCACTGTCGCCCAGAGGCCGGCGTCGTCCGCTCGCAGGGCGCGACCGAGGCCGACGAGCAGGACCAGCGCGAACATCAACCCCCCGACCATCGCCAACAGTTCGGGGATCGAGCCGTACGAGGTGAACATGTTCCCGCCGTGCTCGGCGGCGCTGAATGCCACCGATGCGACAGTCACACAACCGGCAGTGAGCGGCGGCAGGCCACGCGCCACCCAGCCGGGATGGGAGGGCAGCGCAAGCGTGGCCAGGCCGAGCGCGACGGCGGGAACCAGCACGAACAGCGGTGGCCCCGGCTGCCCGGTGACGGCGGCCACGGGCGGCACGACGACGGTCAGCAGGAGACCGCCGGCCGCGACAGAGCGGGCCCAGGCCCCTGGCAGCGCCGTGGCGGTGACGGCGACGAGCAGCCAGCCCAGCCAGATCACGGCCCCGAGGGTCTGGAACGGGCCGACCGGATCCAGCCCGGCGAAGCGGGGATCTTCGAACTCGACCTGCAGGAGCAGGAAGACGGAGACCGCGACCAGGGTGTTCAGCGCGGCGGTCGCGGCCAGCGGGAGAGCCGCAACCAGCCCGAGAGCGCCGTACCCGCGCAGTCGCTCCCGGAGCCCGGCCCCGAGCAGGTCGACGGCGTCGTGTGGGGATGGCCAGCGCCGCCCCGGATCCACGGTGTCGAGGTACGTCCCGACGATCTCGTCGCCCCGCTCAGCCCGGTAGCTACGCGGGTAGGCCCACAGCAGCCGCCGGTAGCGGGACTCCAGCGGCGACCCGGCCTGATCCTTTGCGGCGTTGGGCTGGTTCATGCCGGGCCTCCGGTCGGTCGAAGGATGGGACGGGCGACCGTCAGGGGGCCGCGTGAGGTGCCGCCGGCGGCGCGGGTGCCCGCAGGTCGAGCACGTAACCGCTGCGTGGCGGCCTCGACGTTGCGGCGCAGTCGTTCGGTCTCGGCGGTGAGCACGGACCGGCCAACCTCGGTGAGCCGGTAGTAGCGGCGCAGCCGACCCTCGACGACCTCCTCGCGGTCCCGCTCGACCAGCCCCTCGTCGGCGAGGCGGTCGAGTGCGCCGTAGAGGGTGCCGGGCCGCAGCGCCAACCGCCCACCGGAGAGGGCCGCGACGTCGCTGGTGATGCCGTAGCCGTGCATGGGTTCCCGTGCGAGCGCGGTGAGGATCAGGAAGGTGGGTTCCCGCAGCGGCGTGGGTGTGGGCATGACGTCAATATATCGGTGATGAAGCTATACCGGCGACAAAGCGGTGTGGAAGTTTGGCGGAGACGTCAGGCCGGTGCGCAAGCGGGTCGCTGAGCCCTGCACCGTAGACGGAGGTCCTGTGGCGCGGGCGTAGACCGGCATCGCTCCGCCGGACCGGGGGCGGACATCAGCCGGGCCGCAGACGGTCGGGTAACCTGAGCGCGCGGGCCGCTAGCTCAATGGCAGAGCTGTGGACTTTTAATCCATAGGTTCAGGGTTCGAGTCCCTGGCGGCCCACCATTCACCGACTCTGAGCTGCGACAACTCCGACCGGAGATCATCGGGCACAGCCAGGGCACAACTCAGGCGTGACGAGTTAGGCGGCTAGTTCCTCTGCGGCAGACGGGATGGTGGCAGCGTCGTCAGCGGTGCTCGCCGAAGACCGCCGCGGCCACCTGGTAGCTGTCGAACGCCCGGGCCGCCCCGGCGTACGCCTCTAGGTGGATGAAGAGCTCGACGATCTCCTCCTTGGTCACGCCGGACGTCAGCGCGATGCGCAACTGCCCCCGCAGCGGCTCGTGGGTGCCCAGCGCCGCCGCGACGGCCACCGAGATCAGGCAGCGGCTCCGCAGGTCCAGGCCCGGTCGCGGCCACGAGTCGCCGAAGGTGTGCTCGGTCGCCAGCCGCCGGAAGTCCTGACCGACCGCGGGTTCCCCGTCGGCCAGCGGCAGGGTCAACGGTTGGCCGAGGAGGCGCTCCGCGGTGTCGAGGGCCTGCTGGTATCGGGGATCGTCAGGCATGCGTTGCCACCTCCACACGTGTCAGCCGATTGACTGCCGTTCGGTTCCAGCGTCGCGCCTACCCCGGCGTTCGGTCGGCCGTTCCGGGAAACCGGTGGTCGGCATAGCATCGGATGCGGTGGAGCGCCTGCCCAATCTTGTCGAGCACCCCTCACGCCAACTACCGGCACAGTGAGCCGATCAGCTCATCAAAGCCGGGGAACTCTTCCCGCGCTGCGGTAATGACGTCATCCGCCGACCTGCGACGCGACGGTGCCCAGCGTTGGGCGATCTCCGTGAGGCGGGCATTTGTACGAGGCTCGTGTTCGTGATCGGGATAGGCCGTCGCTTCCCACGGGCCGAAACCGTCGGCGATGAGCCACAGGTAGTCCCACAGGGTTTGCGCCACGACCCCCGTTTCGCCCTCCGAACCGAGAAACACCACCGGCTGCTGCTCGATCGGCTCACCGTGACGCACCAGCCAGAACGCGGCGAGGCCTCCGGTGCCGTCCTGCCCGAAGACCCGGAACTCGGAACCGTCCAGCTCCGCGTTTCCGGTCCACGCCCTCCACCACTCGGCAATCTCGCCCGAGTCGAGGAAGTGCGGGTACGGCTCGAAGTCGACGCCGACGCCGTCCCTGTAGTCGAAGCCGACTTCATGAGCTTCGGACAAAGGAGTCGGCAGGGTACGGCTGTCCATCTTGACTACCGGGCTTCCGTGGAGACCGGGTCGAGGAAGAAGAGGCACTGGGCGGGGTTGAACTCACCTACCTCGGCGACGAAGCGGAACTTGTCGCCTACGCCGACGGTGGCGGGGATCTTCTTGCCGGTCAGCTTCAGGTCGAGGATGTTGACGTCCTCGTACTTGAAGGCCGGGCCGACCGTCGTGTTCGGTCCCATGTCGCCTGGGCCCAGGAGGAAGTCGTAGCGGGTGTCGTAGTCACCGTGGGGCGCCATGTTCACGATCGAGCCGTTGAACGCGACCGTCTTGCCCTCGTACCTGGTCGCGAAGGCCAGATTCGCGTCGTCGCAATCGTCCGCCTTCAGCAGCGCGGCGAACTCCGGATTGTTCTGCGGCGTGATTACCTCAGTGGCAGCCGACTCGACAGCGGTCGGAGCCGGCGTAGCAGATGGTTTCTCACCCACCGCAGCCGTCGATTTTTCCGACCCGTCCTTCTTTTCGTCTCCGCCACTGAGTGCCGAGGCGGTGCCGATGACGATGGCCAGGATCACGAGGACGGCGGCTGCCGCGCCGATCAGGAGCCACGGCTGTGGCTTTTTCGGCCGACGGAAGTTGACTGTGGAGCGGAGCGTGCCTGGAACCTGTTGCACGAGCTCCCAGCCATCGTTCTGCATCTTCGAGATGACCCAGCCGTCGGTGCCGCGAACTGGCCGTACCGTCTTGTACTCGTACTTGATCTCGTCGGCCATGCGGCTCCGCGCCCCCTGAGTGGACTGCTCACACCAACTGCCTGGCGCAGCATAGGGGACAGGCACAACTGACACCGGCCGTGTGTAACGTCAGTTTGATCGACAGCGCCGCGGTGGGCCACATTCGCTGCCCGACGGCTGAAGTCGCGCTGGTAGCCTGACGCCTTTCGGCGAGAGGCGGAATCTGTCCGGTGCACAGGATTCTGCTGCGTGGATTGGTCGCGGTGGCGACCGTCTCCGTGGTGGCCGCCTGCGGTTCTCCGGCGGCTCCCGCACCGGATCAATCCGCGCAGGCAAGGAAGCAGGCGACAGTCACGGAGTCGCCTTCCCCAACAGTTCCGGCGACCGGCGGGCCCGGGTACTCCGCCGCGCTGTCCGCACGCCTGGTGACCCCGGAGTCGCTACCGCCCGGCTTCAGCGTGGAGATCGCGACCACCATGGCACTCGATGCTGGCGATCGACGTCCAGACGTCGGCGCAGCGTGTTCGCGCAGCATGATCCCGCTGCTGTCGGCGAGGCGGCTGACCGGAACTCCGTCAGCGATAGCCGCAGCCACCCTCAGCTTCGACGCGGGTCCCGATGACCTGTGGGTGGGAACGGAGGTCCTCAGGACCTACACCGACGACGGTGCACGGCGAGCGATGGCGGACCTGCGGACGTTCATCGGCAGTTGCCCGACCGTTGTGCTGCCCGACCAGGGCGGCAGTTATCGCTTCGCGGTCGCGGCCGGGCCGCAGTTGGGCGATGACAGCCTTCACGTCACCAACGCCACGACATCGGGTCCTGAAACCCTGGGGTGGGACGTCATCCTCGTCCGGACCGGCACCACCTTGGTGGTGGTTCAGGCGGAGGGCAACAAGCCCGGGGGCGCCGAACACCTCACCCGGGTGACCGAGGCCGCGCTTCACAGATTCCAGACGACCGGGTCCTGAACGCCCCGGAATCCGGGCGCGTTGCAGGGGATCAACGACGAGGTTGGCACCTGGCGCGGCGGGCTGACGTAGATATCCTCTTCAGGTGCTGGCTCGTGTGGAGATCGTTGACACGGGTCCGGCACTGCGAAGGGACTATCGAACATGCCCCGTGTGGTACCGGCGGTCATCCGCGCACTCGACGTCCTGGAACTGTTTCTGGACTGCCCTCAACTGTCGGCCCGCCAGGTGATGGAGCGACTCGATCTGCCCCGCACGACCGTCCACGAGTTGCTCGTGACGCTTGAGGCTCGCGCGTACCTGATCTCGATACCGGGTCAGCCCGTGCAGTATCGGCTCGGCATGCCGCTGTTCCAGTTGGGCGCGGCGTTCGCGGGCCGGCTTGATCTGGTACGCGAGGCGCAGGGCGTCGCGCGGGACGTGGCCGCCGCGTGCGATGAGGCGGTTCATGTGGCGGTGCTCGACGGCGCCGATGTCATCTACCTCGTCAAGTTCGACAGCACCCACCCGGTTCGGATGGTTTCCGGGGTCGGGCTGCGGCTGCCCGCGCACTGCACGGCAGTGGGCAAGGTGCTGCTGTCGGCCCTCGATGAGGCGGACCTGGATGCCGTCCTGCTGAAGGACCCTCTGCCGGGCATGACGCCGGACAGCATCACCGCTCCGGATCTTCTTCGTGAGCATCTGGACCGGGTCCGGGTGGAGGGCGTCGCTGTCGATATCGGTGAGTCGGACACTGCGATGCGCTGCGTCGCCGCGGGGATCCGGGACCACACCGGAGCCATCATCGCTGGGATGAGCCTGTCCGCGCCGATCATCCGTTGGACGCCTCAGGTGCAGGTGGAATGGACCGGGCTGGTTCGCGAGGGGGCGGCCGCGTTGTCGGCTCGCATGGGCTACCGCGCGCAGCCTCGATAGGCCGCCTCCCGCTTTCGGTTCGAAACAACATCGAAACATTGACATCGCTCTTCGCACTGTTCTAGCGTCGCGACCACTCGATCCGGTATATCGAACCTAGTTCGAAATCTCGAACGGCGGTGGTCCCGTGGCTCGACCGAACTGGAACGTCAGCGCTACTGCCTCGGCCCGGTCGCCGATCGCCTCGACCCCGTCGCGCCATCCGACGAGCGGCACCCGACATGTCTCGGGTGGCTCCGACGAAGCGCGCGGCAGTGGCCGTCCCACTGTGACGGGCGGGCCCGCTCACCACCATGGCGGTCCACCGACGCACTGATCTCGACGGGCGGCCCTCGGTGGTCGCCGGCAGAAACCAACTGGAACACAACCGTCGCGGTGTCCGCCAGCTGTGCCTTCGGCGTGCAGCCGTGCGCGGGGAGATGAAGGAGGCGAGTGTCCATGGAGGACAAGTCGGGGTGGTCACGGCGCGGCTTTCTGGGGATGGGGGTTGGGGTGCTCGGCGCGGCCGGTCTGGCCGCGTGCGGTGGCGACTCCGATCCGCCCAGCAAGGTGCAGCCGGAGGTTCCGCAGGAGCTCATCGACGCCGCGGCGGCGATGAAGGGCTCCTCGATGGGCATGCTGTCGCAGAAGTTGTATTCGACGGCGGCGAACGAAGCCCTCGACAGCTCGATCAAGAAGTTCGCCGACACCACCGGCACGAAGATCGAGAACAGTCTGGTCCAGGCCGACGCCGGTGACGTGGTGGCCAAGATCGACGCCGAGGTCAAGGGCGGGGTGGCCCGTGACCTGGCGTTCATGACCGACTCGCGGTTCGTCGCCCAGTTCCAGGCGCTGGGCGACCTGGAGGACGTGACGGACGTCGTCAACGCGCTGACCGCCAAGTACGGCGAGCCCTGCGCCGAGGCCAAGAACTTCTGCGTCTTCGACGGCAAGTGGTTCGCCATCCCGTACCACTTCATCGGCATCGGGTCGTTCCTGCGCAAGGACTGGATGCAGGACAAGGGCATCACCCCCAAGGACATCTACAGCTGGGAGGAGCTGCGGGACCTGTGCCTGGAGATTTCCGATCCGGCCAAGCGCCGGTTCGGCTGGGGCATGACGGTGAACCGGTCCGGTGACGGCAACGGCATGATCGAGGCGCTGATCAACGCCTACGGCGGGTCGATCGCCGCCAACGACGGCCGGAAGGTCACCTTCAACTCCCCGGAGACCGTGCAGGCGGTGACCTTCCTCGGCGACATCTACACCAACCCGAAGTACAAGCCGATGTTGCCACCGGGGATCGCGAGCTGGACCGACACCAGCAACAACGAGAACTGGCTCGCCGGCATCCTCGGCTACACCCGCAACCAGTTCAGCGTGTACGCGGACTCCAGGACCAAGAAGAACCCGGTGCACGCGAACACCCACGTGTTCTCCGACTGCATCGGGCCGGCGACCGACAATCCGCTGCTGCTCGGCCAGTCGCAGGGCTTCGTCGTCTTCAAGGGTGCCAAGAACCCGGCGCTCGCCAAGCTCCTGGCGCAGTACCTGGTCAGCGCGCCCGCGCTGCTCGGGGTGGCGAAGGAGGCGCCCGGCCTGGTGATGCCCGCCTGGGAGAAGGTCTGGGACGCCGACCCGTTCTTCACCAGTGGCGACCCGGCGTTCCCCATGCTGCGCAGAATCACTGAATTGAAGCTGCCGCTGAACACGAAGAACGGCCTGACCTTCCCGCAGAAGGCCAGCGCGGGCCAGCAGGCGGTGGGGTCGGCGTACGTCCTCACCGACATGATGCAGCAGGTCGTGCAGGGCACCGCGCCGGCGCAGGCCGTGTCGGCCGCCCACGCGAAGATGGTGCAGATCTTCAACCAGCAGGGGCTGCCGCAGTGAGGTCTGTCCGTCCTGCCCGGGTCCCGGCGGCGAGAAAATCCTCGCCGTCGGGGCCCGGCTCCCTCACCGCTGTCCAGCGGCGGCTG
Source organism: Micromonospora sp. NPDC049049 (assembly GCF_040649115.1). Classification (NCBI taxonomy): domain Bacteria; kingdom Bacillati; phylum Actinomycetota; class Actinomycetes; order Micromonosporales; family Micromonosporaceae; genus Micromonospora; species Micromonospora sp. NPDC049049. The sequence goes on along the minus strand of NZ_JBEZEX010000002.1, from coordinate 107,232 downwards.
GGTCGCGACTGGCGACTGGCGGCCCTGTTCCTGGCACCGATGGCGGTGCTGGTCGGTGGGCTCGTCCTCGTGCCGATCGCCCGGTCGATAATCACCAGCACCACGGAACGGCACGGGCAGGACACCGTCTTCGTCGGCCTGGACAACTACCTCGCGCTCGTCGGCGACGACCAGTTCCACACCGGCGTGGTGAACTCGTTCGTATTCACCGCGTACGCCGAGATTTTCAAGGTTGTGCTGGGGTTGGCCGCCGCCCTGCTGCTGCACCATCGCCGACGTGGGCGGGCCGTGCTGGCCGGGCTGCTCCTGGTGCCGTGGGTGGTGCCGACGGTGGTGACGGCGTTCAGCTGGCGTGCGCTGCTCGACCCGATCTTCGGCAGCGTCAACACGCTGCTCACCGCCACCGGGATCGGGCCCCTCCTGGCCAGCGCGCACCTTGTCGACAGCTGGCCCGCGGGCTGGCTGTCCGACCCGTCGCTGGCCATGCCGTCGGTGATCCTCGTCAATGTCTGGAAGGGGGTGCCGTTCTTCACCGTGTGTTTCCTCGCGGGGTTGAAGGCCATCCCGGCGGACCTCTACGAGGCGGCGACCATCGACGGCGCCTCGGCGTGGCAGCGGTTCAGAAGCGTGACGCTGCCCGGACTGCGCCACGTGATCACCGTGACGGTGACCCTGTCGTCGATCTGGACGTTCAACAACTTCGACCTCGTCTGGTTGCTGACGCAGGGCGGCCCGGGCGACGTGACGGCGCCGTACGTGCTCATCGCCTACTCGAAGGCCATCCTGCAGCTGCAGTACGGCGCGGGCGCGGCGGTCACGCTCGTCATGCTGCCGATCATCGGCGGGCTGGTGTTCGTCCTGGTCCGGTTGTTGCGCCAGGACACCAACATCAAACTGCCCCGGCGACGCCGCACAGCGCTGCGGATCGGGGCACAGCGGTGGGCCGGGACGGCGCGGCGGGCGCTGCCGTGGGTCGTCACCGCACTGGTCACCGGTCTGCTGCTCTGGGCATCACCGCAGATCTTCTGGAAGGCGGCGGTGGTCCTCGGTGTGATCCTGCTGATCGCGGCGGGGGTCGGCCGGGTGGTCTCGACCCTCCAGTCCCGAGGTGGTCGCCGTTCGTCGACAGCGGTCTCGGGTGTGGGTTCCTGGGCCGCGCTGGCTGGCTTGCTCTTCTTCGTGCTGGGCCCGCTGTACTGGATCTTCGTCACGGCCTTCAAGTCCGAGGGTCAGGTCGTCATGCGTACCGACGACCTGTGGCCGACGCCGTGGACGCTTGAGCAGTTCGGTGCCCTGTTCGACAACCAACCGTTCGGCCGCTGGTATCTCAACACCCTGCTGGTGTCCGCGGCGTCGACCGCTGTGGCACTGGTTTGCGCCGCCCTGGCGGGCTACGCGCTGGCCCGGCTGCGGTTCCGCGGGGCGCAGGGCTTCACCGTCACGGTGCTGCTCACCTACGTGATGCCGGGCGCGCTGCTGTTCATCCCGCTGTACCAGATGCTCATCGGTGCCCGGCTCACCGACTCGTTGTGGTCCCTGGTGGTGACGTACCCGACCTTCACGCTGCCGTTCGCCACCTGGCTGCTGGTGGGGTACTTCTCGTCGATCCCCATCGAGTTGGAGGAGGCCGCCCTCGTCGACGGTTGCAGCCGCATCCAGGCGTTCGGCCGGGTGGTGCTGCCGCTGGCCAAGCCAGGGCTGCTGGCGGTCGCGCTCTTCACCCTGACCAACGCCTGGAACGAGTTCCTCTTCGCCTTCGTGTTCATCACGAAGGACGAGTACAAGACGCTCCCGGTGGGGATGCAATCCATGATCGCCGGAGACGTCGTGCCGCAGGGACAACTCGCCGCGGCGTCGCTGCTGGTCAGCATCCCCGTGGTGATCATGTACGCCCTGGGGCAGCGCTTCCTGACCGAAGGGCTCACCGCGGGCGCGGTGAAGGGGTGAGCCGACGGGCCGCTGGTGCCGTCGCGCACCAGCGGCCCGACAACGGACCGTCCCCCCGACGGCTCCGGCGAGCGTCGGGTCAACCAGCGACTCGGACCGCTTCCACGTCTGCCGCGATCATCGAGAAGACGGCCATGTCATGTGCCTTCTCGCCATCCCAGTCGGCCATTCGCAGGGTGCCCTCCCGCTGGTATCCGGCCCTCTCCGCGACCAGCAGAGAAGCGATGTTGTCGAGCCGGGCGCGCAACTGGATACGGCGCAACCCACAATCGGTGAGCGCCCATCGGCCGACCTCACGGGCGGCCGTGGTCGCATAGCCTCGGCCGCGACGACTGGCCCGCACCCCGTAGCCGATTTCGCCACGTCCCGCCCTCCAGTCGATGTCCCGCAACCCGATGCTGCCAACGATCTCGCCTTCGGCCGTGTCCACGATCGCCAGCCGCACCCCGTCGCCGGCCAGCCGCTGGCGCGATATCCCGGTCAGCCACTCGTCCACGTCGGCGGCGGTTTGCGGTGAGCCTGGCGGCAGTCCGGTCCGATCATCGGCGGCCACGAACGCCGCCAGCTGGGTGGCGTCCTGCGGGCCGAACTCACGGATCTCCAGACCACCCGAGATGATCTTCACTGGTGCGAACATGGTGCGGAGCGTAGAGCCAAGCCCCGAGTCGTCGCGCACCTTTACCTCGCCGCGGAGAGCAGGAACGGGTGCCGGGATGCGTGGCCGCCGCTCACGTCCAGGTCATGTTGATGGCCAGGGCGAGGACGTTGGTCATGGGTGCGGTGCCCTCACGCGGTCTCGGTTCCGGTCTGTGCGCGGGCGTAGGTGAGGAAGAGCGCGCCACTGTCCAGAACTGTGTGGTCGGTCAGGCGCCAGGTGCGAGGTGCGAAGACGGCGTCACGGCCGAAGAGCGGGATGCCGGCACCAATGGTCAACGGGGCAAGCTTGATGATCAGCTGGTCGATCTCGGGGTAGAGGGCACCGGCCAGCGTGCCGCCGCCGATCACCCAGACGTCCTTGCCGTCGTGCCGCTTCAGCTCCCGTACCGTTGCGATCGGGTCTTGGCCGATGACCTCGACGGCCGGGTCGGGGCTGCTGCCCAGCGTCCGGGAGAACACCAGGTGGCGCAGGTGCGGGTACGCGTCGGTCACACCGGCCTTCAGGCCCACCTCGTAGGAGTTGCGCCCTTCCATTACGGTGTCGAACCGGCTGCCCTGATCGGTGATGCCGAACGCCTGCCGGGCCGGACCGGGGAGGGTCTCCGGGTACTCCGCGACGAGGTGGCGCAGGTAGTCGTCCGGAATGGGCCAGAACCCGCCGGGGCCGGTCGGGTCGGCGCCGTCGGGGCCGGCGATGAAGCCGTCCAGGGTGGCGGCGATGTAATACACGAGCTTGCGCACGACGATCTCCTCGTTCAGGCTGCCGGTCGCTGTTCGGCGACGACGTCCATCAGCCTGCCCGGCAAGACACCGGGCTACAAGATCACAACTGGTAACGTGCCATAACCCTTCGCTAATAGGTGGATCGGGAACGGCACATGGAACTCCGCGATATCGAGATCTTTCTGACCCTGGCGGAGGAACTGCACTTCACCCGCACCGCCGAGCGGTTGCACGTGACCCAGGCGCGGGTCAGCCAGGCGATCAAGAAGCAGGAACGTCGGATCGGTGCCGCGCTGTTCGAGCGGAACAACCGGCAGGTGGCACTCACACCGATCGGCAAACGGCTCTTCGACGACATCGAGCCCATGTACCGGGGACTGCACGAGGGCATGGACCGGGCCAGGCTCGCCGCACGCGGCAAGACCGGGGTGCTGCGGGTCGGGTCGATCGCCGTCAACCTCCATGACTTCCGCGAGTTGTTCGACGGGTTCGCGAAGGAGCACCCTGAGTGTGAGGTGCAGCTCCGGCATGTCGACTTCAGCGATCCCTTCGGTCGGCTGCGCGCAGGCGACATCGACGTGCAGATCCTGTGGCTGCCCGTGAGGGAACCGGACCTCACCGTCGGCCCGGTGATCTACACCGAGCCCATCGTGCTGGCCGTAGGGGCGACGCACCGGCTGGCCGGCCGGACATCGGTCTCCTACGAGGATCTGGCGGACGAGACGGTCATGGGCGGGGCCCGGCCGGACTACTGGCGGGAGATCCTGGTGCCCGTACGCACACCCAGCGGACGGTTGATCCCGATCGGCCCGTCGGTCTCCAACTTCCAGGAGATGATCCCCATCCTCGTCACGGGCGAAGCCGTCTCGCCGGTGCAGGCCCAGGCCGCGCGCTACTACGCAAGGCCGGACATCGCCTACGTGCCCATCCACGACGCTCCTCCAGCCCGGTGGGCGCTGATCTGGCGTACCGGCAGCGAGACGGAACTCATCCGCTCCTTCGCCAGCAACGCGCGGGGTCTTCACCCCGTCGAATAGCCCGCCGCGTCGGCGGGCCAAGGGGCCACAGCTTCGGCAGCACGCCATGACCGGCGCTCTCCGCTATTCGGCGCCGGCGATGATCGCGCCGCTGACCGTGTCCACATACCACCGCTGGTACTGCTCGATCGCCCAACCGCGTTGCCGGACGAGCCAGTCGAAGTTGCGAACGTCCTGGGCCAACCAGAGGATGTCGGCCACCTGATCGACGCTCAGGTCGGGGCGTACGCCTCCCGTGCCGACTAGTTCGGCGGCGAACATGGCCATGCCGCGACGGCGGTCGTCGACGTTCTTGCGCCAGATCTCGGCGGCGTCCGGATCGGCCGTGGCCGCGCCGGCCAGCGCGAGCATCACCTGGGCCTGCCGGGCGTTGACCTCGGCAAGGTGACGTGCGTAGCGGGCGAGCTTGGCCTGGGGGTCGGTGAGGGCGCGGATCTCGGCGACGAAGGGCCGGTCCGGCAGGGCCACCGGTTCGTCGTCGCCGGCCAGGGTGACGTCGACCAGCTGGGAGAGCAGTTGCCGCTTGCTGCCGAACACCGCGTACAGGGTCTGGACCGCGACGCCGGCTTCCACGGCGACAGCGGTCAGCGGTGTGGCCGCGTAGCCCGGGTCGACGAACAGCCGGCCAGCCGCTTCGAGGATCGCTCGCCGGGTCTGTCGGGCCTGCTCCTGTCGGCGGGAAGAGTCATAACGTCTCTTGACAACCACCTCTCCAGTGTAGTGCTCTATTGGATAGAGTCTAACTCTATCGAGAGGTGGCGGCCATGCCGTTCGGTGTGTTGCAGGAGATGCCCGGCGTCAGCGAGGCGGAGTACCGGCAGGTGGAACGACACCTCGGACCGGACCGACCGCCGGGTCTTCTCGCGCATGTCGCCGGGCCGACGGAGGACGGCTGGCGGATCATCAACATCTGGCAGGACGAGGCGGCATTCCGCCGGTTCCAGTCCGAACGGCTGGTCCGGGCTGCTGGCTTGGCGGCACAGGAGGACGGCTTCGACCCGACGAAGGCGGCTCACTTCCGCTCGATGAGCGTCGACGGCGCCGAGATGCCGTTCTGATGGCCGACACCGCCAGCCTGCGGGCTCGCGGCGCCGCTTTCTGGGCGGGCGCGGCAGCTGGCTGGATTCGCCACGCCGATCGGCAGGACGAGACCGGTCGGCCGTTGGGCGCGGCTGCCATGGATCGACTGGCCGCACGACCCGCCGAGCGAATCCTCGATGTGGGCTGCGGCTGCGGCGGCACCACGGCCGAGATCGCCGTCGCAGTCGGCGAGACCGGCGCGGCGATCGGTGTCGACATCGACGAGGCGATGGTGACCGCCGCTCGACGCCGATTTCCCACCGACGGGTACCCAGGCATCCAATTTCACGTGGCCGACATCGACACTCTCGATGTCGTGCCTGGTGCCCCGTTCGACGCGGCGTTCTCACGAATGGCCCTGATGCTTTTGGCGGACCCGGTTGCCGGCTGCCGCACGATCCGGCGATCACTGCGCCCGGGAGGGCGCCTCGCCGCGACCGTCTTCCGCGACAGTGGTGCCAACCCGTGGCTGTCCGCGGCGATGCTCGGCGCCGCACCGCATCTCGGGCCGTTACCACCACTCCCGGTCGGTGACGAGCCCGGTCCGTTCGCGTTGGCCGACCCGGCGCGGCTCACCCGGATCCTCACCGCCGCCGGCTTCACCGCCATCACGATCACACCGTGCGATGTCGCCCTGGAACCTCCAGACGACGCCGACGCGGTGGCCGAATGGCTCATCGAGGTCGGCCCGGCCGGTGCCGCCTACCGGGCGGCTCCGCCGGCTGGTCAGGCCTCGGCCCGGGCGGGGGTCGCCCGGCTGCTCGACCGGTTCCGTGAGCCCGGCGTCGGCTACCGGCTGCCCACCGGCCTCTGGCTCGTCGCCGCGAACGCCGCCGGAACCCCTACCCACCGCGAACCCCGTGAGGACAAGATCCAATGAGTACGTTCCGACCGCTCGCACCAGCAATCTGCCTCGTGCTCGCCCTGACGGCGTGCACCGAGGCCGACGCGCCCGAGCCCACTGCGGTGCAAGACACGACAGGACCGACCAGCGCGGCCGGATCCGCTCCGGCCGACGGCTCTCCGGTGTCGGCGAAGGACGTGTGCGCCTACCTGGACGGCCAGGTGCCGACGCTCAAGGTAATCGGGTCCGAGACGGGCGCGATGGCGAACCTCACAGTGAACCTCTATTCCTGGTACGAGAAACAGGGCCCGGTGCCCAACGGCCGTGACATCGACAATCAGACCCGCAAGGAATGCCCAGCGACCCGGACCGAGGTGCTGAAACTCGCCGGCATGGAGAGCTTCGAGCGGCTGTAGCCGCCGCGAACGCGACGCCCGATCACCGGACGACCGCGGCCGTCAGTGCCCCAGCTGCTTTTCGAACCAGTGGTGGGCGTACGGCTCGGTGTTGTACGCCTCGACCTCCCGGTAACCGGTCGTCCGGTACAGGGCGATGGCCTCGGTGAGGTTGCGGTTGGTGTCCAGCCGGACCGCTGTCGCCCCGCGCTCGGCGGCGTACCGTTCCAGCTCGCCCAGCAGTCGCCGCCCGACGCCGAGCCCGCGTACCGTGTCGGCCACCCAGACGCGTTTGATCTCGGCGGGCGCGTCGGGGTGGAGTTTGACCGCGCCGCAGCCGATCGGTGCGCTGTTGAGCGTGGCGAGCAGAAGCACCCCGTTGGGCGGGACGAGCGCTTCGTCGGGGAGCGGTTTGCTCAGTGCGGGGTCGAACCCGTCGTCGAATCGTCGTGCGATGTCGCGGGCGTAGGCCCGCAGGCACGCACGGGCTCGCGGGTCGCTCGGTGGGCACGGCTCGATGACGACCATCGAGCCCATGAGCAGCCGTTCGACCTCAGCCATGGCGGTGACGAGTCGTTCGCGGCGGTGTTCGCTGAGCGGTTCGAGGATCGAGGCGGCGAGTTCGTCCGACCGCTGGTCGAGGTCGGCCCACCGGGTTCGGCCGGCGTCGGTGAGCGTGGCGACCCGTACCCGTCCGTCGCCACCGGCCTGGTCCGCCGGTCCAACGGTGATGAGGCCGCCGTGCTCCAAAGTGCGCAGGAGTCGACTGAGATATCCGGAGTCCAGGCCGAGCCGGGCCCGTAGCGTGGCGACCTCGGCGCCGGCGGGGCCGATCTCCCAGAGCAGCCGAGCCTGCCCGAGAGGGCGCCCCTGGGCCATGTACTCGTCGTCGAGCGCGCCCACTCGTTGGGTGACCGTCCGGTTGAAGCGCCGTACGGCGGCGATGAGAGCCGAGTCCATATACCTGACTTTAGTCAGGATTCTTGGCTACGCGTCAGCTCGGTGTCGGTACGAGCCGATCCCGGCGTGGTCCAGGACGACCACCGCGAGCGCTACCCCGGTGGCGACCGCGCTGACTGCCAGCAGCGGCATCCGCAGAACAACCGCCGCGCCGGCCAGCACGAACAGGGCGGCGACCCGGGGCCAGGAGAGTCGCCGGTGGATCGCCGCCGAGAAGAGGATCCGCCCGAGGAGGAACAGCATCGGGCCGCTCAGGATGAACAGGACCGTTGTGATGTCACCAGTTCGCAGAGGGTGCGCGATGCTCAGCTCGGCGCCGACGGAGGTGACCACCAGCCCGGCGATCATCACCAGGTGCAGATATCCGGTGATGACGCCGAGACTGGCCGGATCGGCACGCTCGATGGCGGGGCCGAGGCGCTGACCGGCGGGCGTGACATAGAGCAGACCGATCAGCACGGCGGTGGCGAAGACCAACAGGAACGCGACAGTCTGCGGGAAGTGGAGATCGGTGTCGGCGTACGAGAGGCCGGCGACCAGGACGAGTTCGCCGAGCGCAATGATCATGATCTGCTGGTACCGCTCGGCGAAGTGCTCGCCAGCCAGGTGCAACTCCTGCCGCCCGGTCCGGCCCATCCCCGGCGTGGGCCAGCGAAGCCGCGGGCCGGTGAGGTCGATGGCGAGGGCGAGCAGCCAGAGCGGCACCCGCCACTGCGGCAGAAACCCACCGACCAACCACGGTACGGCGGAGACGCTGAACCAGCAGAGGATGCGCAGCGTTCGAATCTGTCGCGGATGACCGCGCAACCCGACGGCGGTGACAACGCCCCGGGCGATGTGCACCGAGACGTACGCCCCGGCGAAGAGCAGGCCCCGCCCGTCCAGCGCCTGCGGGATCGCCACCCCGGCCAGCAGGCTGCCCAGCGCGGCACTCACCAGCAACCACCGCACCGCCGGACTCTCCGGGTCGTACCAGTCGGCGAACCAGGTGGTGGGCACCCAGATCCACCAGACGCCCGTCAACAGCAGGGCGGTACGCAGCGCGCCGGCCAGGCTGAGGTCGTGCAGCAGGTGGGCGGCCAACTGACTGAGGGCGAGCACGAACGCCAGGTCGAAGAACAGCTCCAGGAACGAGGCGCTCAGCGGCGAGTTGCCGCCCCGCAGCAACCGCTCGGGTCTGCTCGCCATCGGCGCTCCTCCCGCCGACGCACGCCCTGCGTCCGTCGTACCACCCGAGGCCGGCCACCGGAGGCGAAAGCGGTCAGCGGCGGAGCGACGACCCACCGCCCCCTCGTGTCGTTGATCCGGCTGCGCCCATGGTCACCGCTGGCCACGGTGAGGGCGCCGACTCAACGAGGAGGGACGCCGATGACCGCTCAGCGCGAGACCGTGCAGGTCGACAACGACCTGTTCCGCGCCGTGTACGACTCGCCCGCATCACTGCCCGGCCGACACCGCTGGACCACCCCCGAGTCGGACGTCCGGCGGCTGGAGAAACTGCTCGGCATGCCGGCGCGCAGCATCGGCGCCCCGCTCTGGGTCAGCGGCGACGAACCTGACTGCCCGAAGTGCCGCCGACGGGTCACCTGGTACGACATCGTCTCGTCGGCGCTCTCCGGCCTGCACGACAAAGCCATGATCGCCACGGTCATCCTGGGCGAGCGCAAGTACGTCAACACCGAGATCCCGGACGCCATCGCCGGGGTGCGCTGCTCCGACTGTCACACAGCGATCGACGGTCTGCGCAGCTTCAAGTGCCACAACTGGGCGTACGCCTTCGAGGCGCTGGAGGCCGTCCGCGAGCGGATGACCGGCGGTCCCGCCCCGACCTGAGCTGGAGCCCGCGCCGACTCGGGACGAAGCCGCGCCGGCCCGAACCGGTCGGGGCGACTCAGTCGGCTGAGCGGCGGGTGGGGCGGCGGCCGGGCGGGGAGGGCGGTTCCGGACCGGGGTCGGGCACCGGCGGCATCGGTCGGGTGACCGGTTCGGCGCCGGTGACCCGCAGCGACTCGCCGTGGTGCAACAGCTCGACCTCGGCATCCGCGGCGGCGTCGGGCAGCTCGTAGCGGGCCTCGGCCGGAGTCAACGTGACCCGCAGCCGGTTGCCGCGCCAGCGCAGGCTGAACGCCAGCCTGTCGATCCGGCGCGGCAGCCGGGGGTCGAAGGAGAGCATCCGCCGGTCGTCGCGCAGCCCACCGAAGCCCTGCACCAGCGCCAGCCACGCGCCGGCCAGCGAGGCCAGGTGCAGACCGTCGGCGGTCTTGTCGCCCAGGTCGGCCAGGTCCTGAAGGACCGACTCGGCGAACAGGTCGTACGCCAGATCCAGGTGCCCGACCTCGGCGGCCAGTACGGCCTGCGGGGCCGCCGACAGCGACGAGTCGCGGACCGTGCGGGCCTCGTAGTAGGCCAGGTTGCGGGCCTTCTCGTCGGCGGTGAACTCACCGGGGCAGAGCTGCATGGCCAGCACCAGATCGGCCTGCTTCACCACCTGCTTGCGGTACAGCTCCAGGTACGGAAAGTGCAGCAGCAGCGGGTAGTCGTCGTCACCGGTGTTCGCGAAGTCCCACTCGGGCTGTTCGGTGAAGCCGGCGGCCTGCTGGTGCACCCCGCGCTCGCTGTCGTACGGAATGGCCATCGCGTCGGCGGCGGCCCGCCAGCCGGCCACCTCGTCGAGGTCCACGCCGAGCCGGTCGGCCAGCTCAGGATGCCCCTCGGCGGCGTCCGCCGCGCCGCGCAGGTTGCGCCTCGCCATCAGGTTGGTGAACACGTTGTCGTCGACCAGCGCGGCGTACTCGTCCGGGCCGGTCACCCCGTGCAGGTGGAAGCCGCCCTCGTCCGACCAGTGGCCGAAGCCGTGCCAGAGCCGGGCGGTCTCCACCAGCAGTTCCAGCCCCGCCTCGGCCAGGAACCGCTGGTCGTCGGTGGCCGCCAGGTAGCGCAGCACCGCGTCGGCGATGTCGGCGTTGACGTGCAGCGCTGCGGTGCCCGCCGGCCAGTAGCCGGAGCTTTCCCGGCCGCCGATGGTGCGCCACGGGAAGGTCGCGCCGGTCAACCGCAGCTCGGCGGCCCGCTCCCGCGCCTCGGGCAGGTGGGCGTGCCGCCACCTCAACGCCGAGCGGGCCACCGCCGGGGCCAGGTAGGTGAGCACCGGCAGGACGTAACTCTCGGTGTCCCACAGGACGTGCCCGTCGTAGCCGTTGCCGGTCAACCCCTTGGCCGAGATGGTCCGGTCGGAGTCCGGGCGACCGGCCTGGATCAGGTGGAACATCGCGAACCGAACGGCCTGCTGAAGCTCCGGATCGCCGTCGAGCCGCACGTCGGCGACCTGCCAGGCCGCGTCGAGGGCGGCGCGCTGGTCGGTGAGCAGGGCGTCGAAGCCGTCAGCGCGCGCCGCGTCCGCCTCGGCGGCGACCAGGGCGGCCAACTCGTCGGCGGGCGTCGCGTCGACCGTCGCCCACTCGTAGGCGGCGAACTTCGTCAGCCGCAACCGCTCCCCCGGGTGCAGGCGACCCGCCACGGTCAGCCGTACCCGGTCCGGGGTGCAGTCGCCGCTGGTCGTCACAGTGCTCGGACCTTCCAGCAGGTGACTGACCGCCACCGCCACACGCTGGCCGCTGCGCTCGGTACGGTGCACCAGCACGCCGTCGTGGCCGGTCGCACGGTACGTCTCGGCGGTCAGCGGGTCGCTGGGCACCGAGGCGGCCCGAGGGTCGTCCGAACGCTCCGGCACCTTCTCGTTGGCCAGCAGGTCCGAGCTGACCCTCAGCTCGACGGCGGTGTCCAACGGCTCGACCTCGTACCGGACGGCAGCCACCGGGCGACGCGGCAGGGACACCAACCGGGTGCTGCGGATGCGTACGCCCCGCCCGGCCGGTGAGATCCACTCGGTCTCCCGGCGCAGCACGCCGGTACGAAGATCGAGCACCCGTTCATGGCTGCGCAGCGACCCGGTCCGGAGATCCAACGGCTCGTCGTCGACCCAGAGCCGGATCAGTGCGGCGTTCGGTGCGCTGATGACGGTGTCGCTGGCCGGCGGGAACGCGTACCCCTCCTCGGGATAGCTCAGCTCACGCCGCTCGTGGAAGCCACTGACGTAACTGCCCGGCATCCCGCACGGGGCACCCTCGTCGAGCACCCCACGCCAGCCGATCCACCCGTTGCCCAACGCGAAGATCGACTCGGTCTCGCCGAGCCGGTCCATGTCGGCCTCCGTGCGCCGGATCCGCCAGGTCTCGTCGTCTGCGGTAGCGGCGGTGGGCTGCGGTTGTTCGGTGGCCGAACCGGTCTGCACGAAGCCTCCTGTGAATGTCGACGTCCTCCTGTAACAGGCAACCAGAGCCGGCTGTGCGAATCCTGGACGAAGGTCGTGCAGCCCACCCGACCTTCGACAGGAGCAGTGCCCTCTGCCGCGTTCCTAGGGTGTTCCCAGGGTGAACGGGGTATGAACGTGAAGTGAGGTGATGCATGGTCGACAACGGCAGCATTGACGTTCCGGAGATCAGCGCCGAGTGGTACAGCGACGTCGTCGACGCCGCCGCCGGTAGCCCAGAGCCGGTGCAGTGGTTCGTCGGGCACGCCACCGAGGGGGTGATCCTGCTACTCGGCGCGCTGCTGGTGATGGCCGCGCTGAGCCGCCGTTCCGGCGGCCCGCACGACCGGGCACTCGCCCTGATCGCGCCCGTGCCGGCCGTCCTGGCGTACGTGGGCAGTGAGTTCCTCAAGACCGTGGTGGACGAGGATCGCCCTTGCCGGTCGATCGGTCGGGAGATCATCGCGGGCGTCTGCCCACCGCCGGGCGACTGGTCGTTCCCCAGCAACCACGCCACCATCGCCGGCGCGCTGGCGGTCACCACGTTGCTGCTCTCCCGCCGACTCGGCCTGATCGCGCTGCCCCTGGCCGCGCTCGGCGCCTTCTCACGGGTCTTCGTGGGCGTGCACTACCCGCACGACGTGATCGCGGGTGTGCTGCTCGGCGCCCTGGTCGCCGTGGTGCTCACCCCGTTGCTGGCCCGCCCAACCAGCGAGGTGCTCCGCCGCCGGGCCAACCGTTCCGGCAGCCCGGCCCCCAAGCTGGCCAGCCGATCCCGCCCCTGACCAGCGACGAGGCGGGTCAGGTCGCCAGCAGGAGTGCGGCAGTTGTGCCGAGCAGCAGGAACGGGCCGAACGGCAGGTGGGTGCTCCAGTTGGCGCGGCGGGTGGCCAGCAGGACCAGACTCACCACTGCGGAGAGCCCGAAGGTGAGCACCAGCCCGAACAGCAGCACCGGCCAGCTGTACCAGCCGAGCAGCGCACCGACGCTGAGCGCCAGCTTGGCGTCGCCCAGCCCGAAGCCGCGGCGGCCGAGCAGCACAGCGGTGCTGGCGAAGAAGAGCGCCAGCCCGGCGCCGCCGATGACGGCTCGCAGCCAGTGCCCCGGGTCGGCGTCGAGCGCGGCCACGCCGAGCAGCAGCCAGGTGCCGGCCGCCGCGGGCAGTGTGAGCCGGTCCGGCAACCGGTGCACGGCCAGGTCGACGAGGATCGCCGGGATGGTCCAACCCAGCCACCAGATCAGCGCCGGCAGCGCCCCGCCCGGCGGACCGGCGATCGCCAGCAGCACCGCCACCGCGAGCAGTGCCAGCTCGACGGTGGCCGGCGGTGGGCCGACCCGGGCCCGGCACCGACCGCACCGGGCCGCCGGGCCCAGCGCCGGCCAGGGGTGGGGCAGGCCGACCGGCGCGCCGCAGGCGTCGCAGCCACTCCGGCTGGGCAGACCCGGGGGTACGGCGTAGCGCAGCGCCGCCAAGCGCATCAGCGGACTGATCGCGAGGATCGCGAACACTGTCGAGACCCGGGTGCGTGCCACCGCCGAGGCGGGGTCGACCGGTCGTTCGCGCGGCGGAGCGGGCGCCGCTTGGCCTGCGGGGGCCGTCGTGGCACCGGACGGCCGGGGTGCCGGACTCCGATCGGGTCGGTCTTCCCGACCGGGGGTGGCCGCCGGGGGGCCGGTCAGCGCCATGTCTCCTCCATTGCGGCTGACTGCTCCCCTGCGACGGTGAACACGGATCGTGATTGCACGCTCGCTGCGGTGTAGCGGATGGCGCAGAAAGCGACCTGCCGACCCGAGCCAGCGCGGGCGCTTTCGACCAGTTCCGCGTCAGGCGTGCCGTTGGACGAGGCAGCCCACCGACGGGGTGCCGACGTCGGTCGAATGCCGGGATGAGACCGCGATGTCCCACTCCCGCGACCGGTGACGCGACTGCGGTGAACCCGTCCGGCCCGGCGACGCCCCATCAATAACGACAGTTCGCTCGCCCATTGCCCGGGGGGCATTGTCGACACCTGCCACCACCACCTGCCATCACGCTGAGTGTTCGCTTGAATTGCCTCTGTTGCATCGGCGAGCGTCAGCCTATGCTCGCCCCTTGGGTGTGACGCAAGCCTCACCTTCACCATCGGACGACACAGGACCCCCAATTTGTAGAAGATCCGTAACGGTGAATGCAGAAGCGCAATGAACGCTCCGGATGTGCTGATCCGGGCGCGCTTCCGTATGCCCGACGGCGGTGAACCCTCACCACTCCGGGCGACCACGAGGAGGCTCGACGGTGCGCGGAAGGCAGCTCAGAAGAGCGGCAATCTGCCTGCTGGTGGGCGTGGCGGCGATTCCGGTCACTGCCTGCGCCAGCGGACGGGAAGCGGTCGAACGGCCGACGGAAGTCCGCGACAACGGACCCCGGACCGATTCCGACGTCGAACGACGCACTGCCGAAAAGGCGGCACTTGACGCGTACTCCGGTTATCTCGCGGCCTCGCGCACGGCCGGCCTGCGCAGTGATCCGCGATCGCCGGAACTGTCCCGTTTTCTCGGTGATCCACTTTTGACTCGGGTCCGGGTGTCCATTCGCGAGGCCAAGGAGCACGGCGCTATGCGTACCGGGACGTTCAAGTCCGACCCGACCGTGACCGCCGTCAGCCTGGACGCGAAGCCGGCCACGGTGGAGATCCAGGACTGCCTGGACACGACCGGCTACCGGCTGGTCTACGCCAAGGACAAACGCGCTGTGCCGGGCAGCGGTGGCGGCAGACACCTCTCCACCGCCACCGCGACCCGATATCCGAACGGTCGCTGGCTGATCAACTACGGCGCGACGCACCGGGACCAGCCGTGCTGAGCCGGGCCGTGACAACCCGACGCGCGCTCGCCGGGATCGGCCTCACGCTCCTGCTGGTGGTGGGTGCAGCCCCGCCGGCCACCGCCGCCCTACGGGCCGACCCGGGAGCCGGCTGCCCGCCCGACCAACCCGACTGCAGTGTCTGGGACGACGAGCCCGGCAACCCCGGTGACCCCGGCGGCGGCGGGGACAACGGTGGGGGCGGGGACGACGGGGGCGGCGGCGGGAGCGGCGTCTGCCAGTGGAACGGGCGGACCATCCCCTGCTACGACGAGGACCTGGGCTGGTTCAACAGCGGCGACGGGTGCTACTACAAGCTGACCGAGGGGCCGGTCGAACCCCCCGAGGGTGAGCAGTGGTACCTGCAAACCTGCAACGGCGGCGACCTGGGTGCCCAGGAGGTGGTGTCGTTGGCCGACCCGCCGGCCGGCTTCGGCGCACCGCCGGACCCGGAGGAGCTGGCCCGTCGCGCCCTGGCGTCGATCAGTCTGCTGCCGGCCCGGCTGAAGGTGGCACCCCGAAAGAGCATCGGCCCCGGCCTGGTCGGCCTGCCCGTCTGGATGTGGGCAACCCCGGGGAAGAACTACTTCGGTCCGCTCTACGCCGACGAGTCCGACCGGGGTCTGACCGTCTACATCGAAGCGAAGGTCGACCGGATCGACTGGGACATGGGCAACGGCGAGACGGTCCCCTGTTACAGCGCCGGCACCGAGTACAAGGCCACAGGCACCCGGGCGGGTTCCACCTCCCCGGACTGCGGCTATGACAAGGGCTACCCGAAGGCAGACACCTACGACGTCACCGCCACCACGCACTGGACGGTGAGCTGGTGGACCAACAGCGACGCCACAAGGCGGGTGATCCCGCAGACCCGGAGAAGCGGCATCGTGCAGATCCAGATCAACGAACTCCAGGTGGTCACCAGATGAGCCTCGCGACGCGCAACGGAACCCCGTCGGTGGACGCACCCGTCAACCCGCCCACAGTGGTCCGCCAGCGCCGGGTCCGTCCCGGGCTGCTCGGTCTCGCCGTCCTCCTGATCGCGCTGGGCGGGCTGGGCGCGGCCTTCGCGGTCACCTCCGTACGAGCCACCGGCAGCTATCTGGCGGTCGCGCGACCGGTCGAGGTCGGCCGGGAGATCAGCGCGGCCGACCTGGTCACCGTGCAGGTCGCCGGCGGCCAGGGGTTGCGCCCGGTGCCCGCCGCACGGCTCGACGAGGTGGTCGGCAAACGGGCCGCTGTCGCGCTGCTTCCGGGCACGCTGCTCACCCTGGGACAGGTCACCGACGACCCGCTGCTCGGCCCCGGCCAGCAGCAGATCGCGCTCGGCCTGAAGACCGCCCAGGTGCCGGCCCGCGAACTGCACCCCGGCGACAAGGTCCTGCTGGTCAGCACCCCGGACAACGATGCCGACGAAGACACGGCCGCCACCGGCACCCGGTTCGCGGCCACCGTCATCGACATGGTCAGCCCGGCCAACGACGACAGGGTCCTGTACCTGGCGCTACTGACCCGTGATGTGCCAGCGGTGGTGGCGCTCGCCGCACAGGAACGGCTCGCCGTCGTACTGACCGAGGCGGCCTGAGCATGGCGATCATCGCGCTGGTGTCCGCGAAGGGTTCGCCCGGCGTCACCACCTCGGCGCTGGCCTGCGCGCTGGCCTGGCACCGGCGGCTGGTGGTAGCCGAATGCGACCCGGCCGGCGGCTCGATCCTCGCCGGATACCTCGGCGGCCAGCTGGACGGCCCACGCGGCATCGGAGAGCTGGCCGTCGGCGAGTTGCGCGACGGCAACCTGGAGACCGCGTTCTGGTCCCAGTTGGTCGACCTGGACGCCCCCCGCCGGGAACGACTGCTGCTGCCCGGCCTCGTGGACCCGGCCCAGAGCGGCAGCGTCACCCCGCTCTGGCAGCGCTTCGCCGACTACTTCGACGCCCTCGACCGTGGCACCCCCGGCTATGACGTCCTTGTCGACTGTGGTCGGCTGCACGTGACCGGGCCTCCCTGGCCGGTGCTGCGGGCCGCCTCGGTGGTGCTGTTGGTGACCCGGGCGAACCTGCCGGACCTCTCCGGCACCCGCGCGGTGGTCACCGCGATCGAACGGGACTTCGCCGAGCACCGGGTGCCCCCGGGCACCCTGCGGCTGCTGCTGGTCGGCGACGGGCACGGGCGGGCCGAGATCAGCCGCGCCCTGAAACTGCCCGTCATCGCACGGCTGCCGCACGATGCGCGTACCGCCGGGGTGCTCGCCCTGGGCGGGACCGTGCGGGCCGGTCGGCCGCTGATGCGCGCGGCGGCGGCGCTGGAAGTCCCGATCGGGTCGCTCCTGGAGCGGCGACGGGCCCGGTTGGCGTGGCCCGTGCAGCAGGGGGTGCCGGATGCGGTTTGAGCCGGTCTCCACCGATCCGCGCCAGCAGCCACCGGCAGTGACCTCCACCGCGCCGCCCCTGGCCCTGCCGAACGGCCGGCACCACCAGTCCGGGCCGCAGCCGCCGTCGCCGCCCGCGACCAACCCGCCGCCCGAGTCGCCACCTCGGGCCCGGATGGACTTCCAGGTGGTTCGGGAGCTGCGCCGCGAACTCACCGAACGGCTCACCGTATGGCAGCGCGGCCGGGAGTTCACTGTCGACGAGGAGGACACCGAGCGGGCCCGGCTCGCCGTCACGGTGGTCGCCGCGTACGCGGACTCGGTGCGCCGGTCCGGCACGCCGATGGCCGCCGGCGACGAACGCATGCTGCTCGACCAGGTGACCGCCGAGCTGGTCGGGCTCGGCCGGCTACAGACGCTGCTCGTCGACGACACCATCGAAGAGGTGCACATCCTCGGCTGCGACCAGGTACGCATCACCCGGCACGGCGGTGGGGTGGACTGGGCCGAGCCGATCGCCGACAGCGACGCCGAGCTGGTGGAGATCCTCCAGGCAGCGGCCCGTCGGGCGGGCGCGACCGAGCGGTCCCTCTCCACAGTGAAACCCACCCTCGACCTGCAACTGCCCGACGGCAGCCGGCTGGCCGCGGTGTTCCTGGTCAGCCACCGCCCGTACGCGGTGATCCGCAAGCACAACACCCTGGACGTGAGCCTCGACGACCTCGCGGGCGCCCGAGGTGACCTGGACGAGATGATCGACCCGCTGCTGCGCGACTTCCTCCGCGCCGCGATGCGTGCCGGTCTGAACATCATGGTCGCCGGGTTGGCCGGTGCCGGAAAGACCACTGTCATCCGCGCGCTGATGAACGAGATCCCGCAGGATGAGCCGTACGTGCTGCTGGAGGAGAGTCGGGAGCTGCTCCCGGCCCGCCGCCGGGAGCGACACCGGGCGGTGATGAGCTTCGAGGCCCGGGAGGGGCACGGCGAGCGCGGCTTCGACGGCCGCCCGGCCGGTGAGGTGACCATCGCCGACCTGATCCCGTTGTCCCTGCGGATGGGCGTCCTACGGATCATCGTGGGTGAGGTGCGGTCCCGGGAGATCGTCCCGATGCTCCAGGCGATGACCACCAGCCGGGGGTCGATGTGCACCATCCACGCCCGTACCGCCGCCGGTGTGGGTGAACGGATCGTCGAGCTGGCCCTGGCGCACGGCCGCGAGATGACAGTCGACCAGGCCCGGCGGATGGCCGGCAACGCGCTCGACCTGATCGTCTACGTCACCGTCGAGGACGAGACCGCGATCGGCGGGCGGAAGCACCGGTTCGTCTCGCATGTGGAGGAGGTGATCGGGGCCGGCGAAGCCGGTCGGATCACCACCACCACCGTCTTCGGGCCCGGCCCGGACGGTCGCGCGGTCCCCCGGCACCTGCCGGAGCGGGTCCGCGACCAGTTGCTGCGGGTGGGTTACGACGCGCGGCTGCTGACCCGGTGGGTCGAGGCCGGTGCTGGTGCCTGGCGGCGACCTCGGCAGACCCGACTGGCCCGGCGGTGACCTGATGTTCGACAGCCTTGAGTTGATCGCGGTGGTCTCCGGCGCCGCCTGTGTGGCCGGGCTACTGCTGGCCGTGGTCGCCCTGGTCGGCACCCGTCGACCCCCCGGGCCAGGGCCGGGCAGCGGGCCGGGGCTGAGCCGACTGTGGCGCGGGCCGGGCAGCACACCGGCCGAGCAGCGGGCCTATCAGGCGCTGCTGGTCGCCGCGCTGGTCGCCGGCGCGTTGGCGTTCCTGCTGACCGGGTTGCCGGTGGTGGGCCTGCTGGTGGCGGTGGCGGTGCCCGGCACCCCGTGGCTGTTCGGAGTCGGCAAGGCCGAACAGCGGGCCATCGCCCGGATCGAGGCGGTCGGCGAGTGGACCCGCCGACTCAAGGACGTCTCCGGCACCGGGCAGGGCCTCCAGCAGGCGATCATCGGCACGATCGGCAGCGTCCCACCCGGCGTCGAGGACGAGGTACGGCTGCTCGCGGCCCGCCTCCAGGCCGGCTGGATGGCCCGCTCCGCCCTGCTGGCGTTCGCCGACGAGATCGCCGACCCGGTCTGCGACCAGGTGGTCGCGGCGTTGATCCTGCACCTGTCGGACCGGGGTGAGCGGCTGGGTGACGTGCTCGGCTCGATCGCCGGCGCGGCGTCCGCGGAGGTGGCCACCCGGCGGGAGATCGAGGCCAAGCGCACCCAGCCCCGGTTCGCGGTCCGCTTCCTCACCGGGATGACGCTGGCGACCCTGGCGTACGGGCTGATCAACACCGAGTACATCAGGCCGTACGGCACCCCGGTGGGTCAGCTGGTGATGGCCGCCCTCGGCGCCGCCTTCATCGGCCTGCTGGCCTGGGTGCGGTCGATGAGCCAGCCGCAACGGCCGGCCCGGTTCCTGCCGGCGCCCAACCCGAGCGAGGTGATCGCGTGAGCGCGAGGAGTGCAGCGCAGCGGAGCCCCGCAGTCGCGAGCGAGAGGCGGCTCGCGTGATCGTGAACTGGCAGTTCGCCCTCGCGGTCTGCGGTGGCGCCGGGATCGGTCTGGGTGTGTTCCTGGTGGTCCGGGAGCTGGTGCCGGCGACACCGGCGCTCGGGCCTGCGCTGCGCCGGCTGCATCAGCCGCCGGGCACCGGCCGGGTGTCCACGCCCGCGTCCCGGCGACTCGACTGGCTGAGCGGGACGTCCCGCTGGATGCGGCCGCCGCAGATGCAGCTCGCCCTGATCGGTCAGACGCCCGAGCAGTACGCGTTGTCGGTGCTGCTCTCCGCGCTGATCGGGTTGGCCACACCGACAGTGCTCGGGGTGGTGCTGTGGTCGCTCGGCATTCCGTTCCCGCTGGTGGTGCCGGTGTTGGGCAGCCTCGGCCTGGCGTTGCTGGCCGCCCTGCTGGCGCACCGCGCCGTACTGACCAAGGCTGCCGCCGCCCGCGACGAGTTCCGCCAGGCGGTCTGTACCTACCTCGACCTGGTGGCGTTGCAGCTCTCCGCGGCGCACGGGCCGGTGCAGTCGCTGGAGCGGGCGGCTGCGGTCTGCGACGGCTGGGTGTTCGACCGGCTCCAGGAGTCGCTGCGGATCGCCCAGATGCAGATGCACGCGCCCTGGGACGAACTGCGCGACCTCGCCGACAAGATCGGCATTCCCGAGTTGGGCGACGTCGGCGCGATCATGCGTTCCTCCGGCAGCGAGGGCGCGCAGGTGCACGAGACGCTGCGCAGCCGGGCCGACTCGCTGCGCGACCAGATCCGCACCGACAACCTCGCCCGCGCCGAGGGGATCACCAGCAAGCTCGACATCCCGGGCGCGCTGCTCGTCTTCGTGCTGCTCGGGTTCGTCCTCTATCCGTTCATCGCCCGTGTCTGACCCCGCCCCCTGAAGGAGAACGCCATGTCCATCCTCAGCTACCTGCACGTCGTGGTGACGACGCGCCTGGCCGAACTGCGCCGCGATGGTGAGCGCGGCGACAGCCCGGTGCCCACCGCGGTGATCATCGCCGGTCTGGTCGGGGTCGCCATCGCCGTCACCGCCCTGGCCCTGACCAAGGCCAACAACTGGATGACCAACATCCCGAACTACACCGAAACGAAGTAGCTGGCGTGCGTCGAGCCGCGTACCCGAGGTGGAGCCGGGCGGTCACCGCCGCCCGGCGCCGCCTCGCGGCCGGCGACCGCGAGCGGGGCGCCAACCCGGTGGAACTCGCCGTGATGATGCCGCTGATCCTGGTGCTGCTCTTCGCCTCGATCCAGGTCGCGGCCGTCTTCCTCGCCCGCTCCACCGCGTTGAACGCCGCGCAGAGTGGCGTCAACGCGCAGCGGACGTACCAGGCGGGCAACGGTGCCGGGGTGGAAAGCGCCTCCCGCTTCCTGAAGGGCGCCGGCGGCTGGCTGGTGGGCTGGGAGAAGGCCGGGCCGACCTGCGAGACCACCACGACCGACGTGACCTGCACGGTCAGCGGCCGGTCCCTGTCCGTGGTGCCGGGCGTGGACTTCGCAATTCAGCAGACCGCCCATGGAACGGTGGAGAGGGTGACACCGCCATGACCCGTACCGCCGAGCGGGGCTCGGTCTCCATCGAGGTGGCGGTCCTCGCGCCCGCGTTCATCGCGCTGATGGTGCTGGCCGGCGTGGTCGGGCGCAGCGCCGTGGCAGCGGAGACGCTCCAGGCCGCAGCGCACGACGCCGCCCGGGCCGCCTCGATCTCCCGGGACTCCGACACCGCCCGGAAGAATGCGCTGGAAGCCGCCCAGGACCAGCTGGACTGGCATGGCCTGGCCTGCGCCAACGACCTGGACCCGACGTTCACCGGCAAGTCGCCCGGCAATGCCTCCAGCTTCGACGATGCCTTCAGCAGCTCGGTCGGGTCGAACGCCACCGTGACGGTGAAGATCAGCTGCCTGGTGTCCTTCAAGGACATCACCCTCGGCATCCTGCCCGGGATGAAGAGTGATCGGCTGATCACCGCGGAGTTCACCTCCCCACTTGACCGTTACCGGAGTCGGCAATGACGGCGGCCACGTCGGCTGCCCGGCCCTCGCGGGCAGGTGAGCACGGCCGGGTGAGCATCTTCCTCGCCGTGACGATGATCGGCGTACTTGCCATCATCGGCCTCTCCTTCGACGCCGCCGGGCAGCTCCGCACCCTGCAACACGCCCAGAACCTGGCCGCCGAGGCGGCCCGGGCCGGCGGTCAGGCCATCGACCGGGCCACCGCCATCGAGGGCGGGCCGAAGCGGATCGACGAGCCGGAGGCGCGCAAGGCGGTGGCCAACTACCTGAACGCCGTGAAGACCGCAGGCCACACCGTGAACTTCCCCGATGTCGACGGGGAGACCCTGATCCGGGTGACCGTCTCCATCACCTACCAGCGCGCCATGATCGGGCCGTTCATCCAGGAGAAGACGGTCACCGTCACCGGCGAGGCGACCGCGCGTGCCATCACCGCAACACCGTAGGAAGGAAGGCAGCCATGCCCGTATCGGGTGGGTCCGTCGTACGGCGGACCGGACGGATCCTCACCGGCATTGGCGCGCTGGCCGTGCTCCTGGTGCTGCTGGTCGGCGCGCCGATCGCGCTGCTGGCCTTCGCCGGTAACCCGCTGCCCGATCACCTCCCCACGATCAGCGAGGTGGGCACCGCGCTGACCAGTCGGGACGACGGTCAGCTCTTCCTACGGGCGTTGGCCCTGGCAGGGTGGTTCGGCTGGGCCACGTTCGCCTTCTCCGTCCTCGTCGAACTGGGCGCACAGACCCTGCGCCGGCCGGCGCCGAAGCTGCCCGGGATGGGCCGCCAGCAGAAGGCCGCCGCCGCGCTGGTCGGCTCGGTCGCGCTGATCCTGATCGCCAGCCCGGCCGCCGCCAGCGCCGCAGCGGTCTACAACACTCCGGTGTACGCGAGTCCGAGCGCAACGTCCGTCGTCACCACCCTGGCCGCGCCGAGCCGAGCCGCGACGACACCAGACACGGCAGCGCCGGTAGCCCGGGGCGGCCTGCTCGGCCTGGCCGGGACGGGGCTGGCCGCACCAGGCGCCTCGGCGGCGAACGACGAGCCCGCGCCGGTGTACCGG
Source organism: Micromonospora sp. NPDC049049 (assembly GCF_040649115.1). Classification (NCBI taxonomy): domain Bacteria; kingdom Bacillati; phylum Actinomycetota; class Actinomycetes; order Micromonosporales; family Micromonosporaceae; genus Micromonospora; species Micromonospora sp. NPDC049049. Next base: position 84,486 of record NZ_JBEZEX010000002.1, on the reverse strand, counting down.
GTGGCCCGGGGCGACTACCTCGGGGAGGTGGCCGAACGGTACCTGGACGAGTTCGACGACTACCGACAGCTCGCCAAGCTGAACAAGCTCGACGACCCGGACCGGATCCGCCCCGGCCAACTGCTCCGACTGCCCACGGAGGCCGCCGACCAGGGGTCCCGGCAGCACGCCACCGGTCGGCTCGTCGACAGGCCCGCGGCACCGAAGCCGCCCGCGCCCCGGCCGGCGCCCGAGCGGGCCGCACCGCCGCGGGTGGCCCCGGCACCACCCAGCGGTACGGAGTCAGCGGGCCAACAACCAGCGATGACGGTCGGTGCAGCCCGGGTCGGTCCCGCCGATCGGGTGAACCGCCCGCTGGCGGTCTCTGCCGTGCTGGCCGTGGCGAGCATCGTCGGCGCTCAGATCGGCGCAGTCCTGGGGCTGCGCCGCCGTCCAGCCACCGCAGGGGCGGCTCCTCGACTGGCCGCGTCCTCCCGCACATCACGCCGCGGCGCAGGCCGAAGCGGTGCAGGCACGGGCCGAAACGGTGGCTCGGGTCGAAGCAGTGGCACGGGCCAGGGTGGCAGTAGCTCGGGTCGAAGCAGTGGCTCGGGTCAGGGTGGCAGTGGCTCGGGCCAAGACAGTGGCGCGGGCCGGCGTGGCGGTGGTGGGGCGGCCGGGAGCGGTGCCGCCTGGGCTGCCAGCCGGGCGGCGGCGGCGATCGAAGGCCCGGCGACACCACACGGCGGCGCGACACCGGGCGGGAGCGACTTCGCACCTCGCGGCGGAGGGACGACGCCTGTCGGCAGTGGGTTCGCACCTCTCGGCAGTGGGGTGACGCCCGCCAGTGGGGTGACGCCCGCCAGTAGCGGGGTCGCACCTACCGGCAGTGGGGCGATGCCCGCCGGCAGCGAGGTGGCACCCGCCGGCAGCGGAATGGCTTGGCCCGGCAGCACGGCATTCCCGGGCAGCGGGATGGCACTCTCCGGCGGCACGGCACCCCATGGCGGCGGAATGACGGCCGCCGGCCCTGCGGGCTGGGGTGGTGACGAGGGGTGGGCCGGTGCTGGCGGCGAGGGCGGGCTGTTCGACGGCGGGCACGGCCTGGACTCGGTACCGGACGGTCCGCCGGTCGGCCGACACCGACGCACCTGAGCGGCCCGCACGCCACGCCACGCCGCGCCTGCGACGCGGCTGGCCACCCCCGGTCGGCGGCGTCCACCGGACTCACGCCGCGCCTGCGACGCGGCTGGCCACCCCCGGTCGGCGGCGTCCGCCGGACCCCACGCCGCGCCTGCCACGCGGCCGGCCACCCCACGCTGGACCTGGTTCCTTCACGTCGCGCCGATCGCGCCGAGGCGGTCTGGTCACGTCGCCCTGGCGGGGCGGCCGGGGCGACGTCCCGAAGAGCGTGATGTCTGTGAGTCATCATGATGACTCACAGACATCAGTGTCGGAGGAGTTACCGCCTTGGGGCGCGGAGCATCTGCGTGAGGTGAGGCCTCCCGACGCCGGAGGCGCCCGGACCGGGCCACGGCGCGGGCGGGCCAGCGCGGATCGGGCCAGCACTGGCGGGTCAGGGCAGGCGGGTCTGGAGCACGCCGTTCTGGATTCGGGTGGGCAGGATCTGCTGGTCGTTGCCGGAGGGCCCCTGTACGACCTCGCCGCCGTTGAGCCGGAAGGCGCTGCCGTGCCACGGGCAGACCACGCAGGCGTGGCCGTCGATCTCCTGCACTTCACCCTCGCCGAGCGGCCCGCTCTGGTGCGGGCAGCGCTCCAACATCACTGTCACCTCGTCACCGTGCCGGTAGAGGATCACTGAGATGTCGTCGTCCACCTCTCGGGTGATCAGGGTGCGTTGCGGCAGCGTCGCCATGTCGGCCAGCGAGTGCCAGCCATCGGTCATCCGGTGCAGCTCGGAGACGCTCTGGTTGACCTGCGCCCCCTGCTTGTACGCCAGGTGACCCCCGATGTACGCGCCGAGGCTCACCGTGGAGAGCCCGAGGAAGCCGAGGGCGCGACCCATTCCGTGGCGGCCGGACAGCCGGGCGGCCAGCGAGCCGGCGTAGAGCGTCATGCCGACGGTGTTGGCGGCGGCGTGCACCAGGCCGACCCGGCGCTGGTCCCGGGCGAGTGCCGCCCAGTCGTTCAGACCGGCGACGGCCGCCGGCAGCGCGCTGACGGTGCCCAGCCCGACCAGCACCGTGGCGGGCCGGCGCTGCCCGGGCATGAGGTCCAGCACCGCGGCGCTGATCCACGCGCCGACCGGGACCTGCACCATCGCCGGGTGCAGCGGATGCCCGAGGGTCACCCCGTGCAGCAGGTCGCGCAGCCGACGTGGACGTAGCGTCCCCAGGACGACCTTCTGCATCCGGTCACCCGCACGGTCCAGCCGGGAATCCTGCTCAACTTTCGTCAAAAGTGCTCGCACGAGTACCGACTTCCCGGCGTTCGCCGTCGCAAACCGGCCAGCGGCGACAAACCTGCCGCATCACCCAGGCCGCCGATCTTGCAGTTTGTGCTCACAAAATCCTGGTCACAGGGGGCGAATCGGCAACCCAAAGTGCAAGATCGACGGGGATTGTGGGGGTGGGGCCGGGCCGGCATGCTGGCGGGATGGGTGTACGGGTGGAGCGGGTCGGGGCGGTCACCACTGTGGTGCTGGACCGGGCGGACGCGCGGAACGCCGTGGACGGTCCTACTGCTCGGGCGCTGGCGGACGCGTTTCGGGCCTTCGAGGCTGATCCGGACGCGTTGGTGGCAGTGCTCTGGGGCGCCGGTGGGACGTTCTGCGCCGGCGCCGACCTCAAGGCGATCGGCACACCGAGCGGCAACCGGGTCGAGCCCGAGGGGGACGGCCCGATGGGTCCGACCCGGATGACGCTCAGCAAACCGGTGATCGCGGCGATCTCCGGGTACGCGGTGGCGGGCGGGCTCGAACTGGCGCTCTGGTGTGACCTGCGGGTCGCCGAGTCCGACGCGACACTCGGGGTCTTCTGCCGCCGCTGGGGAGTGCCGCTGATCGACGGTGGCACCGTCCGGCTGCCCCGGTTGATCGGCGAGAGTCGGGCCATGGACCTGATCCTCACCGGCCGGCCGGTGCCGGCCGACGAGGCGTACTCGATGGGGTTGGTCAATCGGTTGGTGCCACCCGGCCAGGCGCGGGCCGCGGCCGAGGAGTTGGCGGCGGCGATCGCCCGGCATCCGCAGACCTGCCTGCGCAACGACCGCGCCGCGCTGCTGGCCGGTACGGGACGACCCGAGCCGGAGGCGCTGGCGACCGAGTTGGCGTACGGGATGGATTCGCTGGCCACTGACGCGGCGGTCGGCGCGGCCCGGTTCGCCGCGGGCGAGGGCCGACACGGCGCGACGCCGCCGGGAGGGTGGGTCCCCCCGACGGCGTCGGCTACCGGGTGAATCAGTTGCGGTTGATGGTGAAGGTCGTCGTGGGGTTCTGGATGTCCACGGCGTTGTTGCTCAGCCGCAGGTTGTTGAAGGTGACCGACCCGACGGCCGGCCCCTGCCCCGCCTCCGGCATGGGGTTCGCCCAGATGGCGAAGCCGGACTTCGCGTCGTAGGCGTCCCCGCTCTTCCGGGCACCGCTGATCGAGACGTTCGTGAAGACCGTGTCGGTGATCGGGTTCTGCGGCTGCCCACCGACGTAGTTGGTCTGGAACATGATGCCGCTGTAGGTCGGATCGATGATGTCGACGTCGCTGACCCGGATGCCCTGGAACACCTTCGAGGCGGAGAAGACCCAGATCGCCGGGAAGGTCTGCCCACCCCAGAAGTGCCCACCGGCCCGCACGATCGAGATGTTCTCGAACCGGGTCGGCGGGTTGGCACCGAAGCCGTTCATCGGGTAGCCGAAGTCGAGCGAGCTGATGGTGATGCCCGAGTAGACCAGGGTGTCCGCGATGTAGATGTTGCGGAACGTATTGCCGTAACCGCCGTACACGGCGACACCGGCGGCCCGCCAGGTCAGGGTCGAGGTCAGGTTCTCGTAGATGTTGTCCTTCATGTCGGCGCCGCCCGCGTCGATGGCCGAGAACAGCGCGAAGCTGTCGTCGCCGGTAGCCCGGGCGTCGTTGTTGCTGACCAGGTTGTTGGTGCTCCCGTTGGTCATGTTGATGCCGTCGGCGAACATGTTCCGGATCCGGGAGTTCTTGATCGTCATGTAGTCGGTGTTCGCGCCCCAGTAGAGGCACACCATGTGCTCGTTCCAAATGTTGTCGATCACGATGTTCGACACGTTGGCGAAGTCGAACACCTTGCCCGGACCGTCGATCCGGGAGGTGTAGTTGCCGAAGTAGGCGAAGTTCTTGAAGGAGGAGTTCGCCGCCGAGTTCTCGGCCCGGAAGCCGATGTCGGTGTTGTCCTGGCCCGACGGAGCGTTGAACCGGGTGTACCAGGGTCCGGCACCGGTCACCTGGACGGCCTTGCCGTACACCTGGAACTTGGACGAGGTGGAGTAGTTACCAGCCGGCAGGTACACCCCGACCAGGTTGCCGGTGGTGTCCATCCGCACCCGGTCCAGGGCGTTCTGCACGTCCTGGTGGGTGAAGCCGGTCGGCGTGGTGTAGCGCGCCGGGTCCGGGTTGGCGATCGGCGCCACCTGCTCCGTGTTGATGAAGTCGATGGCGTACGTGGTGGTGTTGGCCGGGTCCTTCTGAAGACGGATCTTGCTGCCAGCCGGGACGGTGGAGTTGAGCATGACGTTGGCTTCGTCGTAGATGTGCCGCGGTCCGCCCGCGCTCGGCGAGTTGCCCGGGCTGGCCTCGCTGCCGTAGAGCCAGGCGTACCGGGACGTCAGGTCGATGGCCTTGTGGAAGGTGCCGTTGACGTAGACGTTCACTGTCGAGTTGATTCCACCGCCGCCCGGCGCATCCGGGATGGAGAAGCGGGTGACCAGCGTGTTGGTGCTGGCTCGGGTGGTGAACTCGACGTAGCTGCCGGTCGAGTTGAGGGTCACCGCCCGCCGGCCGGACGCCTCGCCGGCCAGGTCGCCGATCTCCCGGTTCGGCCCGACGACCGCCGCGCCGCCGCCGACGACGCCGTCCTCGGCCTCGTACATGTCGTACGGCATGTTGGCACCGCGACCGACGAAGAGCGGCCGGTCACTGGTGTTGTTGACCTGCTTCACCGGCAGCTCGTTGCCGTCCACGGCGAGCACCACCCGGACGGTGTACTTGCCGTTCGCGGCGGTCCAGGTGCCCAGGCTGATCGGGCCGACCGTGGCACCGGCGTTGATCACGCCGGAGTAGGAGCCGGTCAGGGTACGGACCACGGTGCCGGACTCGTTGAGCACGGTCAGGGTGATGCCGTGCGCACCGGAGGCGGAAGCCTGGTTGCCGGCGTTGCGGACGGACACGGAGAAGGTCACCGTGTTGCCCGCCGACGGGTTGCCGGGCGACCAGGCGACCGCCGAGGCGACGAGGTCGGAGCTGGCGACCGCGGCGACGACCAGCGGGCTGGGGTTGGTGTAGCTGTTGTTGGTGTCGTCCTGCTCGACGACGGTGTTCGACTCGTCGACCTTGGCGCTGAGCGGGTAGCTGCCCGAGTCCCGGGTGCCGATGCTGGCGCTGACAGTGGTCGAGGCACCGGCAGCGAGACCGCCGACCGAGGCCGTGCCCACCCGGGTGGAGCCCAGGTAGAAGTTGACGTTGGTCGCGCCGGAGGCCGCCGAGCCCGCGTTACGTACCGTCGCGGAGAGCGTGATGGTGCTGGTCTCCACTGGTGCGGACGGGCTGAACGACATGCCGGTCACGGTCAGGTCCGGGTTCGGGGCCGGGGTGCCGAAGACCTGGAACTCGGCCACCTGACCGGCCGGGGCACCGGTGTTCGAGGCGATCGAGAGCCGTACGTCGGCCGCCGCGCCGGAGACCGGGATGGTCACCGTGTTGCCGCTGCCCGGGTTGAAGCTGTAGTTCGCCGCGCCGACCAGGGTGGTGAAGCTCGACGAGCCCTGGTCCCGGCCGAGCACAGTGATGTTCTGGGTACGCGCGCCCCACGCCGAGTCCGGGTTGAGCTTCACGACGACCTGGCTGAGGGTGGCGTTCGCGCCGAGCTGCACGGTCAGCGTGCTCGGGTTGCCGTTGCCCTCCCAGTAGGTGGCCACGTTGTTGTCGTTGGCGTTGGCGGCCACGAACGTGTGCACGAACCCGGAGGCGCTGATCGGCTTGCCGATCGCCAGGTTGGAGCCGGTCGGCGGGTTGCCGGTGCCGGTCCGGGTCACGGTGTTGCTGTTCGCCGACTGGTTGCCGGCGGCGTCCTTGGCCCGCACGTAGTACGACACCGTGGCGCTGTCCGCCTGGCTGTCGGTGTACGTGAGCGTCGAACCGCTGACGCTGCCGCGCAGCGCACCGTTGGCGTAGACGTCGTAGCCGGTCACCCCGACGTTGTCGGTCGACGCCGACCAGGCGAGCCGGATCTGCCCGCTGGCCGGCTGGGTGTAGGCCAGGTTGCCCGGCACGCTGGGAGCCTGGGTGTCGGTGCTGCCGGTCGCGCCGTACACCTCGACCTCGGACAGCTGGGCGGCCGGCCAACCGGTGTTGCCGGTGACCTCCACGCGTACGTAGCGGGTGCTGGCGGCGGTGAAGCTGACGGTCGCGGTGTTGCCGCTGCTCGGGTTGAAGGTGTAGCCGGCGGACGCCTTCAGGGTGGTGAAGGACGAACCGTTCGTCGAGCCCAGGATCGACAGCGTCTGCGTACGGGTCTGCCAGTCCGACGCGGGTGGCAGCTTGAGCACCACCCGGTCCACGCTGACAGTGGCGCCCAGGTCGGCCTGGATCCACTGCGGGAACGCGTTGTTGGCGCTCTCCCAGTAGGTCGACGCGTTGCCGTCGTTGGCGTTGCCCGCCACGTAGTTCTGGTTGTAGCTGCTGGCGGTCATGGTGGCGGAGAGCCCGGCGAGCATGGCCACGCGGGCGGCGGCTGCGGACGGGTCGGCCGCCGGTGCCGCGCTCGCCATGGGGGTGACGACCGGGGCGGTGGCGAGGAGCACGCCGGCGAGTACGCCGGCGAGCAGCCGTCGGTGGCCCGTGCGGGAGACGGGATTGTGCGCGCCGGTTGGCGGCGTGCCTCGTCTGGTGCCGTTACTGGACATGGGGTCGCTACACCTCTTTCGGGGGTGGGTGTGGGTGCGTTGCCCGGCGACGGGTGCAGGGGTACGCCCGTCGTTCCGCGACAGGTGGGGGACGGTGCTGGGTGGGACGGGTTGGACGGCCGGCGCGGCGTTGCGCCGGGACGCCCGGACCGGGTGCCCCCGCCCGGTCCGGGCGGGGGCACCGGACCTAGCTGGAGTAGATCTCGAACTCGCTGAGCTGGCCGGCTGGCCAGCCGCTGTTGCCGGTGACGGTCAGCCGCAGGTACCGCTGGGTGGTCGCCGTGAAGGTCACGGTGACCGTGTTGCCGCTGGCCGGGTTGAAGCTGTAGCCAGCGGACGCCTTCAGCGTGCTGAACGTCGACCCGTTCGTGGAGCCGAGCACCGCCAGTGTCTGCGTACGCGTCTGCCAGGCCGATGAGGGTGGGAGCTTGAGCACGACCCGGGACACCGACCGGTCGGCGCCCAGGTCCACCGTCAGCGACTGCGGGAACGCGTTGTTGGCGCTCTCCCAGTAGGTGTTCGCGTTGCCGTCCACCGCGTTGGGTGCGGCGTACACGTCGGAGTGGCTGGTCTCGGTGATCGACCGTCCGGCCGCGAGGTTGCCGCTGGGCGGCGGCGTGGTCGGGGGCGGCGTGGTCGGGGGCGGTGTCGTCGGCGGCGGGGTGGTCGGCGGCGGGGTGGTCTGGGTGCCGCCGTACACCTCGACCTCGGAAAGTTGCGCGGCCGGCCAGCCGCTGTTGCCGGTGACGGTGACCCGGATGTAGCGGCGGTCACCGGAGGGCAGCCCGATCGACACCGTGTTGCCCGAGCCGGGGGCGAAGACCCGACCGGCGGACGACGCCAGGGTGCTGTAGGACGAACCGTCGGTGGAGCCGAGCACCGACAGGGTCTGGGTGCGTTGCTCCCAACCGCTGGGCAGCTTGAGCACCACCCGGTCGACCGACCGGGACGCACCCAGGTCGATGGTCACCGACTGGGGGAAGGCGTTGTTGGCGCTCTCCCAGTACGTCGACGCGTTGCCGTCCACCACGTTGGCGGCCGTGTAGCTCTGGTTGGTGCTGGTGGCGGTCGTCGACCGGCCCAGCGCCAGGTTCCCGCTGGTCGGGGGCGGCGTGGTGGGCGGTGGGGTGGTCGGCGGCGTCGTGGTCGGGGGCGGGGTCGTGGTGGGCGGCGGCGAGGTGGGTCCGCCACCCCACTGGGGGTCCGGCCACGGGCCGCAGTACGGGGTCGGGGTGTACCAGCCGGAGTTGCCGGAGCCCTGGGTGATCTGGAAGCCACCGCCCACGCAGTTGTGCATCGGGTTGCTCTGCGCGATGTTGGTGGCCCGTACGTTCGTGAAGGACACCTGGCTGGGTGCCTGCACCTGGAGCGCGTACGTGCCGGCGCCGTCGATCCGTACGTTGGAGAGGTTGATGCCGCTGGTCTGACCCTCGATCCAGTGCAGCGCCGCGTACGAGCTGTCCAGGATGTCGGTGTCGGTGATGTTGATGGTGGCCTGCTGGAACGACTCGTTGAGGGCGGAGAACCAGATCGCCCCGACGCCGAAGTTCCAGTTGTAGTCCGAGTTGCCGTTGCGGATCAACGTGTTCCGGGCGATCGTCCAGGTGCCCCGGACCGCGGTGTCGCCCTGCACACCCGGATAGCGGTTCGCGACGTGGATGCCGCCGCCGTTGGTCAGCGAGTCGGCGGTCACGTTGTCGGTGATCTTGATGTCCCGACCGCCGTAGCTGACCAGGTGGTTCGCCAGCAGGGTCACACCGATGGTGTTGTGGGTGAACGAGTTGTTGACGTTCGGGACGCTCTGCGCCCACATCGCCAGCGCGTCGTCACCGGTGTTGCGGACGAACGTGTTCGTCACCGTCGAGTTCGTCACCCCGGTGTGGAAGTTCACCCCGTCCGCGGTCTGGTCCAGGATCCGGCTGTTGCGGATCGTGAAGTTGTCCATCGGGCCGTCCATCCACGCCCCGACCTTCGTGTTCTCCAGCCAGAGGTTGTCCACCACCGAGTTGGTCATCGCCCCGCCCAGGGCGTTGACCTGGTCGTCGTCGACCCGTTCGCGGATGTCGCCGATGATGGCGAAGTCCCGCAGCGTGACGTTGCGGCTGGGCCCGTTCGCCTCGTGCGAGCGGACCGGGCCGGTGTAGCCGCCACCGGGGACGTACTTGCCGTAGATGCCGACGGACCTGTTCCGCTCGGTGGGGTGCCGGCCGCCGAGCACCGAGTACCAGGGGCCCGCGCCGCGCAGAGTCACCCCGTCGACCACCACGTGATCCCAGAGGGTGAAGGTGCCGGTCGGGATCCAGACCGCCCGGCCCTGCGCCTTGCCGGCGTCGACAGCCGCCTGGAACTTCGCCGTCGAGTCGGTCGCGCCGCTCGGATCGGCCCCGAAGTCGGTGACCACGTCGATGACACCGGAGGGCTTGGCGATCGGCGCGACAAGCTCGAAGTCGGCCAGGTCGATGGTGAACGTGGGCGACTGCGCCGTCGAGGAGACCTGGAGCCGGATCTTCGTGCCGGCCGGCTGGGTGCTGCCGAACAGCGCCCGGGTCTCGTCGTAGAAGTGGTGCGGGTTGGTGTCACCCGGGTTGTTGTTGAACGGGTATCCGCCGTAGTACCAGCCGTACTTCGACGTCACCGGGACCGACTTCAGCAGGTTGCCGTTGGCCCGCAGGTCGATGGCGGCATCCCGGCCGGTGCCGGCCGAGTTGTCCGGCAGGCTGTAGCGGAAGGTGACAGCGTTGGCCGGGGCGGTGAGGGTGAACTCGACGTACTCACCGACGGCGTCCAGGGTGACCGCCTCCCGGCCGGACGCCTCGGACGGCAGCGTGCCGTAGCGCCGGTCCGGGCCGATCTTCGTGCCGTTGTGGGCGGCCTTCTCCGCCTCGTGCTCGATGAACGGCACAGTGGCGCCCCGGTTGGGGATGTCGAAGGGGGACAACCCCGCCGCCGAGGCCGGGGTCGCGGTGCCGGTGACCGCGAGGATGGTCATCGAGGTGGCGGCGAGCACTGTGGCGGAGATGGCGGCCAACAGTGCCCTGGTCGGGTGTCGAAGGTGGTGCGGGGTGCCGGTGGTGTGGTTGGCCATGAGCTGCGCTCTCCCTTTCGTCAGGCAGGCCAGATCCCCCCGTGTCGGTGCGGTGTCGCGCGTCCCCCCTCGGTTCTCCCTTCCTGGGTGGCGTGGTGCCGGCGGCCGGGACGGGCCGCCGGCACCACGGCGAGCAGAGTCAGGTCAGGCCGGGCCGTCCGCCCCGCGCGGCCCGTCGGTGGATTCGGCGGTACGCAGCCAGACCGCTGTGTCGGACGGCAGCAACCCGTCGTCGAGCGGCCCGCTGGCCAGCAGCAACTCCCCCTGAGCTGGCATCGGCACCGGCGCGGCGGACAGGTTGACCAGGCAGGTGAAGCCCCCGCCACGGCTGAACGCCAACACCCCGTCCGGGGCGGGCAGCCAGGTCAGCTCGCCGTCACCGAGTGCCGGGTCGGCCTTGCGGGCCTGGATCGCCGCCCGGTACAGCTCCAGCATCGAGGCCGAGTCGCCGGTCTGCGCGCTGGCCGTCCGCTCCTTCCAGTCGGCCGGCTGCGGCAGCCAGGGCGCCGCGGCACCCTCGGGGCTGAACTCGAACGGCGGCTCGTCCCCGGCCCAGGGCAGCGGTACGCGGCAGCCGTCCCGGCCGGGGTCGATCCGGCCGGACCGCTCCCACATGGGGTCCTGCCGCATCGCGTACGGGATGTCCTCGACCTCGTAGAGGCCCAGTTCCTCGCCCTGGTAGACGTAGGCGGCGCCGGGCAGCGACAGCGAGAGCAGCGCGGCGGCGCGGGCCCGGCGGGTGCCCAGCTCCAGGTCGGTGGGGGTGCCCTCGCGCTTGGCGGCGAAGCTGAACCGCGTGTCCGCGCGACCGTAGCGGGTGACGTGCCGGGTGACGTCGTGGTTCGAGAGCACCCAGGTGGCCGGCGCGTTGACGGGCGCGTGCGCGCTCAACGTCCCGTCGATGCTCTCCCGCAGCGCTGCCGCATCCCAGGCGCAGCCGAGAAAGTCGAAGTTGAACGCGGCGTGCAGCTCGTCCGGGCGCAGGTAGTTGGCGAACCGCTGCCGGTCCGGCAGCCACACCTCACCGATCAGCGCCCGGTCGGCGTACTCGTCGGCGACCCGACGCCAGCCCCGGTAGATGTCGTGTACGCCGTCGAGGTCGTGGAACGGGTGCGGCTCGTCCTCGCGGACCTCGGGCAGCGTCCCGTCCTTGACCAGGAGCCCGGCCGAGTCGATCCGGATGCCGTCCACGCCCCGGTCGAACCAGAACCGCAGGATGTCCTCGAACTCCTCCCGCACCCGGGGGTGGTCCCAGTTGAAGTCCGGCTGCTGGGGGGCGAACAGGTGCAGGTACCAGTCGCCGGGGGTGCCGTCCGGGTTGGTGGTGCGGGTCCAGGTCTCGCCGCCGAACTCGCCGATCCAGTCGGTGGGTCGCTCATCGCCGTTGGGACCCCGGCCGGGCCGGAACCAGAACAGGTCCCGTTCGGGCGCGCCGGGTCCGCCGGCGAGCGCGGCCTGGAACCAGGGGTGCGCGTCGGAGCAGTGGTTGGGCACCACGTCGACGATGGTCCGGATGCCCAGCGCGTGCGCCTCCGCGATCAGCGCCTCCACCTCGGCCAGGGTGCCGAAGACCGGGTCGATGTCGCGGTAGTCGGAGACGTCGTAGCCGGCGTCCGCCATCGGCGACGGGTACCAGGGGCTGAACCAGATCGCGTCGACGCCGAGCGCGGACAGGTGGTTCAGCCGGGACCGGATGCCGGCGATGTCTCCGATGCCGTCGCCGTTACCGTCGGCGAAGCTCCGGGGATACACCTGGTAGATCACGGCTCCACGCCACCACGGACTTCTGTCAGCTGTGGACACGAGCACCTGCTTTCTGCGTCAGTACGTCGGCGGGTCCGCCGGACCTGGTCATGTGTCGGGCGAACGGTCGTTGTTCGCCGCGGAAGGATGCGGTGGTGGTTATCCCTTGATGCTGCCCGTGGTCAGACCGGACATGATGTTCCGTTGGAAGATCAGGAAGATGATGACCGTCGGGATCGCGGCGATGACCGACGCGGCGATCACCACGTTCATCGGTGTGCCGCCGGCGAAGGTGTAGATGCCGACGCTCACCGTCCGGGTCTCGGGCGAGGGCATGACCAGCTTCGGCCAGAGGAAGTCCTTCCACACCGCCGTCACGGCGAAGATCGAGACGACGCCGAGGATGGGACGCGACAGCGGCAGGATGATCGACCAGAGCGTACGCAGCGACGATGCCCCGTCCATGAGGGCAGCGGCCATCAACTCCTCGGGGATCGAGTCGAAGAACCGCTTCAGCAGGAAGATGTTGAACGCGTTGGCGACCATCGGCAGCCAGATGGCGAACGGCGAGTCCAGCAGGTTGATGTGCAGGATCGGCAGGTCGAGCACCGTCACGTACTGCGGCACGATGAGGACCATTGCCGGGATCATCAGCGTCGCCAGCATCAGGCCGAGGATCGCGTTGCCGAAGATCGGCCGGAGCTTGGACAACGAGTACGCCGCCGCGCTGTCGAAGACCAGTTGGAACAGCACCGCGCCGATCGCGTAGTAGAAGGTGTTGAACAGCAGCTTGGCGAGGGCCAGGTTGTTCCAGGCGTCGATGTAGTTCTGCGGCTGCGGGTCCTTGGGGAACAGCGAGGGTGGGGTCTGCGCGATCTCCTGGCCGGACTTGAGCGCGCCGGTGACCATCCAGTAGAGCGGGCCAAGGAACACGAGGGTGAACCCCGCCACGACGATGACAAGCAGCGTCCAGTAGATGACCTTGCCGCGCCCCCGGCTCAGCTGGGAGTGGGAGATGAGGGTCCGGGTTCCGGAATCCTGTGCCATTCCTCGCCGTCCTAGTCCTGTTTCGCAGTCAGCCGCACGTACACGGCGGAGAAGCCGGCCAGCACCACGAGCATGATCACGCCCAGCGCGGCGGCGCCGTTGAGGTCGTTCTGGAAGAACCCGTGCTGGTAGATGAGGTACGCCACCGAGGTCGCGGAGTCCTCCGCGCCCGCACCGTTGGCGAGGATCAGGGGCTCGATGAAGAGCTGCATGGTGGCGACGATCTGGAGCATCGCCAGGAGCGCGAGGATGAGCCGGGTCTGCGGGATCGTGACGTGCACGATCCGCCGCCAGATCCCGGCGCCGTCCAGCTCGGCGGCCTCGTAGAGCTCGCCGGGGATGTTCTGCAACGACGCCAGGTAGATGAGCACCGCGCCGCCCATGTTCATCCAGGTCGACGCGACCACCATGGCCGGCATCGTCATCTCGGGCGACTGCATCCACTGCGAGGTGGGCAGGTGCAGCGCCTTGAGGATCGCGTTGAAGAGCCCGGCCTCGCTGGGGTCGTACGCGTAGAACTTGAAGAGGAACAGCGCCGAGGCCGGCGGCAGCATCACCGGCAGGTAGACCAGGATCCGCAGGTACCCCTTGGCGTGGCGGAACTCGTTGAGCAGGATCGCCACGAAGAACGGCACCACGTAGCCGAGGGCGAGCGCGAGCACAGTGAAGTAGAAGGTGTTCTGCCAGGCCGTCCAGAAGCTCGGGTCGGCGATGATGCGGGAGTAGTTGTCCCAGCCCACCCAGGTGGTCTCGCCGCGCCGGGTCCGCTGGAAGCTCATGACGATGCCACGGATCATCGGGTACCAGGAGAAGACGACGAAGCAGAGCACCGCCCCGATCAGGAACGCGTGACCGGTCAGGTTGTCCCGTACCTTGCGGCCGAGGCTGGTGCGCTGCGGCCTCGCCGAGTACGGCGACGGCGGGCGGCCCGGTTTCCTGCGGGTCTCCGGGACGGTGGTGATCGCCAAAGCAACTCCTGGGTGAGTCGGTGACGTCGACGGCGCGGGGTGGGGAGTGTGGGGGCCGGGTCGGCGTACCGGCCCCCACACGATCGGTCAGCTCTCGGCGGCGAGGAGCTGGTTGACCTTCTCCTCGGCGGTCTTGAGCAGTGCGTCGATGTTCGAGTTCGGGTTGGTCAGCACACCCGACATCGCGGCATCGAGCACCGCGTAGACGGCCTGCGCGTTGCGCGGCTCACCCTTGATCGGAACCGGGGTCGCCTCGAAGAGCGCGAAGTTCGTCGTGTCGACGTTCGCGTTCGCCTTACGCAGCTCCAACTCCTGCTTCTGCGCGTCACTGCCGTTGGCGAAGAGCAGCGGCTGGGGCAGACCCACCGGGTAGTTCTGCGGCTTGGCCCGGACGTAGTCGAACTGGCCCTTGCCCGGGGTGAGCTTCTGGTACGCGACCCACTTCAGACCGGCCTTGACCTGCTCGGGAGAGAGGTCCTTCTTGAAGAAGTAGCCCTCGCCACCACCGAGCGTCCCCTTCGCCGCGCCGTCCTGGCCGGGAAGCGGAGCCATCGCCCAGTCCTGGAACTTGCCCTGGAACTGGCTGACGATCGCCTGGGTGGCGTCCGGCGCGCCGATGAACATGCCGACCTTGCCCGCGCCGGCGTTCGTCAGCAGGTCACCCCACTGAAGCAGCTGACGGGCGCCCATGCTGTTGTCGCCGTACCGCATGTCCTTGAGGTTCTGCAGGACCTGCTTGCCCATGGGGTTGTTGAAGTCGGCCTTCTTGCCGTCCTCGCTGAGCACCTTGCCGCCCTGCGAGTAGAGCAGGGAGGTGAAGTGCCAGCCGCCGGTGTTGCCGGCGCTGTACTCGGAGTAACCGGCGATGCCGTTGCCGAGCGCGGAGATCTTCTTGGCGGCGGCACGGACCTCGGCCCAGGTCTTCGGCGGGCTGTTCACGTCCAGCCCGGCCTGCTGGAACAGGGCCTTGTTGTAGACCAGACCCATCGAGTAGTTCTTCACCGGAACGGCGTAGAGCTTGCCGCCGTCGGTGAAGACCTCCTTGAGCGCGGGGTCGACGCTGTCCCAGGTCGGGACGGTGTCCTTGTTGGCGTACTGGCTGATGTCCATCGCCTGACCGGAGTCGAGCACCTGCTGGAGATCGGTCATGTACCCGTAGAACACGTCGGTCACGGTGCCGCCGGCCAGGCGGGCGGTGAAGTCCGGCGGGTTGTTGCACTGCTCGCCGACGCTGACGCTCTTGATGGTGATGTCCGGGTTCTGCTTCTGGAACTCGGCGACGTCGTCGTTCCAGTTCTTCAGCAGCTCCTTCTGGGCGCCGACCGGCTGGCAGTCGACAGTGATGGTGACCTTGCCGCTGGCGTTCGAGCCCTTGTCGTCGCTCTTCGTGGAGCATGCCGTGAGGCTGAGCCCCAGGCCGGCCACGAGCGCAACCGCCGCAGCCTTTCGGTAGTGCGGTACGGACATCTGTCCATCCCTTCGGGAACGGGTGACTCCAATGACCTTCGCTGATCTGCGGTGATACGACCTGACGCCCAGTAGCTGCGTCGGAGCCAGGTGTGAGTGGAGTCACTGTAACGAGGCCGACTCATTTCGGCAAGGTATCGACGCTGTTCCGAAAGGACACGACGTGGTTACGACAGATGTTGGCAAGACGCTGAAAGACGCCCGACTTGTTAGCTATTGATGGCCTATGACCGGTCATTCGGCTCGGTCGATGCCGACGACGGCGAGCAACGACGAAAACGGCCGCCGACCGCGAGAGGCGGTCGACGGCCGAAGCGTCGTTCGGTGTGGTGCCTAGCGGCCGGGGGCGGGCGCGGTGGAACCCCGCACCACCAACTCCGGCTCGAACAGCAGCTCGTCCTGGAGGACGCCGGCACCCTCGATCTGGGTGACCAGCAGATCCACGGCGGCCTGCCCCATCGTCTCGATCGGCTGCCGCACAGTGGTCAACGGCGGATCGGTGCACGTCATGAAGGCGGAGTCGTCGAAACCCACCACCGACACGTCAGCCGGAACCGAACGTCCCAGCCGGCGGGCCGCCCGGATCGTGCCCAGCGCGAGCACGTCACTGGCGCAGATGATGCCGGTCACGCCCCGCTCGACCAACTTCGTCGCGGCGACCCGCGCTCCCTCCAACGAGAAGCTGGAGCGCTCGACGCACTCGGCGTCGCCCTCGCCCCAGCCGGCAGCCTGGGTCATCGCGTCGAGCTTGCGCCGGGACGGCACATGCCCCTCCGGGCCCAGCACCATGCCGATGCGTTCGTGCCCGAGCGAGCGCAGGTGCCCGTACGCCTGCTCCACCGCCACCGCGTCGTCGGTCGAGACCCGGGGGAACCCCAACTCGTCAACGCCGGCGTTGACCAGCACCACCGGAAGGCCCCGGTCGGTGAGCCGACGGTAGTGGTCGTGTCGGGCGTCGGTGAGCGCGTACGAACCACCAGCGAAGATCACCCCGGAGACCTGGTGGTCGAGGAGCATCTCCACATAGTCCATCTCGGAGACGCCGCCGATGGTGCGGGCACAGAGCGCCGGGGTGTAGCCGCGCTGGGCGAGAGTGCCGGTGACCACCTCGGCCAGCGCCGGGAAGATCGGGTTCTGCAACTCGGGCAGCACCAGCCCGACCAGCCGGGCGCGCTCGCCGCGCAGCTTGGTCGGCCGCTCGTAACCGAGCACGTCCAGCGCCGTGAGCACTGCGGTGCGGGTCGCCTCGGAGACCCCGTCACGGCCGTTGAGCACCCGGCTGACGGTGGCCTCGCTGACGCCCGCCTTCTTGGCAACTTCAGTCAACCGCTTGGTCACGGCCGCAATGGTACGTCACCTGCATGAAAGAAATGAACAGCAAAATGCGCTGCGCTTGCTGCCCACCGGCGGATCTGAGGTCAGGACAGGTCTTGTAGAGCGGTTTCGATGGCCCTGTGGAAGGTCGGGTACGCGTAGATCATGTGCCGGAGCTGACTCAGCGGCACCGCCGCGTGCACCGCCACCACCAGCGCGGACAGCACCTCGCCGCCGGCCGGGCCGGCCGAGGTCGCGCCGATCAGCACTCCCTGGTCGGCGTCCGCCACGACCTTGATGAAACCGTCGTCGCCGACCCGGTGGATCCAGCCCCGCGTCGAACTGCTCAGTTTGGTGAAACCGACCTGCACGTTGATGCCGCGGTCACGGGCCTGCTGCTCGGTGAGCCCGACCGCGCCGATCTCGGGATCGGTGAAGGTCACCCGGGGCAGCGCGCGGTAGTCGGCTCGCGGGATGGTGCCTGCTGACCCGCTCGATCCGCTGGCGGCCAGCGAACTGGACGCGCCCATCGCTCCGCCGACCACGCTGGAGGTGCCGCTGGCGTCCGCGCCCGCCTTCGCCTGCCGGGCGCGGGCCAGGATGTCGGCGATGACGATCCCCGCCTGGTACATGGCGATGTGCGTGAAGGCACCCTCGCCGGTGATGTCGCCGACCGCCCAGACGTGGTCGGTGACGTGCAGACGGTCGTCCACCGGGAGGTAACGCTGGCTGGCGTCCAGGCCGATCGTGTCCAGGCCCAGCTCGGCGAGGTGGGCCTTGCGGCCGGTCACCACCAGCAGCCGGTCGGCGGTGAACTCCGCGCCGCCGCCACCATGCAGGGTGAATCTGGTCCCGTCGTGCTCGACCCGTTCGGCGCGTACCCCGGTGTGGATCTCCACGCCGTCCGCGCGCAGCGCCGCGGCGGCGACCTCGGACGCCTCGGGTTCCTCGATGGCCAGCACACGGTCGAGCGCCTCGACCACTGTGACCCGGACCCCGAAGCGGGCGAAGACCTGCGCCAACTCCAGGCCGATCGCGCCGCCGCCCAGCACGAGCAGCGTCTTTGGCAGCTCCTCGACCTCGATCGCCTGGTGGTTGGTCCAGTACGGCGTGTCGGCCAGGCCGTCGATCGGCGGCACCGACGGGCGGGTGCCGGTGCCCAGCACCACCCCGTGTCGGGCCTCGAACACCTGGTCACCGACGCGGACCCGGCGTGGACCGTCGAGCCGACCGCTGCCCCGCACGAGTCGGCCACCCTTGCCGATGAACCGCTCCGCCGCGACAGTGTCGTCCCAGGTGTCGGTGGCTTCCTCGCGGATCCGCTTCGCCACCGGTGCCCAGTCCGGCTGGACCTGGGCCGTCCCGGCGAGCCCGTCGACCCG
The DNA here is from genome assembly GCF_040649115.1 of Micromonospora sp. NPDC049049. Lineage (NCBI taxonomy): Bacteria > Bacillati > Actinomycetota > Actinomycetes > Micromonosporales > Micromonosporaceae > Micromonospora > Micromonospora sp. NPDC049049. Next base: position 66,396 of record NZ_JBEZEX010000002.1, on the reverse strand, counting down.
GCGAGCCTCGGCGAGCGCGTTGGCGGCTCTGATCATCATCTTGCTCGGGATGCAGCCCCAGTACGGGCATTCCCCGCCGACGAGATCCCGCTCGACGCCGATCACGCTCAGGCCGGCCTCGGCAAGTCGCTCGGCCACCTCCTCGCCGCCGACCCCGAGCCCGACCACGACCACATCCACCAGCTCCGGTTCCGCCACACCGAACAGCATCCCCCAGCGACACCACCCCAACCACCGGGGTCGCCGGAAAAGTCGGCACGCGCACCGGGCCCGGACGCCTACCGTGGCCGGATGCACGCACGCTTCGCTCCGGTCCGGGACTGCTTCCACGACCTGCTCGCCTCCGGCCGGGAAACCGGTGCCGCCCTGAGCATCTGGTACGACGGGCAACCGGTCGTGGACCTGACCGGCGGCTCCCGCAGCGGCCACGGGCCGGGCGGCGAGCCGTGGCTGCCGGACTCGCTGGTGAACGTCTACTCGGTGGGCAAGCCGGTGGCCGCGCTCTGCCTGTTGCTGCTCGTCGACCGGGGAGCCGTCGACCTCGACGCGCCAGTGGACCGGTACTGGTCGGAGTTCCACACTCCCGCCACAGTGCGTCAGGTGTTGTCGCACACCGCCGGGCTGCCGGCCTTCCCGGTGCCCCGACCGACCACCGCGATCGCCGACTGGGCGCTGCTCACCGGCGACCTGGCCGCCGCCGACCCGGAGTGGTCGCCGGGCACTGTCGCCGGGGAACACGCCTGGACGTACGGGCACATGGTGGGCGAGGTGGTCCGCCGCGTCGACGGGCGGCCGGTGGGCCGTTTCCTGGCCGAGGAGATCGCCGACCGGTGGCAGCTCGACCTCGGCTTCGGGCTGACCGAGGCGGACCAGTCGCGCTGCGCGGACCTGCGGTACGGCGACCCGGGGTGGCCGACCCGGGCGCTCGGTGAGCCGGGCTCGCTGCGGGCGCGGGCGCTGGGCAACCCGGCCGGCGGGCTGGACCTGGCCGTCCTGAACAGCCCACTGTGGCGGGGCGCCGAGATGCCGGCCGTCAACCTGCACGCCACCGCTCCCAGCCTGGCCCGGCTCTACGCCGGCCTGCTGGCCGGTGGTGTCCTGGACGGGGTTCGGCTGTTCAGCCCGGATCTGGTCGCGGAGGCGACCCGGGTCCAGTACGACGGACCGGACCTGGTGTTGGACCGCGACGCCCGCTGGACGTTGGGTATGCAACGGGAGCCGGACGGCAGCTGGGGCATGGGCGGCATCGGCGGCAGCAGCGCGTGGGCCGACCCCGATCGGGGCTACACCTTCGCGTACGCCACGGCGCATCTCGCCGAGCACGACCGGGTCGACGAACTGGTCGAGGTGTTGCACTCGGTGCTCTGATCAGCGCAGCCAGACGGGGTCGGTGCCGGGCACCGAGAGGGGCGGCGGGTAGTCGAGCGTCTGGCGCAGGGCCTCGGGCAGTCGCCACGGTTGGTGGACGGCCTTGCCCTGCACCGCGGCCAGCTCCGGCACCCACCGGCGCACGTAGACGCCGTCCGGGTCGTACCGTTCGGCCTGCCGGACCGGGTTGAACCCCCGGTAGGGCTTCGTGTCGTTGCCGGTGCCGGCGACCCACTGCCAGTTGCCGGAGTTGTTCGCCACGTCCCCGTCGAGCAGCCAGCGGAAGAAGACCGCCACCCCGGACCGCCAGTCCTGCCCGAGGTGCTTGGTCAGGTAGCCGGCGGTGATCAGCCGGGCGCGGTTGTGCATCCAGCCCTGGGCCAGCATCTGCCGCATCCCGGCGTCGACGATCGGCATCCCGGTGCGTCCCTCGGTCCAGGCCGCCAACGCGTCGTCGTCGTAGCGCCACTGCTCGGTGGCACCCCGCCGGTACGCCGCGGTCGAGATCTCCGGGAAGGCGGCGGTGACCTGGTAGTAGAAGTCCCGCCAGCAGAGCTGCCTGACGAACGGGCCGGACCGGTCGCCGGCGCGGTTGGCCACCGCCAGCGGCGACACGCAGCCGAAGCGCAGGTACGGGCTGAGCCGGGAGGTGTCGTCGCCGGCCATGTCGTCGTGCTGATCGCCGTACCGGTTCAGGTCGGGCAGCCAGTCGGTGAGCCGCTGGCGGGCGACCCGCTCGCCTCCGATGGCCGCGTCGGGCGAGTCGCCGCTCGGCAGCGCCGGCAACCGACCCACGCGTACCCGGTCGGGCAGCGCGATCCGCCGAGGCGCGGCCAGCTCCTCGCGCCACCGGTTGGCCGCCCAGGCCCGGTGGTACGGGCTGAACACCCGGTAGTGGTCGCCGCCGCCACCGGGGCGCAACGCGCCCGGCTCGACAACCGTCAACCCGGGAAACAGGCGCAGGTGCAGCCCATGCCGCTCACACTCGGCGCGTAGTCGCCGCTCCCGGCGGCCGGCGTAGTGGCTGACGTCGGCCGAGAGCGCGACGGCGGTGGCCCCGACCTCGTCGGCCAGCCGGATCGTCTCGGCCACCGGGTCGCCGTGCCGGACCACAAGGTCCCCGCCACGCTCGCGGAGTTGGTCGCGCAGGTCGGCGAGGGCCTGGTGCAGGAAGCGGGTGCGGTTGGCGGAGAGGTCGGCCAGCGCCGGGTCGAGCACGTACAGCGGCACCACCTGGTCGAACGCCACACAGGTGGTGGCCAGCGCCGGGTGGTCGTTCACCCGCAGGTCGCGGGTGAAGAGCACGATCGCCGTACTCGCGGTCACCGGCTCTCCGGCTCGATCGTCGGCCCGGGGATGACGACCGGCGTACCCGTCGAGGTGAGCAGGGCCCGCGCGGCCACCGCCATCCGTCGCCGCTGCGGCACCAGGGCCCGCTGGACGAAGACGTCGTAGTCCTGCGCGGCCACCTCGTCGAGGATGCCGCCATAGAGGGCGTACGCGGTGCGCATGCAGGCCTGCGAGGCGGGCGCCAGCATGGTGATGCCCGGCGCGGCGGCGGCGTAGTGCGCCTGGGCGCGGGTCACCTCGTACTCGATCAGCTCACGGATCCGGGGGGTGACGCGGCCCCGGGCGCGGGCCTCGGCCAACTCCTCGCGGGTGACCCCGAACTTCGCCATGTCCTCGTCCGGCAGGTAGGTGCGGCCCCGGTCGAGGTCCTCGGCGACGTCCCGGATGAAGTTGGTGAGCTGGAAGGCGAAGCCGAGTTGCCGGGCCGGCTCCCGGGCTGCCACCGGGTCGGAGCTGCCCAGGATCGGCAGCATCATGGTGCCGATGACCGCCGCCGAGCCCTCCATGTAGTCGAGCAGGTGGTCGTAGGTCGGGTACGCGGTGACGGTCAGGTCCATCGCCATGCTCTTCAGAAACGACGCAAAGTCGTCCCGGTCGAGATCGAAGACGGCGATCGTGTGCAGCACCGCCGGCAACAGTGGGTCGTCGACCGGCGCACCGTGCAGACCGGCCACGAACTGGCTGGCCCAGCGGTCCAGCAGAGCGGCCCGCTCGGCCGGCGGCAGGGCCTCGGTGCTGTCGACGATCTCGTCCGCGTAGCGCGTGAACCCGTAGAGGGCGTGCACATGTCGTCGTTTCCACGCGGGAAGCAGGCGGGTGGCGAGATAGTAGGTGCGGCCGTGGCGTTTGTGCAGCTCACGGCACCGGTCATAGGCAGCGGTGAGATCAGTTTCCACCGGGCCCTCCTCCATTATCGACGCACCAATCGACGCAACTCGTAGCCTAGGGTACGCTCAGCCGCATGGCCAACGACGCAGTTGCGGGCAACGTGACCCGCGTGGCGCCGGCAGGGCCGGCCGACGGAGACGATCCGGTCCGCGCCGTTCTGGCTGCTTATACCCACGATCTGGTCACGGCGGTCGATGAAACCCTTGACACTTTCCTCACCGCCGAGGTCGACGCCCTCAACGAGATCGACGCGTCGATGGGCAGCTTCGCCGCCACCGCGCGGGAAGCCGTCCTGACCGGCGGCAAGCGGATCCGGTCCACGTTCGCCTACTGGGGCTGGCGTGGGGCCGTCGGCGGCACCGCGGCGCTGCCACCGGTGCTGCCCGCGCTGGCCGCGCTCGAGCTGCTGCACACCTTCGCGCTGGTGCACGACGACGTCATGGACGCGTCCACCACCCGCCGTGGCCGGCCCACCGCCCACGTCGCGCTCGCCGAACAGCACGTCGCCGCCGGCCACCGGGGAGATCCCGGCCGGTTCGGTGAGGCCGTCGCCGTGCTCATCGGCGACCTCTGCATGGTCTGGGCCGACCAGTTGTTGGCCCACGCCTCGGTGCCGTCGAGCCGGCTCTTCGAGGTGCGCCGCTGCTACGACCAGATGCGGGTCGAGACGGTCGCCGGGCAGTATCTCGACGTGCTCGGTGAGAACGACCCGGCCAGCTGGTCGGTCGACCGGGCACTACGGGTGGCCCGCTACAAGACCGCCAGCTACACAGTCCAGCGACCACTGCTCTTCGGCGCCTGCCTGGCCGGGGTGCCCGCCGACGACCCGCTGGTCTCCGCGTACTCCCGCTACGGCCTGGCTGTCGGCGAAGCGTTCCAGCTCCGCGACGACCTGCTGGGCGTCTACGGCGACCCGGCGGCCACCGGCAAACCGGCCGGGGACGACCTGCGCACCGGCAAGCCGACCACGCTGCTCACGCTGGCCCGTGAACTGGCCACCCCGGCCCAGCTCGCGGCGTTGGAGCGGGCCGCCGACGGATCGGTCGACACATTCGCCGAGCTGGTCGCCGAGACCGGCGCGGTGACCCGGGTGGAGCAGATGATCGCCGAGCGGGTCAGCGACGCGCTGGCCGCGCTCGACACCGCACCCGTGGACCAGACGGCGCGGACCGCATTGACGGGGCTGGCCACCGCCGCTGCCAACCGGCGGGCCTGATGAGCGACTTGAGCAAGGAGGTGGTCACGTGCGGACGGTGACAGGACGGACGGACCGGGTGGTGGTCGTCGGGGCCGGGCTGGGCGGGCTCGCCTGCGCGCTGCACCTGGCCGGCAGCGGTCGACAGGTGACGGTGCTGGAACGCGAGCCGGTGCCCGGCGGGCGGGCCGGACGCCTCGGCGTGGACGGCTACGAGTTCGACACGGGCCCGACCGTGCTCACCATGCCCGACCTGATCGCCGAGGCGCTCGGCGCGGTCGGCGAGGAGCTGCACGACTGGCTGGACCTGACCCCGCTCGACCCCGCCTACCGGGCGTACTACCCGGATGGCTCGACCCTCGACGTGCTCACCGACACCACCCGGATGGCGGCCGAGATCTCCCGGGTGTGCGGGCCCCGGGAAGCCGACGGCTACCTGCGGTTCGTCGAGTACGCGCGAGAGCTGTGGCGGCTGGAGCGCACCGACTTCATCGAGCGCAACCTGGACGCGCCGACCGACCTGATCACCGGCAACCTGCTCAAGTTGCTCAGCGGCGGGGCTTTCCGACGCCTCCAGACGAAGATCAACCAGTTCTTCCGGGACCCGCGTACCCAGCGGATCTTCTCCTTCCAGGCGATGTACGCCGGCCTCGCGCCACACGACGCGCTGGCCATCTACGCGGTGATCGCGTACCTCGACTCGGTGGCCGGGGTCTACTTCCCACGCGGCGGCATCCACGCGGTCTCCAGGGCGATGGCCGGCGCGGCCGAGAAGCACGGTGTGCAGATCCGGTACGACACCACAGTGACCCGGGTGGAGACCGTCAACGGCCGCGCCACCGGCGTGCTCACCGCCGACGGCGACCTGGTGCCGGCGGACGTGGTGGTGCTCAACCCCGACCTGCCAGTCGCCTACCGGGACCTGCTCCCCGCCGCGCCGCAGCGCCGGCTCACCTACTCGCCGTCCTGCGTCGTTCTGCACGTCGGCTCCCGACAGGCCTATGCGAAGATCGCCCATCACAACATCCACTTCGGGCGCGCGTGGAAGGGCACCTTCGATGAGGTCATCCGACGGGGTGAGCTGATGACCGATCCGTCGCTGCTGGTGACCAACCCCAGCCGGACCGACCCCGCGGTGGCCCCGCCGGACCGACACACCTACTACGTGCTCGCCCCGGTGCCCAACCTGCACCGGGCGCCGTTCGAGTGGCGCGGCGACCTGACCCAGCGCTACACCGACCAGCTCATCGGCACCCTGGAGGAGCGCGGCTACGTCGGCTTCGGCGCCGGGGTCGAGGTGCTCCGGGCGATCACCCCCGCCGAGTGGGAGGAGCAGGGGATGGCCGCCGGCACCCCGTTCGCCGCCGCGCACACCCTCTTTCAGACCGGCCCGTTCCGCCCGTCCAACCTGCACCGCGACCTGTCGAACGTGGTCTTCGTCGGCTCCGGGACCCAACCCGGCGTCGGCGTACCGATGGTGCTCATCTCCGGCAAGCTCGCCGCCGGCCGGATCACCGGGGAAGGCCGATGAGCAGCCGCGAGAAGCACCTTGTCGAGCTGGTCGACGAGACCGGCACGGCCCACGGCGAGACGACCGTCGCGGCCGCGCACCAACCACCGGGGCAGTTGCACCGGGCCTTCTCGGTGTTGCTGGTGGACCCGGACGGCCAGGTGCTGCTCCAGCGCCGAGCCGCCGTCAAGACCCGGTTCCCGCTGCGCTGGGCCAACTCCTGCTGCGGCCACCCGCAGCCTGGCGAGTCGCTCGCCGAGGCGGCCAACCGACGGCTGCGCGAGGAGTTGGGCGCGGGCCCGGTCGAGCTGACCGAGGTCGGAATCTACGTCTACTACGCCGAGGACCCGGCGACCGGTCGGGTCGAGTTCGAGTACGACCACGTGCTGCGCGGCGAGTTCCTGCCCGGCGCTCCGCTGCTGCCCGACCCGGACGAGGTAGCCGAGCTGCGGTGGGCCGACCCCGCCGCGTTGGAGGCTGAGTTGAAGCTCGACCCCCGGTCGTACGCGCCCTGGCTGGGCGGGGTGGTGCACCGGCTGCTCCGCCCCGCGGAGTCCCGGTCGGGCGCAACCGGCCCGGCCATGACGCTGCCCGGATCGTCGGCGGATGACACGGCGGAGCGGTCGGGTGGTCGATGAGGCGCTGAGCGCGGGCGCCGTCGCACGTCGGTTGGGGGTCGCGGTGACGACCCTCCGCACCTGGCACCAGCGCTACGGGCTCGGGCCCAGCGAACACATCCCCGGTCACCACCGCCGGTACACACCCACCGATCTGGCCCGTCTCGAAATCATGCGACGGCTCACCGCCGAGGGAGTGAGCCCCGCCGAGGCGGCCCGCTGGGCCCGCCAGGCACCGGACCCGATGCCCAACGGCACCGTCGCCCCCGCCCGGATCCACCCGACCGGCCGGGACGGCGGCGGCTCCATCCCGGTCGGCCGCGCCGGTCCGGCGGCGCGCGGCCTGGCCCGGGCCGCCATGCGACTGGACACGGCGGCGATCAGCGAGACGATCGCGCACGCCCTGGCCACCAACGGGGTCGTGGCCACCTGGGAGGGCCTGCTGCGCCCGGTGCTCGCCGGCATCGGCGAACGGCACGCCGCCACCGCCGGCCTGATCGAGGTGGAACACCTGATGTCCCGCTGCGTCTCGGAAGCGCTCGCGGCGGCCAGTCGGGCCAAGGTCCCCACCGGGCCGGCCCGGATCCTGCTCTCCTGCGCCGACGAGGAACAGCACACGCTGCCACTGGAAGCGTTGGCGGCAGCTCTCGCGGAAGCCGGTGTCAGCTACCGGATGCTCGGCGCCCGGGTGCCGGTGGCCGCTCTCGTCGAGGCGGTCAACCGGACCGGACCCGCCGCCGTGGTGCTCTGGTCGCACACCCGGGCCACCGCCGACCCGACCCAACTCAGCGCACTGCTCGCTGCCCCCCGGCGCCCGTTGCTGGTGCTCGCCGCCGGCCCCGGCTGGCGAGCCGACACACTGCCCGCCGGGGTGGTGCGGCCGGTCGACCTGGCCGAGGCGGTCTCGCTCTCCGCCGCCGTCCGCGACTCCCTGGACCAGTCGAGGCGTGACTGATCGCACTGTCGCCGGATCGCGGCGTGAACTACCGTCGGGCGGGTCCGCCTACCCCGACCCTCCGGGAGCGAGCACATGCAAGCCCGCGCCATCCTGGCGTCCGTCCTCGCCGTGGCGCTGCTCCTGTCCGGCTGCGCCCAGCCAACCCGCACCATCACACCCGCCGCCGCTCCGAAGCCGGTGGCATCGACACCGCCGCCCACCCCGAAACCGCACCCCAGCGTCACCAAGCCGGCCAAGCCGCCACTGCGGCCGCTGCCGGCCAAGCTCCCCTCCGGCCTGGGGCGCAACACCGGCGTACGCCCGGTGGCCCTGACGTTCGACGACGGGCCCAGCCCGGCCTGGACACCCAAGGTGCTCGACCAGCTGAAGGCCGCCAAGGTGACAGCGACCTTCTGCGTCGTCGGTCGCGAGGCACAGCGTCACCCGGAGTTGGTCCGGCGGATCGTCCGGGAGGGACACCAGCTCTGCAACCACAGCTGGCGACACGACCTCGAGCTCGCCCGTCGACCCGTCGGCGAAATCCGGGCCGACCTGGACCGCACCAACAAGGCCATCCAGAAGGCCGTTCCCGGCGCGAAGGTGTCGTTCTACCGGCAGCCCGGCGGCCGGTGGACGTCGGAGGTGGTCAGGGTGGCTAAGGACCTCGGCATGCGTCCACTGCACTGGTCGGTCGACCCGCAGGACTGGGACAAGCCGACCGCAGCCACGATCGGCAAGCGTGTCCACGCCGCCACCCGGCCCGGTGCGATCGTTCTTCTGCATGACGGAGGCGGTGATCGGGCCGCGACACTCGCCGCATGCCCAAAGATGATCGCCGATCTGAAGCAGCGCTTCGGCATCACCCGACTCCACTAGAACCGCTCTGACCTGCTGTTATTGCCCGTCCCAAGCCCTTGCCGACACCGATTTTGTCGACCGACGGAGCATCACGTATGCTTTCGGAGCCTCCGGCGGGGCCGGATGGGAGCAAGTCCGCTTGAAGTTGCGAGTGTGCAATGATGGCGGGGCCGCCCTCATCGTCTAGCGGCCCAGGACGCCGCCCTTTCAAGGCGGTAGCACGGGTTCGAATCCCGTTGGGGGCACGACCGGCGAAAGCCGGGGCAAGGCCGGCGCAAGCCGGAGCAACACAAGCTAGGTCCTGTGGAGCAGTTGGAGTGCTCGCCGCCCTGTCAAGGCGGAGGTCGCGGGTTCAAGTCCCGTCAGGACCGCAGCGCTGACGCCGCGCCCCGCGCGGCGTTCTGCGTATCGGAGCAGGTCGCCTTGCCGCCGGTTCGTCCGGTTGCCGGGTAACATGAGCCGAGCGACACGGCCAGGTAGCTCAGTTGGTACGAGCGTCCGACTGAAAATCGGAAGGTCGGCGGTTCGACCCCGCCCCTGGCCACATAGCCTTTCGCCGGGCTACAGAGATCCCCACCAGCGAATACGCAGGTGGGGATCTTGCTTTGGCGGGCGTGATCAACACGACTTTCTGGAAGTCGCGGGGTCCCGGCTGGCGCGACACCGCGTATTCAAGGAAACCGAGTCGATCATGCCTGCGGTCACCTCCGCATCAGGGCAGCGACGGCGGACATGCCGCACGGCCGCACGGCGTCAGTGGTCGCGGCGACCCTGCGGGCGATGCTGGGCCACGCTGACCTGGATCGCCTCCCACACGCTGCGTCCGGCCTCTCGCAGCGTCTCCCCCGCCTGCTCGGCGAACTGGGCTGCGCTCTGCGCCGCAGCCTGCGCCGCGCCCGGCAGACCACCGTCGCCGCCACCGGACGGGCTCGGACCCGACCCATCCGACCGCTTGCGGGCTTCTTCGGTGCGACGCGGACCCTCGTGCCGCTGACCTTCCGAGCCATCAGCAGCCGGCGGGCCGGTCTCCGACTCACGGCCCTCCGGACGCTGGCCCTCCTGCTGCTGCCCCTCCGGACGCTGGCCCTCCGGACGCTGGCCCTCCTGCTGCTGCCCCTCCGGACGCTGGCCCTCCGGACGCTGACCCTCCGGACGCTGGCCCTCCGGACGCTGGCCCTGCGGCTGCGCCTGGTCGGCCGGTCCTGGGCCACCGGCTCGCGGTCCAGGACCGCCGGCACCCGGTCCTGAGCCGACCGGGCCAGCCCCGGACCGACCCGCATCCGCCCGACCCGCATCCGCCCGATCCGCATCCGGCCGGTCAGGACCCGGTCGCCCGGAACCCGGCTGATCCAGCTCCGGCTGATCGAGACCACGGCGATCGGGACCCGTCTGACCAGAGCCCGATGGCCAACCTGGACCAGTCCGGTCGGAGCCCAGCCGGTCGCGGTCGGCCACTGGGCTGGCCGCACCGACCTGCCGGCTCGGCTCGTCGCGGACGTCGTCCGAGCGTCGAGCCGATGCCTTGATCTCCGCTGAGCCTGCGGCCAGCTGCTGGGCGCCGCGGTTCACGTCGTCGACGGCGGTGCCGGCCGTGCGCGCGAGCGTCTCGATGATGTGTGGGTTGTGGTCGAGCGTGTCGAGCGCGCGGCCCAGGATTCTGGTCAACTGCTCCAACCGCACCCGCAGCTGCGCCTCGGCGTTCACCCCGTCGATGTTCAACTCACCGCCGTTGAGGTGCACCCGTACGCCGGCGTCGACCTGGAGCAGGTTCGCCACCCGGGCCCGCAGCGACAGGTCGGCCTCCAGACCGTCGACCGCCAGTCGGATGGAGTCGACGGTGACCTTCGGAATGTCGAGCAGGACGTCCGGGTCTGCTGCGTCGTCGACGGTCCGGTCCGGCCCTCGTTGCTGCGCGTTCTCGCTCATGATCTCCCGCCCGCCCGCCCGAAAGTCCCGGTCGTCCGCGCGGTTACCCGCTTTCCGGCCGGGCATCCCGTCCGTGACGACTCGACGACCCTCTGTCTGGAACCGGGCACCGCGCGAAGCTGCACACCGAGGCATCAGCCGGTATGGTCCGGGCCTATGGGACAGGAATTGACTGATCCGGCCGACATCCGGCAGGACGTCGGCCAGTTCTCTCTCCGGTGCAGCGTTCTCGTCCCGGGTGCTGCCGAGCACGCATTCGCGGTCTTCAGCGACGAGCTGACCGACTGGTGGGTCACCGAATACACCTGGTCCGGCCCGGACGCACTGGCCGAGCTGGGCATGGAGCCTCGGGCCGGCGGCATGCTCTACGAGATCGGCCCGTACGGTTTCCGGGCCGACTGGGGCCGGGTGCTCACCTGGGATCCGCCTCGCCGACTGGTCTTCGTGTGGCAGATCGGCCCCGACCGGGCACCGGTGCCGGACCCGGCCCGCGCGAGCGAGGTCGAGGTGCTGTTCCATGCCGAGGGGCCGGAACAGACCCGGCTCGAACTGGAGCACCGGCACTTCGACCGGCACGGCGAGGCTGCCGAGGGTTACCGCAAGGCGCTCACGGCCGGCTGGCACGAGCTGCTCACCCGCTACGTCGCCACGGTGTCGCGTCATCGCCCCAGCACGGCGGCCTGACGGGCCTACCGGGTCATTGGCCGAGCCGCCGACCGGCAGCGGCACCGCCGAGGTCCCGACCACCGAGGTTCGCGCGTTCCCCGGCCTCCGCCCCCGAACCGAAGCCGGTGCCGCCCAACCGACGTGGCGGTGCCGTACGCAGCCGTGGGTACTCCTCGGTGAGCCGGCGCTGCACCCGGTCGGACCGGTCGGCCAGCACCAGCGCCACCGACGGGGTGCCCGACTCGCTGGCCGCCGCCGACTCCGCCGCCCAGAGTCGCCCTCCGACCACCTCCGCGAAGCCGGCCAGCCAGGAGCGGCGGAAGGCGGCGGGGTGGTCGTCGGCGGGCACCTCGGTGGCGGCCAGGCCGTGCGCCGCCTGCACGAGCAGTGAGGTGAAGAGCAGGTCGACCCGTTCCAGGTCACTGGCGAAGCCGAAGAGGTGCAGGGCGAAGCCGTTGCCCTGCCGGCGGCGTACGCAGCGGCAGCGCAGCGGCTCGGCCACCGCGGCGAGCAGGCCGACCTTGTCGCGGGCGTACGGGGCGACGACGTCGAGCACCCGATCGCCGACCGGGTCGGTGGTCGGGTCCCGGGCGGCGAGCAGCGCCCGGTCGACGCCGTAGCGGGCGATCAGCTCGGTCGCCTTGGCGGTGAACGCGGCGGACTCGGCCGGCGTGCAGGCCGGGTCCTCGGCCTGGGCCAACAGCTTGCGCACCTTGCTGAGCATGGCCTCGGACATGCCTACAGAGCTACCACACGGGCCGGACACCACCGGGGCCGCGCGGCAATCGATCGATACGTATCATCGTCACGGCCAGATGATCAGTCCGACACGGACCGTTGACCAACTGTTTGGAGGAACGAACGGATGCCATCCCCGACCGCTCGTCTGCTCGCCGTCGCCACGGCCATCGCACTGCTCGCCGTCGGCACGCCCGCCCAGGCAGAGCCGACCACCCCGACCACGCCGGTCAGCTCCGGGCCGAACGTGTTCGCCCCGCTCGCCACCTGTTACGGCGGGGCGGTCCGGTCGTACTTCGAGACCGGCCGCTACGGCGGCTCAGCCGGCCAGTACCGCACCACGACGCGCTGCCGCGACATCAACGTGCGCAACGCGAGCGTGTACGGCACCGACGCGTGCGTGATCTTCGTCGACAAGACGAGCGCCTGCAACTACTGGACGTACCTGCCGGCCAACTCGGGCTGGATCACGGTGGCGACCGACGTCCGGGACGGCGTCAACTTCCGGGTCCGCTTCGAGAACCTGCGCTACGAGTACGAACCGCTCATCGCGTACCACGCGTTCTGAGCGACCCGCACGGTCGCGGCGTCCGCCCCCCGACGGACGCCGCGACCCGGTGGCGGTTCACTCCGCGCGGCTGCGCAGTGTGGCGATCGTCGAACCGGCGAGTGTGAGCAGGCAGTCGGGGAGCAGCCCGTCGGCGGCCGCCGCGCCGAACAGCGCCTCCCCGGTCGGCTCGTCCCGATTCGCGTACGCGCTGACGAAGCGGGCCACCCAGCGGGTGTCGTACCCGGCCTGGTCGATCCCCGGGAAGTCGAGCGCCGCCCCGCTGGCTGCCGGCGCGTCACCGAGCATCGTCGCGGCCAGGCACCAGGCGACGTCGTACGCGCCGTCCAGGCCGGCCCGGTCGACGACCGCGTCGAAGGCTCCCACCACCGCGTCTCCATCGCCGGTCAGCGCCGAACGGAGCACGGCGGCCGCGTCATCGAACGTCTGCTGTGGTAGGTCCGTCACGCAGCGCACAGTAGGACGGGTGGTCAAGTGCCCCCTCAACCGTCACTGTCCGTGTTCAACGCGAGCTACCTGCGCATTACGCCACCTCCACGGTCCCGCCGCCGGCCTCGGCACGCTAATGTGCGCAGCGGACCTTCGCCGGAGGAAGGACGACCATGTTCGTATCACGCCGCTCGCGGGTAGCCACACTGGCTGCCTGCGCGACGATCCTGCTCGCCACAAGCGCTTGCGGGGATGACAAGCCCGAAGAGGCCAGCGCCCAACAGGTGCGCCTCTACGGCACGGACGGCAACATGCTCAACTCCTATCCAGCGGAGTTGAAGGAAAGGGCGAGTCTCGTCGACGGGATGAAGGGCACCACGCCCCTCGTGCCGCTGCCAGACGACTTCAAGGGCCGGCTACGGGCCGTCAATCCGGCGCTGACGGACTATCTTTACTCCGCCGAGACGTACGACGCGGTGGTGATCGCCGTACTCGCCGCCCAGTTGGCCGGCAGCACCGACCCCACCGACATCGCGAAGCAGATCGTCGCCGTGACCAACGACGGGCAGCGCTGCGAAAACCCGACGAGCTGTCTCGCGCTGGCCCGCAACGGGCAGGACATCGAGTACCGCAGCGTGTCGCTGACCCGGGCGGGCTTCACCGACAAGGGTGAGCCGGCCACCGCGAGCTACGCGACGCTGACCTTCGACGGGCAGCAGATCAACGACGGCAAGACCGAGTTCGTCGGTGCCGGCATCGAGTCGGCGGCGAGCACCAAGGCCCCGCCGAAGCCGAAGAAGCAGCGCCCGGGTGGCGCCGCCGCCGACCAGGAGCCACTGATCCTGGGTGGCCTGCTGCCGAAGACCGGTGACCTCTCGATCGCCTACCCGCCGATGGCCGCCGGCGCGGCGCTGGCGATCAAGGAGGTCAACGCCGCTGGCGGCGCACTGGGCAAGCCGGTGACGTGGCTCGACGGCGACGACGGCACCAACCCGGCGGTGGCCAAGGCGACGGTGGCCAAGCACGTGACGGACGGCGTCAGCGTGATCATCGGTGCCGGCGGTTCGGGCATCTCCCGGGCGGTGCTGCCGGACGTGGTGCAGGCCGGGAAGGTCCTCTTCTCCCCGTCCAACACCGACAGCGGGCTGACCGACGTGGAAGACAACGGCCTCTACTTCCGCACCGCCCCGCCGGACAGCCTCCAGGGCCGGGCGCTGGCCGACGTGATCCTCCGCGACGGGTCGCAGAAGATCGTCATCGTCGCCCGCAAGGACTCCTACGGTGAGGGCCTCCAGGGCACCGTCCGCGACGAGCTGGAGAAGGCCGGTATCGCCAACGACCGGCTCAAGCTGTTGACGTACGAGCCGCCGGCCGACGCGAAGGCCGCCCCGGTCGACTTCAGCGGCGGCGCGAAGGAGATCAAGGCATTCGGCGCGGACGCCGTGCTGATCATCGGCTTCGGTGAGTCCGCCCAGGTGATCCGCGGCCTGGCCGACGCCGGGGTGCAGATCCGGCAGTAGGCAGGCCCAGAAACGACGACGGCCGCACCGGCTTCACGCCGGTGCGGCCGTTTCTGCGTACGCGGGATCAGCGCGGCCGGCGGCGCTCCAGGAACTCGGTCATCCGGCGCTGCTTCTCGTCGTCCTCGAAGAGCACCGCCTGGCTGACCAGGTCGAGGTGCGGGTGCGCGGCGGCCGGCGCGTCCACCGCCAGCTTGGTCAGCCGCACCGCCAACGGTGAGCCCAGGGCGATCTCGTCCAGCAACGCGTGCGCCACCGTCAGCAGCTCGCCGGGCTCGTCCACCACCCGGTTCACCAGGCCGATCCGCAGCGCCTCAGCGGCGTCCACCCGCCGGCCCGTGAAGAGCAGCTCCTTGGCCCGGCCCTCGCCGATCAACGCCGGCAGCCGGTGGGTCGCGCCGGCGCCGGCCAGGATGCCCAACCGCACCTCCGGTTGCCCGAAGACCGCCCGCGCCGTGCACACTCGCAGATCGCAGGCGTACGCCAGCTCCGCGCCACCGCCCAACGCCGGGCCGTCGACGGCCGCCACGGTCGGCATCGGCAGCGCCCGGATACGGGCGAAGGCAGCCGAGTTGATCGCAGCGAGGGCGTCCGTGCGACCCCGTTCGCGAAGTTGGCCGATGTCGGCGCCACCGGCGAAGATGCCCGACGCGCCGCCGGTGAGCAGCAGCAGGCGCGGGCGGGCCTCCAACTCGGCGCAGACCTGGTGCAGCTCGGCGATCAGGTCGGCGTCGATGGCGTTGCGCTTCTCCGGCCGGTCCAGCGTGACCACCAGCCGGTCCGGACGCTCCTCGATCCGCAACCCGCTCACTGCCTGACCCCGCCTTCCCAGCGGTAGAAGCCCTGCCCGGACTTCTTGCCCAGCCGCCCGGCGGCCACCATCTCCACCAGCAGCGGCGGCGGCGCGAAACGGTCCCCGTACGCGGCCTGAAGGGTGCGGGCGATGTCCAGCCGCACGTCGAGCCCAACCAGGTCGGTGAGCTCCAACGGCCCGATCGGGTGCCGGTAGCCGAGCACCATGGCCTTGTCGATGTCCGCCGGGCTGGCCACCTCGTCGGCGACCATCCGGATGGCCTCCAGCCCGAGGGTGACCCCGAGCCGGGAGGTGGCGAATCCGGGCATGTCGCGTACGACGACGGGGTCCTTGCCGAGCCGGCCGGCGAGCGCGACGGCCGCGGCGGTGGTCTCCTCGGCGGTGGCCGGGCCGACCACGATCTCCAGCAGCGCCATCGCCCAGACCGGGTTGAAGAAGTGCAGGCCGAGGAAGCGCTCGGGCGCGTCCAGCTCGGCGCCCAGCGCCCCGATGGCGATGCTGGAGGTGTTGCTGCCCAGCAGTGCCGGACGCAGCGCGGCGGCGTCCCGGAGAACCGCACGCTTCAGCTCGAGGCGCTCCGGCACCGCCTCCACGATCACCTGGGGGGCGGGAGCGACATCGGCGAGGGTTGGGCGCAGCGTCACCCGCTGCCGGTTCGTGGCGGCCTCGTCGGCGCTCAACTTCCCGCGCTGCACCGCCCGCTCCCACAGCTCGGCGAGCCGGTTCAGCGCGGCCGTACCCCGCTCGGGGTCCACCTCGACCAACTCGACGGCGTGCCCGGCGCCGGCCGCCACGTACGCGATGCCAAGCCCCATCGTGCCGGCACCGACGACCACGAAACGATCGCTCATCACGCCTCCCTGTCCCGCCCGCCGACGCGCGGGGTCCCCGCTACGCCGGCCCGGGTGTCCCGCCCGCTCCGCTCGCTCATGGTGCGACCCTAGACAGCGCGACGACCCGGTCCATGCGTGGGGGAGCGCCGGATCGGGTAATGACGCCCCGTCAACCGAGGGAAGGACCGCATCGACATGAGCCAGGCACCGGAGAGCGTCACCGCCGGGGAGACCGTGGAGACCCGAGGCGACGAGCGGGTCGAACTGCTGCGCGCCGACACCAACAACGACGGCAAGACCGACGTGTGGGTGGTCGACACCGACGGCGACGGCAAGGCGGACCTGTTCCAGTTCGACACCGACGGTGACGGCAAGGTGGACATCACCATGGTCGACATCGACGAGGACGGCCAACCGGACGAGGTGGTCGACGGCGACGGCGGCCTTCCGCCCGAGCAGCTCCCCCCGACCGTCCAGGTCTGAGACGTACGGACGGCCCCCGCTCTCCGCCCGGCGGTGAGCGGGGGCCGTCCTGCTCAGTCGACGAGGCGCAGGGTGGCCAGGTAGTAGGGGGCGTCACGGTCGTCCACATCGGTGAGCCGCCAACCGGTGCCGTGCACCAGGCTGGCGAACTCGTCCGCCGAGCAGACCAGGTAGTCGAACCACTCGGTGCTCAACTCGCGGTAGCGCAGCCGCAGCCGCAGCTGGCCACCGAACCGGCCGCGTCGACGGTTGCGCTCGTGGTAGCCGGTGTGCAGCGGGTCGCGGGTGCCGTACGGGTTGGTGCCCTGCGCGATGATCTGCGCCCCCGGTCGGGCCAGCGCGGCCAGCGCGGCCAGGAACTCGGGAGCACGCCCCCGCCCCTCGAACAGCCCGAGGTTGTTGCCGAGCAGCAGGAACGTGTCGTACCGCGACCCGTCGGCGACATGCGTGTCGACGGTGCCGTGCACCAGCCGCCGGACACCGCGACGCCGGCTCACCTCCAGCGCGCCGGCGGAGGTGTCCAGCCCGGTGACCGGTACGCCGCGCTCCTGGAGCAGCAGCGCGATCCGGCCGGCTCCGGTGCCGATGTCCAGCGTCTCGCCGTGCGCCCGGTCCACCGCGCGGTGGTCGTACGGCTGCCACTCCGCCGGCCCGTCCAGGTAGTGCGCGGACGGAGCGCCGTTGATCAGACCGTCGTCCCGTTCGATGATCTCGATGACCGGTCGCGGCAGTCGACCACCGACCAGGGGCCGGGGGCCCACCCCGGTGGCCACGGCGAGCGTGTCCCGCAGCAGTTCGCCGACCACGTCACCGATCTGGGGCTCCACCGTCACGACGTTCACGCTATCTGGCCACTCAGTGCCCCGCACCGGCCGTATCCTGGCGGCGTGACCATGCTGGACCGGCTGTCGGCCGAGAAGTACATCCTGCTCACGACCTTCCGCAAGGACGGTCGGGCGGTGCCGACCCCGGTCTGGGCGGTGCGCGACGGCGAGGCGTTGGCAGTCTGGACCCGGGCCGACTCCGGCAAGGTGAAGCGGATCCGCCGCAACGGCGAGGTGACCGTCGCCCCGTGCGACGTCCGGGGTCGACCACACGGCGCGGAGGTGCCAGCTCACGCGACGCTCTACGGAGGTGGTGACACCGGCCGGATCCGCGACCTGCTCAAGCACAAGTACCGCGTGATCGGTCGACTGAGTCTGCTGAGCAGCCGGTTGCGTCGCGGCGAGGGCGGCACGGTGGGCATCAGGGTGACGTTGGCCGAGCCACGGCGCTGACCCCGCGCGCGGTCGGGGGGCATGAAAAGGGGCGGCGGATCGAGATCCACCGCCCCTTTCGAAGAACTATCGCTGCTCAGTCGCCCTGCCGCTGCTGCGGGATCTGGCCCTGCAAAAGCGCCCTGACCTCCGACTCACGGTACCGACGGTGGCCACCCAGGGTGCGGATGGCACTGAGCTTGCCAGCCTTGGCCCACCGGGTCACCGTCTTCGGGTCGACCCGGAACATCGACGCCACCTCGGCCGGCGTGAGTAGCGGCTCTGGTTCGTGCGTTCGCGATGCCATCGGTCACTCCTCCACATGTATAGACATCGGCCGGGGTCCCGCCGGCCGACGCGTCTCCCATGGTCCGGCTAGTCCCCGATGTCCGACATGGGCCGAACGGATGAAGGTCCCTAGACGGACGGATGAACCATGCCCGATTTTTACGACTTTTACACGGCAGAAAGTACCTTATTAGGACTCATGATCACGGTTCGTGATGCGTCAACTACGAGCACAACTCGCCTTGGGAGCGCTCCTAGTGCGATATGCCCTAGTTGCACCGCTCCAACAGCTGCACCGCGCGCCACCGGGCCACCAATTTGTCGTACGCGGCCGACGCCTCCTCGGCCTCGCCGCGCGACAGCCCCGCGAGGCCACTGGCGACCAGCTCGGGCGAGTCGTCCGCGGCGAGCGTCTCGTCGGAGAGCAGGTCGACCAGGCCGCCGTAGTCCAGCTCGACCACGGACCGCGGATGGAATTCCTCCAGCCAGCGGGCCGCCTCCTCCACCGCCTCGGTGATCGGCGCCTCGCCCACCGACTTGCGCAGCACCGACAGCGCCCGCGACGAGCGGCGTCGAGCCTTGGAGATCTCGGTGCGGTAGCGCAACGCCCGCCGGCCCGGCTGGGTGACCAGGTCCCGCTCCGCCGGGTCGAAGAGCACGAACCACCGCAGCGGCACGCCCCAGGTGGCGATCTGCTCGTGCACCCGGGGCACCCCGTGCTCCAGCACCCGGGCGCCACTGCGCCAGTCGTCCACCACCGCCCTGGCCTGCCCGGCGAGCACCGGCGGCACGAAGGCGTCGGCGAGCACCGAGGGCACCCCGTCCCGGGCGCTGAGCGCCGCCTCAGCGACCCGGATGCGCAGGTTCCACGGGCAGACCAGCAGGCCGTCGTCCGTCTCCAGGACGTACGCCTCCTCCGGCAGGTCCGGCAGCCGGGTCCAGCCAGCGCCCAGCGCCTCGATCACCGCCGTCCGCTGCCGACCGGGCCCCTCGACCGGGGCGATCGCGCGCCCCTCCGAGACGTAGCGGCGCCAGTAGCTCTGCCGGTCCCGATCGAACGCGGCCAGCGGTTCGTACACGCGCAGGTAAGAAGCGAAGAGCGACGGCACCGCGCGATCCTCCCACGAACCACGCCCGTACGCGGTCAGCGGCCGGAGCACGCGCGCCGCACCGTGGGACGGCGGCGGCACGTCGAGCGCCTGCCCGGCGGCCGATACTAGGCTCGATCACACCGGCAGCATCCCCGCCGGGGTCCACCAGGTCCGCGTCCCACAAGGACGCACACCACAGTAGGAGCCAACAATGGGCGTATTCGCGAGCACCGACGACCCGGTATCGACCGGTCACGAACAGGTCGTGTTCTGCCAGGACAAGCAGAGCGGCCTGAAGGCGATCATCGGGATCTACTCCACCGCGCTGGGCCCGGCACTCGGCGGCACCCGCTTCTACCCGTACGCGAGCGAGGACGACGCCCTCGCCGACGTACTGGACCTGTCCCGCGGGATGGCGTACAAGAACGCGCTCGCCGGGCTGGACCTGGGCGGCGGCAAGGCCGTCATCTGGGGCGACCCGGAGCAGATCAAGAGCGAGGCGCTCCTGCGCGCGTACGGCCGCTTCGTGGAGTCGCTGGGCGGTCGCTACTACACCGCCTGTGACGTCGGCACGTACGTGGCGGACATGGACGTGGTGGCCCGGGAGACCCGCTACGTGACCGGGCGCAGCGTCGAGCACGGCGGCGCCGGCGACTCGTCGATCCTCACCGCCTGGGGTGTCTTCCAGGGGATGCGCGCCGCTGCCGAGCACGTGTGGGGCACTCCGAGCCTGCGGGGCCGGCGGGTCGGCGTGGCCGGGCTGGGCAAGGTCGGCAAGTACCTCACCGGGCACCTGCTGGAGGATGGCGCCGAGGTGGTCGCCACCGACGTCAACCCGAAGGCGCTGGCGTGGGTGCGCAGCAACCACCCTGAGGTCACCCTCGTCGACGACGCCAGCGCGCTGGTCGCCGCGGACATCGACGTGTACGCGCCGTGCGCTCTGGGTGGCGCCCTGAACGACGACACCGTGCCGGCGTTGCGCGCCAAGGTGGTCACCGGGGCGGCGAACAACCAGCTCGCCCACCCGGGCATCGAGAAGCTGCTGGCCGACCGGGGCATCCTCTACACCCCGGACTACGTGGTCAACGCGGGCGGCGTGATCCAGGTGGCCGACGAGATCGAGGGCTTCAACTTCGACCGGGCGAAGCTGCGGGCGACCCGGATCTACGACACCACCCGCGAGATCCTGCACCTGGCTGACGCGGAGGGCGTGCCCCCGGCGGTGGCCGCCGACCGGCTGGCGGAGCGGCGGATGGCGGACGTCGGCCGGCTGCGCGCGATCCACCTTCGCTGAGCGTCCCCGGGGGCGGGTCGACGAGATCCGCCTCCGGGCCCCGGTGCCGGGCCTCGCTGGGTAAGCTGAGCCGGGGTCAAATTTGATGCGGTTTGTCCGGTGTCACGGGTGCTAACCGTTCCGCCCCTTACCCGGTACACTGGGTGACGGCCGGATCGACGCGACGCGCAGAGCCGGCTGACGGTAACCCGAGGTGCCGAACGATGGCATCCCCATGTACCGTAAGAGCCACGAGAGATGCCTGACGTCATCGGGGCCCGCCTTCGGGCTGCCCCGCATTCTGTGCGAGGGGGTCGAGCCATGGGGCGCGGCCGTGCTAAGGCCAAGCAGACTAAGGTGGCGCGGGAGTTGAAGTACCACTCCCCGAACACCGACCTCACCGCTTTGCAGCGCGAACTGGCGGGTGCTGGTAAGTCTGAGCACCACTTCGACGACGACTCTAAAGAGTCCGTCGGCGATGATGATGAGGATCACGCTGACGACGACCCAGATCCCTGGGTCCGTCCGACCCGCTGACCTCTCGACGCAGCTGAGCACGCGGTAACCCCCGCGTGCTCACGCACGTCCCGAGCAGGTGCAGTCGCCGACGATCAGGGGCCTGGCCCGACCGGATCCACTCCGGCCGCTCGACAGGCCCCTGACAACGGCTCCCTCAGCGCGGGCGATTGTTCCAGTTGTAGAACGTCGGGATGTTCTCGAAGTGGTTCCAGGCACAGACCGCGCTGGAGTCCCCTCCGCCCGACACCTCCGAACGCAGCAGCCGTGCGTCCTCGGCCTCCTGGAGCAGCGCGACGAGGGCGGGAGCCGCGTCCCGCACCCGTTCGGTGACTCCGTCGTTCGCTTCGCGCTCAGGCCGCCGGTGACTGGTGGTCTCGGGCATGCTCCAACACTCCCTCCAATAGGCGGATCTTGCTGTTGCGGCAGTGCTCGGTCTCCGTACCGTCAAAACGCCCCAGTTCGAAGTAACGGTTGGCGGCATGACCACCACCGCAGAAGCCGAAGTACGGGCAGGACGCCCGACACGCCTCCACACCGGCCAGGAACTCCCCCACCCACGGCGTCGACGCCGCGTTGCCGAGGATCTGCGCCAACGGGGTCGTCAGCACGTTGCCGCTGCTGAAGTCGCCGTAGCGGGGGTCAGTGAACCCGGCCAACTCCGGCGACAGCACGATCACCGAGCCGTCGTGACCGATCGTCGGGATCGGGTCCAGATGGCGGGGCAGCACCCCGTCCGCCGAGTTGTCCAGCACCGCCGCGGCGTAACGCAACGACCACTCGATCTCGCGGAGATGGATCCGGGGCTCCCGACGCCACGCCCCGACCAACTCCGCCCAGAACGCGGACACCGCCGACGGGTCGTGGCGGTTGTCGCGGGTGTTGACCCCCTCGGTCTCCTCGATGTTGATGCCCAGCACATCGCAGCCCAGCTCGAGGAAGTAGTCGTACAGCTCGGTCGCGAGCCCCGGCTCGGGCCGGGACACCACGGCCAGCGCGGAGAAGGGCAGACCGCGCCGGCGCAGCACCGAGATGCCGTGCAGGATCCGGTCGTACGCCGGCTGACCGCCCCGGTTGACCCGGTCGCCGTTACGCGCCCGGGGCCCGTCGACGCTCACGCTCACCCGCATCTCGTGCCGGGCGAAGAAATCGCACCAGTCGTCGTCGATGAGGGTGGCGTTGGTCTGCACGTGGTGCTCGACCGCCGGCCCGAACGGGGCGATCAGATCGGCCAGGTGCTCTCGACCGGCGGCCAGGGGCTCGCCGCCATGCCACACGACGGAGAACCGACCAGTCGCCGCCCACGGATTGACAGCGGCCGCGACCGCCTCGGCCACCGCCACCGGCATCCGGCGGTCGGCGGCGCGAAACGGCAGATAGCAGTACGCGCAGTCGAGGTTGCAGAGGGTGGTGGGCTGCATGACGACGTACGACGGGACGGCGGCAAGGCCGCGCATCCCGCTGAACGACTGTCCCCGAGCAGCCATTGCCCTCCTCCGCCTAGCCTGAGAGGCGGTCGGGAAGCCTCGGGGCTTTCCGACCGTCTCTGAAGGGTGCCCTTCAGGCTAGGCGGCATTGGCCACTCGGGTGAAGCCCTGATCAGGTGCCCGTACGATCACCGGAGGGTGATCATCCTCGGGTGTGCTGACCGACCATCTGCACGTTGCCGGTGCCTTCGATGATCTCGCCGGCCTGCCACGCCTCGACGCCACGGCCGGTCAGGGTGGCCAGCGCCCGGTCGGCGTCCTCGGCCGAGACGATCGCGAACATGCCGACGCCCATGTTGAAGGTCGACTCCATGTCGTGGTCGTCGATCCGACCCTTCGTCTGGATCAGGTCGAAGATCGGCTGCGGCTTCCAGGTGGACCGGTTGACCACCGCGTCCACGTGCTCGGGCAGCACCCGGACCAGGTTGCCGGGGATGCCGCCACCGGTGATGTGGGACAGCGCCCGCACCTCGGCCTCGGCGATCAGCTTGAGGCAGTCCTTGGCGTAGATCTTGGTCGGCGTGAGCAGCTCCTCGCCGAGGGTCCGCTGCCGACCGAAGTCGTCGATCACGATGTCCAGACGCATCCGGGCCGCGCCCAGCAGCACGTGCCGGACCAGCGAGTACCCGTTGGAGTGCAGGCCGGAGGAGCGCATGGCGATCACCACGTCGCCGACCTCGACCCGCTCGGGGCTCAGAATGTCGGCTTCCTCGACCACGCCCACGCCGGTCGCGGAGATGTCGTACTCGTCCGGACGCAGGACGCCGGGGTGCTCGGCGGTCTCCCCGCCCAGCAGCGCGCAGCCGGCGTAGCGGCAGCCGTCGGCGATGCCCGCGCCAATCTCGGCGACCTTGTCCGGCACCACCTCGCCGGTGGCGATGTAGTCGAGCAGGAACAGCGGCTCGGCGCCGCAGGCCACCAGGTCGTCGACGACCATCGCGACGAGGTCGATGCCGACCGTGTCGTGAATGTCCATCTGCTGGGCGATCACCAGCTTGGTGCCCACCCCGTCGGTGGAGGACGCCAGGATCGGGCTCTTGTACTTCTTCGTGTCCAGCCGGAACAGGCCGGCGAAGCCACCGAGGTCACCGAGCACCTCGGGACGGCGGGTCTGCCGCACCTTCGACTTGAGCAACTCCACCGCGCGGTCACCCGCGTCGATGGAGACACCGGCGTCGGCGTACGAGACCGAGCGTTTGCGCGCCTGGCGGCCAGCACCGCCCGTCCACGGCTGGCGGTCGCCGCCGGCGCCGGTCGGGCTGCTTCCTGCGCCGCTGCGCTCGGACACGTGCGTCACGGTTCTCCCCTTTGGTTCTCGGTGCCGCCGGCGGTAGCCGGGCCGCGCCGGTTGGTGCTACGGGCGGTTTGCGGTAACGCCACCCGGAGTGGCGACGGACGAGCCGTTGGTGAGCGGGGCCTCCGGCGCCGAGTTGGCGACGCGTCGACCCACCCCTTCGAGCACGTGCTTACCGATCAGGTTGCCGGCTGGCAACTCGATCGGGTACTCCCCATCGAAACACGCCCGACACAACCTGGTCTTCGGCTGCTCGGTCGCGGCGATCAGACCGGGAAGGGAAACGAAGCCCAGCGTGTCGGCGCCGATGGAGCGCCGGATGCCGTCGTTGTCCAACCCGTTGGCCAGCAGCTCCGCCCGGGTGGCGAAGTCGATGCCGTAGAAGCACGGCCAGCTGACCGGCGGGGAGGAGATCCGGACGTGCACCTCCAGCGCCCCCGCCTCACGCAGCATCCGCACGATGGCGCGCTGGGTGTTGCCGCGCACGATCGAGTCGTCCACCACCACCAACCGCTTGCCGCGGACGTTCTCCCGCAGCGGGTTGAGCTTGAGCCGGATGCCGAGCTGACGCAGGGTCTGCGACGGCTGGATGAAGGTACGGCCCACGTACGGGTTCTTCATCAGGCCGGCGCCGTACGTGATGCCGGACGCCTCCGCGTACCCGATGGCGGCCGGGGTGCCCGACTCGGGCACCGGGATCACCAGGTCGGCCTCGACCGGGTGCTCCTTGGCCAACTGCCGGCCGATCTGCACCCGCGCCGAGTGGACGTTGCGCCCGGCGATGGTGGCATCCGGGCGGGCGATGTAGACGTACTCGAAGAGGCAGCCCTTCGGCTCCGGCGCGGCGAACCGGGTGGAGCGCAGCCCGTTCTCGTCGATCGCGATCAACTCGCCCGGCTCGACCTCGCGCACCACGCTGGCGCCGACGATGTCCAGGGCGGCCGTCTCGCTGGCGACGACCCAGCCGCGCTCAAGGCGGCCGAGCACCAGCGGGCGGACGCCGTGCGGATCGCGGGCCGCGTAGAGGGTCGACTCGTCCATGAAGACGAAGCTGAACGCGCCGCGCAGCTGCGGCAGCACCTCCAGCGCCGCCGCCTCGACCGACAGATCCGGTCGGCTGGCGAGCAGCATCGTCACCAGGGAGGTGTCGTTTGTCGAGCCGTCCGCGATGAGGCCGCGCTCGGCGACCTCCTTCTCCAGCTCGGCCGTGTTGACCAGGTTGCCGTTGTGGGCCAGCGCGATGGTCGTGCCGGAGGTCGTCGACCGGATCGTCGGCTGGGCGTTCTCCCAGTTGGACGCGCCGGTGGTGGAGTATCGGGCGTGCCCGATCGCCAGGTGACCACGCAGGCTGGCCAGGGTGGGCTCGTCGAAGACCTGCGCCACGAGGCCGAGGTCCTTGTAGACCACCACGCCCGAGCCATCGCTCACCGCGATGCCCGCCGCCTCCTGGCCGCGGTGCTGTAGGGCGTAGAGGCCGAAGTAGGTCAGATTGGCAACCTCTTCGCCGGGGGCCCAGACGCCGAAGACGCCACAGGCATCCTGGGGGCCAGGTCGTTGGGGATCAAGGTCGTGGCTCAGCCGGCCGTCGCCTCGGGGCACCTACCGCTCCCTCATGCTGGTCTGGACCGGCCGGGCGGGGATCACGGGCGGATCCACTCTCCTCTGCCGGGACCACTGTCATCGCCTGACAGTGTACGCGAATCGGCGTCAATACAGAAAGTCACGATTACCCTGCTCAGCGTTACGGGGAGTGGACATCGGGACAACTAGAGGGGCAGATAGGCCGAGAGGTCCGCGCGGTTGCCACTCATCTGGACGCGACCGTCGGTGACCGCCTCAGCCCAGGCGACCCTGCCGGTTGCCAGCTCCAACCAGGTGTTCGGGGCCATCTCGACCACGTTTGGTGGATTTCCCCTGGTGTGTCGAGGCCCCGGTACGCACTGGATCGCCCCGTATGGTGGAACGCGCACCTCCACCGATCGGCCGGGGGCGCGCTCCGCGAGGACGGCCAACAGCGACCGGACCGCCTCTCGGAACACCGGCCGTTCGGGCGTACGCCCCTCGTCGAGCGCCGACAACGCGGCCACAACGGCAGCGGACTTACTGTGCGGAGAGGACACGACGGGACGATACGACCCCCAGGCCAAACACGCGACGCTGGCCCTGGGTCGCGCTCATGCAGTCGGACAAGGCATAGTTGCCGACGGCGTATTCGTACCGTGATGATCCCCGGCCCGGCGCCCCGCCGGTCAGAGGGAAGTCAGCCCGGAAGGCGGTGGACGTGTCAACACACCGACGTGCCTGGAAGCAGCGGGCCGGTGTGGTCGTAGCGCTGGTTGCCGGCGCTCTGCTCGCCGTCCCCGCCACACCAGCCATGGCCGCAGATGTCAGCGTTTCCCCCGGCTCGATCACCGTAAACGCCGGCAGCGACGCCACAATCACCGTGCGCGTCACTGGGGGTAATGGCGACGAGTCGGCGAAGGTCAGCCTCGCCGGCCTGCCGTCCGGCGTCAGCTGCGCCAGTGGTTGCGGCGATGTCAAACTCTCCGGCGGCGGCCTGGGCAACCCGACAGGGTCGGCGCTGGTCAGGATCGCGGCCAACGACAACGCTGGCGACGCGACCGCGACCATCACGGTGGCCGTCGAGGCCGAGTCGGGCCCGGACACCGCCACCGTCTCGCTGACTGTGAAGGGCAAGGCCGCTCCGCCGCCGCCGCAGAACCAGACCGTGCGGTCGGTCTCCGGCAAGGTGGTCGCGCAGGGCGACGGCAAGGCCGTCCCGAACGCCTTCGTGGTCCTCCAGGACACCGCCGGTCACCGTTACGACGCCACCAGCAATGGCAGCGGCGACTTCCGGTTCACCGGCACCACCCAGAACCCGATCGCGCCCGGACGGATCGACCTGGGCGCGTCGTTCGACAACATCAAGGCGTTCAAGTCCCTGAACGCCAGCGCCGGGCAGGCAGTCACCGGTCAGCGGCTCAGCCTCGCGATCAAGGTCGAGACGACGCCCAGCGCCACGCCGTCCGCCACCCCCGAGGCCACTCCCACCGACGAGGTGACCGAGGAGGGCACCGAGGAGGAGCCCACCGAGGAGGCCAGCCAGGGTGCTCCGGCGAACGCCGCGAACAGCAGCGAGGACGACGGCGGCGGCTTCAGCTCGTACCTGATCATTCTGCTCGGTGGTCTCCTGGTCGCCGCCGGCGTCGGCACGATCGTGCTGCTCTGGATGAAGCGCAGGGAGAACGGCGACGACGACGACGCTCCGGCGGCTGCCGGCGGCGGCGGTGTGGTGCCTCCCTCACGGGGCGGTTTCCGCGGTCCGGACGACCAGACCCGCATGGTCGGCGGTCGGCCCGGCGGTGGAGCGGATCCGACGATGGTCGGCGGCGCAGCGCTGAGCGAGGCGCCGACGATGATGCACCGCCCGGTGGTCGACGACGTTCCGCCGGACCCGTACGGCGCGCCCGCCCAGCCTTACGGCGGCGCGGGTCAGCAGGGTTGGGGTGGCGCGGGCTACGGCGAGGAGCCAGCGTCCGCTGGGTACGGTGCCGGCGGCTACGGCAACGCCCCCGCCTCCGGTGGCGGCTACGGCTCCCCGGCCGGCCCCGAGGGCGGTTACGGCGCTGGTGCGGCCGGTGACGGCTATGGTGCCGCGCCCGGCGCCGGTTACGGCAATGCTCCGGCCTCCGGTGCCGGCTACGGGAACGCCCCCGCCTCCGGTGGCGGCTACGGCGGTCGTGATTACGACGCCCCGGGCGGCACCGCCGCCTACCCGCCGGCTCCCGCTGGCGGAGCCGGCTACGGCGAGCGGTTCGACGAGCCGACCGGCCGTTACACCGGCGACAGCACCCAGTACCCGGCCCCGGCCGACCCGTACGCCACCGGCGTCTACCAGCCCGAGCAGGGGCAGGGGTACGGCCAGCCCGATGCCGCCCCGTACGGCGGTCGCGCCGCCGAGCCGACCGCAGGATACGGCGCTCCGGAGGCTGGCAGGTACGACCAGGGCGGCTACGGCCAACCGGCCGGCGGCTACGACCAGGGCGGCAACTACGGTCAGGAGCCTCCGCAGCAGCGCGGCGGCTACGACGACCGGGGCTACGACCAGGCCGGCTACGGCCAGCCCGCCGGCGGCTACGACCAGGGCGGCAACTACGGTCAGGAGCCTCCGCAGCAGCGCGGCGGCTACGACGACCGGGGCTACGACCAGGCCGGCTACGG